>WRDI01000007.1 GCA_009783515.1 Bacillota bacterium | reverse complement strand
CCCACGGGGGCGGGCAAAACCACCGTTACGTCGTTAATGGCGCGTTTTTACGATGCGACGGCAGGGGAAATAATGATAGACGGCATTAACATACGCGACATGACGCTTGCCTCCTTACGCAATCAAATCAGCATGGTAATGCAGGACGTATTTTTGTTCAACGGCACTATAGCGCAGAATATCGCCTACGGGCGGGCGGATGACGTATCGCCGGGGGATATTATAAACGCGGCAAAAACCGCCTTTGTGCATGAATTTATCGACAGTCTGCCCGACAAGTACGACACCAAAATCGGCGAACGGGGTGTGCGTCTATCCGGTGGACAAAAGCAACGCATAGCCATAGCGCGTGCAATACTGCGCAACTCCCCCATTCTGATTTTAGACGAGGCGACCAGCGCGGTTGACAACGAGACCGAAAAGGAAATCCAAAATGCGATAAACGCGATCGCGGGCTTGCGTACAGTGATAGTGATAGCGCATAGGCTGTCCACGGTGGAGAAAGCCGACGGAATTTTGTTTTTAAAGGACGGGTGCGTTGTCGAGCGCGGCACGCACGCCGAGCTTATGGAGTTGGGCGGGCGTTATGCGAATATGAAAAAATATTAGGGTATATTCAGGTAAAGCCGGCGCTTTATACGGGGTCTTTTAGCACAAATATCCGTTTGTATAAAGGCGCGATACAAACGAGGCCGTACAGAAAGCGGTAATATCGCCGGTTTTACATTAATACACCCTATGGTATGATTTATTTAAAGTTAACAGTTAGCAAGAAAGCGTCAGTTAAGGCGCTTTTTTGATGTCGTGCAGGAACTCGGATGGTTTTGATTGAAAGACTGCCGCAAAAAGGATGCGCCGTTCTCCTTAATAGTTGACGGCAAGGAAAAGGTAAGGCGGTGGATAGAGATTTGGATTCTCTGACCCGTCGATTTTTTTATAGACCCGAAACAAGCAACTCCGCCTATGGGAGCGGCACAAGCAACGAGAACGACAAGGTCAAAATTACAAACAACAATAAAAAAAAACGACGAGAGGACAACCCCGTCGTTTTTTTTATTGTCGGCGTTATACTAAACCTCACAGCTTGAAGGTAACTGTAAAACCGCCCCCGAAGCAGAAAAAGTTCGTATAATGCGGTGTTGGTGATCCATCCGCGATTCGAACGCGGGACAACTTGATTAAAAGTCAAGTGCTCTGCCAACTGAGCTAATGGACCATGGTGGCAGGGGTGGTAGGATTTGAACCCACGAATGCCAGAGTCAGAGTCTGGTGCCTTACCGCTTGGCGACACCCCTAAGAAAGCCTTTTATAGGGTTTTTGCGGTAATATAAAAGGGTTTTGGCAGGGGAACTAGGATTCGAACCTAGAACATAAGAATCAAAATCTCATGTGATAACCTTTTCACTATTCCCCTGTAAGGAAACGATGATTTAGTCCAACCGGAAGGACACCGAAACTTGCGCGTAGTCAAAAATGAAGTTTTCGACGGCGGACTTAATCAACGATTCCGTTTATGGGGTGAGTAAAGAGATTCGAACTCTCGACCTCCAGGGCCACAACCTGGCGCTCTAACCAACTGAGCTATACCCACCGCGTTTAACGGGCCGTTGTATGTTCTTTTTGTGGCGTCGGCGAGCCGATAGCGGAGCAAGAAGGGGGACATACCTTTGAGTGGCTGGCGCGCCAGAAGGGATTCGAACCCCTGACCCTCGCCTTAGAAGGGCGATGCTCTATCCGGCTGAGCTACTGGCGCATTGGAGCGGGCGATGGGAATCGGACCCACGCGACCAGCTTGGAAGGCTGGAGTTCTACCATTGAACTACGCCCGCACGAAAACTCAACGCGACAAATTATATCCTAAGAGAGAGCCGCTTGTCAAATGATTTTATGCCGTTGATACTAATTATCCGCAAGTTTGAAATTTTTGTAGTTTTATTTGACTAAAAGCCGTCGTTTTATGCAAAAATATGTACCTTAAGTATACTTTTGATTTAAATATGCCGCTGTTTATGAATTGCGGTTTTGGGTAAACATTAGACTTACTTTGCAAGCTTCCGCAGCGTGTTTAAGGGAGTCTGTCAGGCGCAATAAAACCTTGCGTGGTGCGTACGCAGCGCGGCCGAACCGTGGGGCTGCTTGCGGTTTGCCCGCTTTGCGTTAAGCAAATCCTGTAGAGGCAAAAATTGCATACGCACCACGCAAGTCCTTATACCGACAAAAATATGCTCCTTAAGCTTGACTGCGCTAGGTTGGGAAATTAAGTCTGATATGCGCTATTGCGTTATTCCTGCCATTTCGCGTATTGCGCCCACAAAAAAGTCGATTTCGGAAAGGGTATTGTCGCAACCGACACTCGCCCGAATCATGCCCTCCTTGCTTCCGTAAAAGTCGTGGAGTAGTGGGGCGCAGTGCATACCGCACCTTACCGCGACGTCATACTGCTGACTCAAGACGTCGCCCGCCTCCTGCGAAGCGTAACCGTAGATGTTGAAAGCGACTATGCCGCACACGTTGGGCTTGCTGTAGAGCGTTACGCCCCTGATTTCGCCCAAGCGTTCTATAAGGCGGGCACATAATCCCAAAATCTTTTTGTTGTTTGCGTCAAAAATTTCCCTGGTATAATTAAGGCCTGCGTTAAGGGCGGCGATGGCGGGCAAGGGAAGGGTGCCTGATTCAAAGCCTTCGGGGAATTCGTCGGGCTGTATGGGTGATGAGGAAGCCGTGCCCGTCCCGCCAAATTTTAAAGGGCGTAATGTAATTTTTTCGTCAACCAAAAGCGCGCCCACCCCCTGCGCGGCGTGCAAACCCTTGTGTGGCGCAATCGCTAACATTGACATCCCCAAGCCTTTCATGTTGATTTCGATATGTCCCGCGCTTTGGGCGGCGTCCACCAAGAGCGGAATATTTTTTTCTTCCGCCACACTCGCAAAGCCCATAAGGTCGGCGGTTTGGCCGGTCACATTGCTGACGTGGTTGATAATTATCATTGATGTTTCGGGGCGGATTGCGGAGGCGGCGGAGGACGGGTTTGTCACCAAGGTAACCCGCACATTCGCCGTTTTGCCCAAATGATACAAGGGGCGCAACACGCTGTTGTGCTCGAAAGGAGTGGTTATCACGTGTCCGCCCGCCTTTATGCCGCCCAAAATCGCAAGGTTTAGCGCCTCCGTGCAACCGCCTGTAAAAATTACTCTTTCTGCGCTACCTCCGAAATAATCCGCAAGGTTTGTGCGCGTGCGGTACAAAAGTAGCCCAGCCTTAAGCGCGCCGCTGTGCCCCGCCCTTGAAGGGTTAAAGGGTAGGAATTTAAGGGTATTTGCCATCGCCTTTATCACCGCGGGGGGCTTAAAAAAGGACGACGCGGAATTATCTAAATAAATCATTTTTGTGTCCGACCATATAAAATATAAATATAATGTACTGATGCCTAACGCCAAAAGATACTGCTTTATTATACGCGCAGGGAGGAGGCAAGAGTACCAAGAGATTGGGAGTCAGGTACAAGGTATCGGGGATTAGGTATTGGGCATAGGGTAACAGGTAAGGTCAAACTAAAATAAAAATAACGCCAACCTTTGCCTGATACATTATACCTGACCACTGTTTTGGGTAGATTTTACGAAGGAGAGAAGGGATGTACTATATTTTCGCGTTCAGGTCAAGGACGGGGGCAATGAGGTTTTTCGAGGCGCTTAACAGGGAAAGAATAGTCGCCTCGCTTATCAACACGCCCAAGGGAATAGGGATAGGCTGCGGGTTGTCTGTCAAGGTTTTTGACTTGAGCGCGGGCAAGCGTGTAATTTCGGGCGGGTACGGCAGCTTTCACGGCGTTTATATGGCGGAAAGCAGCAATAATGTGGTGAGGTATACGAGGGTTTAGGGGGAGTTTGGAATGTGGAGTGTGGAATGAAGGTTTGGTGGTTAGTAAAAAAAACGAAAATGTCATTCTGAGCGCAGCGAAGAATCGTGCCTGTATAAAAAGCGGAATAGATTCTTCGCTGCGCTCAGAATGACATTGCAAATTAAGGATGACATTAAAACCAAACCTTAATTCCACACTCCACACTCCACACTCCATTCTCCAAACTCCCATTAAAACTGTTTACTTACATACAAACAATATGTTATAATCTCCGTATCAAATTTTATGCCGCTTTTTTCTGAAAAAGTCGGCGACGGGAGATATTTTATGAACCTTGAAGAAGGGACGACAACAACGGAAGTGTCGGCGACGACAATTACCGTGGACAAGCCCAAAGCGCCGAAGTTGGATATCAAGCGTATCACCCTTATAGGCATGGCATTTTTGGCGATACAGATGTTTTGGCAGGTATACGACACGTATATGCCGCTGTTTTTGTTGGATTTCAATATTGACGAAACCATGATAGGCTTTATTATGGCGCTGGATAATATCCTCGCGCTGCTGATGCTGCCTATTATCGGTCTTTGGTCGGATAACTTCCCCGGGAAGCTGCGGAATAAATTCGGGCGCAGGGTGCCGTTTATTGTGGTGGGTTCTATTGCCGCTGCCGCGATATTTATCGTGGTAAACATCGCGCATATAAACCAAAAGATAGGGCTTATGATTTGCATGACGGTGCTTTTGGTCTTGTTTATGAATTTATACCGTACCCCCGCAGTGTCGCTTATGCCCGACATCACCCCAAAGCGCGTACGGAGCGGCGCCAACGCCATCATCAATATTTTGGGCGCGGTTGGTATGGCGCTTGCGCTTGTGCTTTCCATGATTTTTAAGAAAAGTGAGGAAGACGTTGCCCGTACCAACCAATTCGGCTTGCCCACGTATAAGCTTGCGGAGGGCAGCGGCAACTGGGTCATTATAGGCGCGGTGTGCGCGGCGCTTGTTATCGTCGCGCTGATATTTGTGTTTTTTGTCAAGGAAAACAAATTCGTAAAGGAAAAAAACGATAAGATTAAGGAATTAGGGTTAGACCTTGAGGAAATAGAGCCTCCCAAAGAGCGCGTAAAGCTGAAGGAAGTGCTTGCGTCGCTTGCGAAAAGCCAAAAATTCAGCCTGTTGTTTATTCTTTTGTCGGTGGCGCTTTGGTATTTTGCCTATAACGCCATGGGTACTTGGTTTTCCAGCTTTTGGTTTAAAGAAATAGCCGACAGCGGCTTCGAAATTCCTATGCTGATAGGCAACGTGATTGCCTTTGCCATGTTTGTACCCGCCGTCGCAATAGGTAAAAAGTTCGGGCGCAAAAAAACCGTCCTTTTTGGGGTAATTTTGATGATAGGCGCGTTTGCGTTGGGTACGGTTTTGCAATTTGCCGCGCCCTCGCAAACGGTTTTAAAGTTTGCGATGTACGCGGTGTTCGCGCTTGTGGGAGCGGGCTGGGCGACCATAAACGTCCATTCGTTTGTTATGAGCGTGGAAATGGCGAACGAGCGCACAAACGGCGTTTTTACGGGATTTTATTATGCGTTTGCCATGGGCGCGCAGGTGCTGACCCCCATAATATCGGGCGCGATAATAAGCGCGACGGGACTGAGGGCGCTTATGCCTTACGCTTTGGTGTTCTCCGTTTTGGCATTTTTGACTATGCTACCCGTCAAGCACGGTAACGTAAAGAGCGAGCCTGCGCCTACCGCACCCGCCACAACTCCGACGGATACGCCTGTCGGAGACGCAAATGCGTAACGACGAAAAAATAAAGGACAGGGATATCACGGATAGCGGCAGGGCGTTCAAAATTATGAGCGCGCTTGTCGCCGCTTACCCGGGCGCGGGGTGCGAACTGGACTTTGAGACACCTTTTCAGCTTTTGGTGTCGGTGATTTTGTCTGCGCAATGCACGGACAAAAGGGTGAATATCGTCACGGAAACGCTGTATAAGATTGCTTCTACCCCCGCCGATTTTGACGCTATGCCGACCGATACGCTTGAAAAACTAATTTATAGCTGTGGATTTTATAAAAACAAGGCGAAAAATATCAAGGCGACGGCGCGGGATATAATCGAGCGATTTGGCGGCGAAATCCCCTCAACCTTGGAGGAACTGACGTCACTTGCGGGAGTGGGACGAAAGACCGCCAACGTAATTTTAAGCGTGGCGTTTGACAAGGACGCAATCGCGGTTGACACCCACGTTTTTCGCGTCAGCAAACGGCTCGGCTTTTCACAAGGCAAGACTCCCGATGCGGTGGAAAAAGATTTGACGCGGCTTTTCGCGGGCTACGCGGCAAACAAAGTCCATCACGCGCTTATCTTCCACGGCAGGTATTGTTGTAAATCGCAAAAACCGCAGTGCGGCGGGTGTGCGGTGAGAGAGTATTGCTGGTGGAAAAGGGAATAATAGCAGGGGAAGAATGCTCAATGCACAATGCGCAATGCTCAATGAAGGATAAATATAAGTAATTTGCTTTGAGCGTTAAACATTGTGCGCTCAAAAAAACGCAACAATAATTGAGCATTGAACATTGCGCATTGCGCATTAAAAACGAATGTTTATAGACAAAATCAAAATCTTAATAAAGGCGGGCGATGGCGGGAACGGTTGCACCTCGTTCTACACCGAAAAATACGTTCCCGACGGCGGACCCGACGGCGGCGACGGAGGGGCGGGCGGAGACCTGATTATCAAAGCGGATAAGAGCAAAAACACTTTGTCCGACTTTAACTATTTGCAAAAATTCAGGGCGGGCGACGGTGAAAAGGGTTCGCCCAAGCATTGTCACGGGAAACGCGGGAACGACCTGACGATAAAAGTGCCGGCGGGGACGCTTGTCAAGGACGAGGAAACGGGGCAGATTATCGCCGACCTTTTTTTCGAAGGGCAGGAGGTCACGGTTCTGATAGGCGGGGCGGGCGGAAAAGGCAACGCGAGATTCAAGACATCGCGGCGGCAGGCTCCTCATTTTTCGCAAAGCGGCGAGGTAACGAGCCAAAAAAGTGTGGTTTTGGAACTAAAAATGATTGCGGACGTGGGACTGGTGGGCTATCCGAATGTCGGCAAATCCACGCTGTTATCGGTGATTTCCTCGGCAAAGCCCAAGATTGCGGATTATCATTTCACCACTTTATATCCCAATTTGGGCGTGGTCAGATTTTTTGACAAGAGCTTTGTGGCGGCGGACATTCCGGGGCTTATCGAGGGCGCGGCGTCCGGTGCGGGGCTCGGGCACGAGTTTTTGCGGCATATCGACCGTACGCGGTTGTTAATTCACGTCGTGGATATTTCGGGTTTTGAGGGGCGGGAGCCGTTTTCGGACTATCAAACAATCAATAAGGAATTAAAACTGTACAGCAAGGATTTGGCGAAACTGCCGCAGATTATCGCGCTGAATAAGATTGACGTTTTGGGCGAGGGCGCGACGGAAGCGGTGAAAGAGTTTAAAAAGCACATCAAGGGACGCAAGGTTTTCACCATCTCGGGGACAAGCGGGCTTGGACTTGACGAATTGGTTAAAGAGGCGGCGACAGTGCTTGAAAGCCTGCCTCCGGCCGCGCCGTTACAGTTCGAGCCGTTTGTATACGGGGCGACCGACAAAAACGATTTCAGAATCGAAAGGAACGGAGACGCGTTTGTCGTTACGGGCGGCTTCATCGACGAATTATCACGAGGGGTCGCCATAGACGATTACGACAGCTTTAATTACTTTCAAAAAAGGCTAAAGGAGCGCGGGATAATCAAGGCGCTTGTAAGAGCGGGTTTAACGGCGGGGGACGCCGTGCGGATTTTGGACATGGAGTTTGAATTTGACCCGTAGGATAAGAATGCTCAATGCTTAATGCTCAATGAAGGATAATTTTAAGTAATGTGCCTTGAACAATAGCCATTGTACGTTCAAAAAAATATGACATTAATTGAGCATTGAGCATTGCGCATTAAAAACAAGGTAAACAGATGAAAAATACAGTCATATTCGGTGGCAGCTTTGACCCGCCGCACAAGGGGCATTTGGAGATAATAAGGCATTTACAAGGCGTTTTTGACCGCGTTTTGGTGATGCCCGCGTTTGTTTCGCCATTTAAGCAGGGGAAAGAGTACGCATCAAGTGCCGACCGATTGAATATGCTGCGGATTTTAATACAAGAGAACGGGCTAAGCGCGGAGATTTCCACTTTTGAATTAAGCAAACAAGGGGTGAGCTATAGCGCGGACACGATAAGATATTATAATGAACAAGAGAGTGGCGGCGCAAATCTTTGTTTTGCGATTGGTAGCGAAAGCTTGCCCGCTTTGCGTTTATGGAAGGATGCGGAGTACCTTAAACAAAACGTAACATTTTACGTTATTCCGCGGCAAGGATACGATATTTCCGCCGCTCCCGTCGGGTTTAATGTAAAGATCGCCCCAATTATCGTCCCCGACTATTCCTCCGCGTTTTTTAAAGCTGCCCGCGCCTTTAACCGCGAAAAGGACATTGTGACGGAAGGCGTTTACGATTATATTGACAAAAACGGATTGTACGACCAATACAAGTGTTTTACTGACGGTTTTGCCGTTTTCAAGATGAGAAAGGAGCGGATAGACCACACCTACGGCGCGGTTAAGGCAGGGATAACTTTGACCAAAATTCACGGCGAGGATGTGGACAAGACGATTATCGCGCTGATATTACACGATATAGGCAAATATGCAAACGATGAAACGCTAAAAAGCGCAAACGTGACGCCGCCTGACACACAAGGGGTGCCGATTGACTGCCGTCACGCGATTATCGGACGCGAAATTGCGCGACAGTATTTTGGAATCACAGATAGCGACGTTTTGGACGCGATTTATTACCATACTACGGGGCGACCCGATATGGGCCGTTTGGAAAAAATCGTTGCCGTTGCCGACTATATAGAGGAGGGGCGGGCGTTTGAGGAAGCAGAGGTGATTGCAAGGCTCGCAAAAACCGACCTTGACGGGGCTATGGCGAAAATGCTCGCTAATGTAATAAGGTATTTGCGCGGCGCAAATAAAGAAATTTTCGAAATTACATTTCACGCGCTTTCTTTTTACCACGGTTTGGCTTATAATAAGTAGGCAGGGAATAGGAATTTGGCGTGTTGTTGTGCGAATATTAGGTGACAGCAAACCCGTATGGGCGACCACTGGTCACCCGTAATAGTAAATGCGCACTGTGTTTTACCATTGCAATGCTCATATACGGGTGTGGGGCGGGCGGCCACTGATTGCCTCTACGGGTTTGTGTATTCCAAATTTGCGGCATGCGCAAAAATTGAAAAAACGATGACAAAGGACGAAAAAATGAACGTAAAAAAGGTAAGCTTAAAGCAAAGCTATGAGGACAGCCGCGCGCTTGCTAAGGAAATCGCGGGGTATCTCAGCGACAAAAAGGCGGACAAAATAGTGATAATCGACATCGGCAGGCAAACGCCCATCGCCGATTATTTTGTGATTTGCTCGGTGAGATCGTCACTTGCGGTAAGGGCATTGACCGATTATGTGGACGAGGTTTTAAGCAAAAAGGGAATCGAACCCTGTGGTCGCGATATTGATGTGAAGTGGGCGGCGGTGGATTACGGCAGCGTGATTCTGCACATTTTTTATGAGGAAACGCGGAATTACTATCAGTTGGAACGGCTTTGGACGGACGGGGACAATGTGGAGACGGTGGAGTGATAATATGCCGCAGTGGGATTTAGATTTTATTGTTCTTTTGCAGGCGGCGCTTAGGTCGCCGTTTTTGGACTGGGTTTTTTATATTATTTCGTTTGTCGGGTCAGAATATATCTTTTTGGGCGTCACCGTAATCATTTATTGGTGTTTCAGCAAGCGTTATGCGTACAAGTTTTTCAACGTTTTTTTGGTGGGGTCGCTACTGACGGGGGTTTTTAAGGTAGTCGTAGCACGGCCGCGCCCTTTTGAAGTTGTCGAAACTTCGTTAGAAAGTGTGGAGACAAATCCTGTCGCCGCCGTTTTGGAAAGAACGGAGGGGCACTCCTTTCCCAGCGGCCACAGCCAAAATGCCGCCAATATGGCGACGCAGTTTTCTCTTTTGGCGCGCGAAAAAAGTAGTAAAAAGCTTTTTGTGCGGATTGCGGCGGTCGGCGCGGCGGTCGCGGTTTTGGTGATGTTTTCTCGGATGTATTTGGGGCAACACTACCTTACCGACGTGTTGGCGGGCGCGGCATTGGGCGTTTTTACCGCGCTATTATTTTCCGTGTTGTTTAAGTGTTTGCGCGGCAGGGAGGAATGGCTTTTTGTCGTCGTTCTGCCGCTGACCGCGGTTTTGGCGGCGGTGCTGATAGGCGTAAACAAAAATCCCGAGGACATCATCAAGCTGTTGGGCGCCAGCGGCGCGATGAGTTTGGGGTATTTTTTAGAAAAGCTGTACGCGCGGTACAACGTAAAAAGCGGCGCGTGGTATAAGCAGGTAATTAAGGTTTTGGCTGGAGCGGCCGCTGTTTTGCTGATAAAAGAGGGCCTTAAGATGCTGTTTGACGCCTTGCAGGTCGAGGGGCGGATACTGATGTTAACCGACTTTCTGCGGTATTTTTTGATGGGGATTACGGCGTCTTTTATCGTCCCCGCAGTGTTTAGGTTGACGGGTATGTAATACTAAAATCCTTTTTGGGTTTGAATTTAACCCGTGATTTTTTTTCGTCTCACGATTTCAGCTCATTATGTAGTGAAGATAGATAATAAACACCTCGCCGCAGGTAGGCGTAGGAACACGGATAACCCGTCATATACGAATTTAATACGTTTATTCAGTGGGTTTGGCTGATTCGGATATAAAGCGATGAATTATATTGATCCGTTGGGTGTATCCGCCGCTTTCCTCTTGGAGGCCGCTTGTTTCAATGCGCTCAATCAACTAAGAAAGCCGTGTTATTTATCCACGCTCAAGGTATCGTTGGCAAAGTCCTCGTAAAGCCGCTTTATCAGTTTGGATAATGCCGGCAAGCGATTCTCAATTATATAGTTTTTTAGGTCGAAGTAAAAGCGAAAAAACGTGTAAGGTTGTGGAGTCGATCTCTAAGAAAAAACCAATTCTACGTTTTGTAGAATTGGTTTTTTCTTACCACCTGTGCACCCGTATGTCAACATTTCTTGCGCCTTGCCGGGGCGGATTTGCCGCGAGTTTCCGCCCTATTACATAAAACATGTTTTTTGTGCCCATAAATGATTGACAAACGTAAAAAAAGCGGGTATAATGATAAAGCTTAGGGGCGGGGTGCGAGTCCCCACCGGCGGTTAAAGTCCGCGACGCAGGGCGGTTTGTCGGTTTGGTTGACGAAATTTGTTGATTGACGGGCAAAACGACGGCTTGATCGGGTGAAATTCCCGTACCGACAGTAAAAAACGGTTTTACGCGTATAGAGCGATAGGCCATGTTTTGAAGTCTGGATGAAATAAGCGTAAACAAACTCATATAATTTTGGTTTTTTACGTCGATTTTGTTTTTATCCCCTAAACATAACGGGGGATTTTTTTATTATCGCCATTACATACTAATTAATATGGATGGCAAAAAAGGAGTTAGTCTGTTATGAATTTGCACGAAATGAGAGAGCTTATGACCGTGTCAAAAACCGCTTTCGCGATACTAATCGTCGCGCTCGCGCTTATCGCCGCTATAATCCTACTGGTTGTCCAATTAATTGCACAGCGGTATTTTGCAAAGTGCGATATCCCGGACAGGCGCAAAAAGGTTTTGACCTGGCTGTCCGTCTTGACGGTGCTTTTGCTTATATTTACCGCGGTTTTCAGCCCGGTTTTGTACGAGATAGCCTATACCGCGGCGGTGCGCGCGCCAAACGCCAGCAATAAAACCGTGTTGCCCGCCGCTATCAAGATCACCATGTATTTTGCCCTAAGTATGGGATTTTTAATAACCACATTATTTTTGGTTATTACATACGCAAGGAAGAAACACGACCCGTTTTTCACCACAAATGCCGTCACCAAGCTCGCGATTTTTTCTGCGCTGTCGGTCGTGCTTTATTTGTTTGTCAAGTTTCCTTTGCCTTTTATGTTCCCCCAATTTTTAGATATTCAGATTTCGGACGTGCCGGTGCTTTTGGCGGGCTTTATGATGGGACCGCAGGCGGGGGCGGTCGTATTGGTTATTAGGGCGCTTATAAAAATGCCTTTTACCGGTACCGGCGGTGTGGGAGAATTAGGCGACTTGATGTTGGGAATGGCGTTTATGCTGAGTTCGTCTCTGATTTATAGGCGCCTCAGGACAAAAAAGGGAGCTTTAATCGCGCTTATCGTAGGCGCAGTGTGTTGCGTCGCCGTTTCTGTAGTGGTGAACCGCTATATTTTGATTCCGTTTTTCGCCGCCCTTTACAGCTGGCAGGCCGTTTTAGGCATGGTTCGCAGTCTTTATCCAAACGTAACGCAGGCGAATTTTTATAACTACTTTTTGACGCTTGCAACCGTGCCGTTCAACACGCTACGGTGTATTTTGGTAGTTTTGGCGACCTTCTTTTTATACAAGCCGACAAAGCTTGCCTTTAGGTTTCAAGATAGAAAAAAGCGGGCGCCGGGACAGTAAGGAATAGGATCAGGGACCAGAGGATAGTGATGGAACGCATTATTTTTGATTATCGGAAACCCTCTCCAAAAATGGAGAGGGTTTTTGTTTGCAATAAATAAAGCTGACCTTGATTGTTGCTTTGAGGCGTTGTGCATTGTGCATTGCAAATCGCTTGTAAAAAAAAAGGAATAATGCTATAATTAACGTATGGAGTTTTTATCGACCACGGCGCGGCAAACCTTTAATATCGCAAAAAAACTTGCCAAGGGGCTAATGGGCGGCGAGGTAGTTTTGCTTAAAGGGGTGCTTGGGGCGGGAAAAACCGTGTTTTGCAAGGGCTTGGGGGCGGGATTAGGAGTAAAACAGGAGGTGACCAGCCCCACCTTTACCATTATGAACGTATACGAGGGCGGACGATTAAGGTTTTGTCACTGCGACGCCTACCGCCTGTCGGGGGAGGCATTTGAAATCACCGACTATGCCGGCGAACAAAACACCGTGACGGCGATAGAATGGCCGGAAAACCTTGATTTTGCGGCGGCGGGGCGGGTAATCGAGGTCTGGATTGAGGTTATCGACAAAGATAAACGGAAGATAAGGATAGAATACTAAATGCTCAATGCGCAATGCTCAATGGTGGTTGTTTTTTTGAGCGTATCAATGCTTTACGTTCAAGGTACATTTCTTAAATTTTATCTTTCATTGAGCATTGCACATTGCGCATTGAGCATTATCCAACGCGGAGGCTTTCCATGAATTACCTAGCAATCAATACGGCTGTTGGCGCGGAAATACTGCTGAAAGGCGGGCATTATTTTGCGTTTGAGAAAAAGAACGCGGCGGGGGCGATGCTTTTGCCTGCCGTGCGCGATTTATTAAATGGGGCGGGAATGACGCTGAAAGACGTTATCGTGTTTGCCTGCGTTTTGGGGCCGGGGTCGTTTACAGGGATTCGGATAGGGGTTTCTACGGTACGAGCCCTTGCTTACGCGCTTTCTAAGCCCGTGGTTAGCCTCACATATTTCGACATTTTGGCATATAATAGTATCGCCGCTTTTAGGGATGAGCCTTTCACTGCGGCGGTGGACGGGGGCGGGGGAGTGGCATATATCAAAAATTTCGACGGAGAGAATCGCTTGCCATTTGCCGTCAAAATGGAGGATATGTTAAAACACTCGCACAAAAACATCGTCATCGACTTCTTTTTTTCTTACGACGTGTCGGGTGGGGCAGAGCATGGGCTAAACATAATACGGGCGGCGCGAAACGGCAAGGACGCGCTTGCGTCGGTGGTCGAAAGAGAAATCGCCCGTAATAATTTTATCAGCTATAATGACATGATGCCGCTGTACCTTCGCCGCAGTCAGCCGGAGAGGGAGGCGGGAGAAGTGTAGGGATCAGGGATTAGGCATTAGGGGTCAGGTGTGGCTTGGGTTTATGAAACCGCAGGTGCGACCATCGGTCGTCCGAAAGAAACGAATGGGACGGAACAAAGTATGGCGGATTTTGCTATCAGACGCGGCGAATTAAGCGATTTGGACGACGTTTACGCTTTGGAACAGGCAAACAGCTTAAGGCGGTACTCCCGCAAGATTATGAATGAGCTTTTTGAAAACGGCATGGTTTTCGTCGCGGAAGTTGGCGAAAGTTTGGCGGGTTACGTTGCCGTGAACGTGGTTTTTGAGGACGCGGAACTTATAAATATCGTGGTTGACAAGGAATACAGGGAGCGGGGGATAGGCGGTGCGCTATTTAACACCGCCATCGACGAAAGCACTAATATGGGTGCGAAGCGCATATTATTGGAGGTTGAAAGCACAAATTTGCCCGCTTTGAGGCTTTATAAAAGGTTTGGGTTTGTGCAAATCAGTGTTAGAGAGAAGTATTACGGGGAAAACGATGCGATGATAATGGAGTTAGTTTTTAGTGCTAAGTGTTCAGTGCTCGATGCACAGTGAAGGATATATTTTAATTTAAAATTTGACCTTAACTGAGCACTAGGCACTCTTTAAGGGGGCTCTTAAGTAATAGACGTGACCATTAACGCTAACGGAACAGACATCTTTTATAAAAGGCACCTTGGCGGTCGGACGGTCGTCCTGTTGCACGGATGGGGAGGGACGCACAAGCTGTTTGACGCGCTTTTTGATAGCCTGTCCGCGGCAGGGTGCGATGTGATTTCCCTTGATTTGCCAGGGTTTGGGGACAGCGCCGCGCCGTCGCCACATTTTACTACCGACGATTATGCCGACTGCGTACGGGGGATTATCGAAAAATTGGGGCTATGCGATGTCACCGTGGTGGGGCATAGCTTTGGCGGGCGGCTTGCGATATTATTGGGGGTGTGTCCGCTTGTAAGCGCGATAGTTTTGGTGGACGGCGCGGGGATAAAGCCGCGATTCAGTTTTAGAAAATGGCTCAGAGTGGGGTGGTATAAAAGGGCGAAAAAGAGGGGTAGTGACTTGTCTGGCTTCGGGTCTGCCGATTATAAGGCGCTAAGCGGCGATATGAGAGAGATTTTTGTGCGCGTGGTAAATCGTCATTTGGACAATGATTTAAAAAAAATTAATGTCCCCACGCTACTTATTTGGGGCAAAAACGACAAAGAAACTCCGCTTTATATGGCAAAACGCATAAAAAGAGTGGTTAAGGATTGTGGCTTGGTGGTATTAGAAGGCGGTCACTTTGCGTATTTAGAGAATAGCAGGCAATTTTGCGCGATAGTGAGGAATTTTGTTTTCAGCGCGTTGTACACGGTGCACTATTAGATTTCTTGCAAAACTTTCGTCCCGACAAAAAAACGCCGTTATCCGACCACGTTGAGTTTTGTTGGGAAGTCTATTAATTAGGGGAATACTGTAATGGAAAAGCTAATAATAACATTAACTCTATCCGGCGCTTCGGCGGCGTTACTCACGCTTTGTAGCCTTAAAATGCTGCAAATGTATCAGCTTTCCTCGTATCGGGCGGGCGGGTTTTTCAAGTGGCTGGCGCGAAGCAAGGGCGATTATGCAATTCGTTATTTTGCGTTGGCGTTTTTTCAGTTTGTGTCGCTGATTATTTTCAATTTCAGTTTTTCTAGATCGCCCTTGCCTTACCTTACCTATTTGGGGCTGATTTTGTACGTCGCGTTGGGGGTCATGTTCGTCGTTTTGCAGAAAAAACAAAAACAAAAAACGCCGCTTAAATTCACATCGCGCATCATCCGCCAAATTATTTTACTTGCGGTAGTTTACTGCGGGCTGTGCTTTACGGCGGTTTATTTTGTCTTTGATTACGCCTTGGGGTACGCTTTGCTTGGCGTTATGGCGTTTTTGATTCCGCTATGCGTCACGTTTACGCACTTTTTGGCGTTGCCCGTCGAAATTCTTATAAACAGGCATTACTTTATAAAGGCGAGGCGGCGGCTGTCGGCCGGCATGATAAAGATTGGCATTACGGGGAGCTATGGCAAAACCACCGCGAAAAACATTTTGTGCACGTTTTTGTCTAAAAAATATAAGGTGGTCGGCACTCCAGCCAGCATTAACACGCCGATGGGGATTTGCAAATTGGTAAACGGCGGCGGTCTGACGGACTGCGAGATTTTTGTCGCGGAGATGGGGGCGAGGCGGCGGGGCGACATAAAAACGTTGTGTAAATTGGTAAACCCAGACCACGGGATAATCACGGCGGTCGGGTCGCAGCACTTGGAAACCTTTAAAACGATTGAAGCGGTGACGGTGACAAAATTGGAGTTGGCGCGGGGGGCGAAGGGATTTGTCGTGGTTAATTCGGGGGATAATCGGCTTTGCGAGGGCGTGCTGGCTTTGCTTGACGAGATTGGGGGCGAAGGCAAAACAGAAAAAGAGCGGTTTTTATATGCCGGGATTGGCGGCACGGACGCAAGATTCGAGGACGTAGCTTTGGGCGCGGAGGGCACGCAATTCACCCTTGTTATCGGCGACGAAGGGGTGGAAATTACTACGCCGCTGCTGTCTCGCCATGTCCCGCCGCTTATTGCTTCCTGCGCGTTATTGGCGCATAAATTGGGTGTGAGTTTAACGGACATACAAGCGGCGGCAGTCGAACTTCAACCTGTGCCGCACAGGCTACAGCTTATCAAAACGGGGGCTAATATCGTGATTGACGACGCGTACAACTCTAATCCGGAGGGGGCAAAGGACGCGTTAGAGGTTTTGGGCTGTTTTGCGGGTGCGAAGCTGGTGATTACTCCGGGCTTTGTGGAATTGGGTGCGGAGGAAGCGGGGGAAAACTTGAAATTGGGTGGCAATATCGCGAAAACGGCGGATTTTTTGATTAGTGTGAATAACGCTGAGGTGTTCCGGGGCGCGGCGGAGGCGGGCATGGATCCCGATTGTTGTTTTGTGGAGAAATCATTAGACGGGGCGATGGAGCGGTTGGCAGCGCTGAAATTGGAAAGGGCGACGGTATTATTCTTGAACGATTTGCCGGATAATTATTAGGGGTCGGGGGTCGGGGCCAGTTAGAGGTTAAGTTAGAACCTGTATTCATAAATTTATTAAGGTCTAAAAAGCGTCTATTCCCACCCCGCAAAACAAGTTTTGTGGGGACCTCGGGGCTAAAACTGTCATCGAAAAATGAGATTTTTCTAAAAATTTCGCTCGTGGCTCTGCTGCGACCAAAATTTTTTGACAGTTTTATCCTCCTACGAAGCAAGACCGCGAATGCTTCCTGCCAAGGTCTTAAAAATCCATCTTTTTATTCTTTTTAAAATCTATGATACAGGTTCTTAAAAAAAGGAACGAATAAACATGGAAAAACGGACGGCGTTAGTGACGGGGTCCTCGCGGGGAATCGGCAGGGCTGTCGCGGTGGAGCTCGCCAAAAAGGGCTTTGACATCGTGGTGAATTATCGGATAAATAAAGCGGAGGCGGAAAAAACCGCCGCTTTTGTGTGCGATTTGGGACGTAGGGCTATAATCGTGCAAGCCGACATCAGAGACGCAAAGCAGGTCGATAATTTGTACAAAGAGGCGAAGGCGGCGTTCGGGTTTGTAGATACGCTGGTAAATAACGCGGGTATATCGTCCTGTAAACTTTTGATTGACTGTGACGAGGACGAAATCGAGGCGGTTTTGGGCACGAACATTAAAGGTGCGCTTTTGGTCACGAAAAAATTCCTGCCCGATATGTTGTCGAGGCGCTTTGGACGGATTGTCAATATTTCGTCGCTTTGGGGCATAGTCGGCGGGGCGATGGAAAGCGTGTACAGTGCCAGCAAGGCCGCGCTGATAGGGCTTACCAAGGCGTTAAGTAAAGAGGTACTGCCCAGCGGCGTGACGGTTAACGCGGTTGCTCCCGGCGCTGTGGACACGGATATGCTGCGGGTTTTTGACCAAAGCGTTTTGGACAGCATTGTGGGCGCGACCATGGCGGGGCGCTTAGGGCAGCCCTTGGACGTAGCGCGTGCCGTGTGCTATTTTGTGGACAAAAACACTGGCTTTATTTCGGGGCAGGCATTGACGGTCAGCGGGGAGTTTATCGGGTAGAGGGGTCAATAGTCAGTTAAGCTGTTAGATATTAGAGGAGAGGGGAGAAAGGCGGTCAAATTATATAAATTCTACTAAAGAATATTCAAACTCGCAAGCAATTAGTATTGAATAAGCCGTTTATGGCCCATTATATTCTGTACCTTATACAAATAAAAAAAGGGCACGGGTAACCCCGGCCCTTTTTTATTTCGTCTGATGTTTTTCTTACGCCTTGCTATGCCTTAATCTGTCTTGCTATGTCCCTTTTTATGCATTCAGTACGTCGTTGTAATAGGCAAAGGCGGCGTTGAAAGCGTTTACCAGCGTAGAATTGGTAAGGGTGGCGCTCGATACGCCCTGAAGGTCAAAATCCGTTCCGTCCTTGCCGACATATACATCGTTTGTCACGTCGGCGTTTTTCACAAAGGCTGCCGCATCGGTCAAGGATTTTGTATAAAGACCCGCGTTGGTTTGGTATTCGGAAACATGGAAGTACGCGTAATCGGCCTCTAAAACCTTGTGTGTCACCTTGTCGATTCTGACCATGACCGTAATCAACTGGCCGTGACCCTGCGGGTTGCCCGAAGTTATAAGCGCTTCGCAAGTCGCAAAAACAATCCATGACTTGGGAAACTCTAAGACTTTTTCGATTCTAACGGCGGCGACAACAGGAATATTCACGGTGGGATTGCCCATAGCGGTACCTACTATATCTCCGTCAAACTCCCATTCCTCTACCTCAACCTCTTCGGCTTCTAAATAGTTTGCATAGCTGCCAAAGACGTTTTTGGCGGCAAGCACAAACCTGTAGGCGGCGACGGCAAATTCAAGGCACTCAAAAGCGGCTTCTCCCACTAACTGGTGGTCGTTAGGCTCGCCGGAAGCGGGTATTGTGTCAAAGTCAAACGGGTTTGCGACCTGGTTATTGTTGCCTGACCTTAAACTGCGAGGCAACCTGATGTTCTGCCCCTCGACTAACGTCGGGTCGTTGGATTTCGTAATAGTTTCGGAAACCTCGACTTCCAAAGCCTCCTCGTACGTTTCGGCGTTTTCGCCGTCAATCGTCATTTCAACCGTGTCAAACTTTCCGTCCTTAAAAGTGACCACAAGCGTCATTTTAGCGTCTTCCGCGATTTCGACTTCGGTCGTTACCTCGTAGCCGTCTGTGACGGTTTTAAGTTCCTTTACATGGTCGGCAAGCGGTAAATCGGCTGTCGAATACAGCTTGCTTACGTTAAAGGTCGTGCCGTCGGTCAGATTGGGATCGTTAACAACCGGCTGTTTTTTCGCTATCTTGTCAATCTCCGCTTTAGCGGCTGTAACGGCGGCGTCCACGCCGTCCTTGTCGGTCGCCGCGTCGATAGCGGTGTTGCCGGCGCTTACTTCCGCAAGCACCGACGTCCAGTTAGCCGGCTCATAGTCGCTCTGCTGAGCATAATTTCCAAGGGTCGCCTTCGCCTCGGTCTTATACGCGTCAAGGTCGAATGGCTGGGGCGGACACGCCGTAAGGGCAAAAACGCAAACAAGCGCGAGCGCAAGCGTGAGTGCCACAATAAGTCTTTTTTTCATTTTGGATTTTTTCCTCCCAAATTAGGTTTTAATTTGACAAAATTATACCATACGCGGCAAAATCTTTGCAAATGTTTTTGGGGTGTTTTTGGTATAACCTTTACAAAACTATATGAAAACTGTACGAAATCTATACAAATCGCGTTTAATCGCAAATTTATCCGAAACTGCGCCTAAACTTGTCCCGATTTTTGCTTATGCACGGTCTATTATGCGTAGATTGTTCGGGAAATATCTATTCAGTGCACAGCGCACAGCGCTCAGTGACGGTCAGATATATGTTAATGAGTTTAGCACATTGGTTTTCCGGTGGGCGACAGCGAGCTTTTGGCAGTTTGTTGCCGTCATTTTTGTCCTACGACCGAAGGGAGCAAGACCGCGAACGCTTCCTGCCGAGGTCTTAAAAATTCAGTCAAATTCAGAGACATTTCTAAACCATAATCACTATATTAACCCCGTTCTTCACTGTGCGCTGTGCGTTGCCCGCCAAAAACGGCCGTCTCGTAAACGCGAAACGACCGCTCAAAACATAACCACCCCGCCCCAATTCAAAGAAGCGTTCGTGGGGCACCCCTCCGAGGGAGAGGAATTTGGCCTTCACTGTGTACTGTGCGCTAATCTCTATTATCTGTTCCGTACTCCCTTGCCACAATGCACTTCCTCGGACATTTTGTCGCGCACAAGCTGCAACCGTTACACTTGCCATAATCGATTCTGGCAAGATTCCCCTCGACCTTTATCGCTTTAACCGGACAATTCTTGGCGCACAAACCGCAGGAAGAACAGCTTGTCGTGCACTGCTCTATTGCCTGTTTGCCGCCGCTCTTGCACGAGCACGCGACATGCGCCTTAGCAGATACGGGAATAAGCCCGATAAGCTTTTTGGGACAGGCTTGGGTGCAAGCGCCGCAGGCTATGCACACGTCCTCGTCGACCACGGGTACCCCTCTTTTTTCGTCCATACTCAGCGCGCCGTAATTGCACGCCTGCACGCAGGTCCCGCCGCCAAGGCACCCTTGCTCGCAAAAACTGACGCCGCCCGCAATAATGTTCTCGCTTGTACAGTCCTCGTGACCGTGATAAATACCCTTGCTCGCTTCGCCCATCGTCCCCGCGCAATAGACCGCGGCGACCTTGCGCTGCACCTTTAACGCCTCGACATGCAAGAGCTCCGCGATGACCGCGCGGTCGTCGTCGGGCGTGGGATTGCAGTCGCCGACCTTAGCCTTGCCCTCGATCAGGGCGCGAGCATAGGCGTCGCAACTGGCGAAGCCGCAACCACCGCAGTTGATTCCCGGTAAGTGCGCGCGAACCTTGTCGATACGCGGGTCGACTTCTACCTTCAGTTTTTCGCCCAAAAAGGCGAGTATAAACGCGAATATCGCGGAAATACCCAGTACAATAAGCACGGGCACGATATACGTCATAAAAAAATCCATTCCATCACCCTCCTAAACTAAACGTGCTAAACCCGAAAAACGCCATCGCCATTATTGCCGCCGCAAGCAGTGCAATCGGAAAACCCTTGAAAAATCGGGGTATATGCGCCGTTTCCATCCTTTCGCGCACGCCCGCCATAACCGCAAGCGCCATTAAGAAGCCCAAACCGGTGAAAAGCGCGGTAACAAAGGTGGTGACGATGTCGGCGGGCGCGTCACCGCCAAACAACATCGCAGTACCCAAAACGGCGCAGTTAGTGGTGATAAGCGCGAGGTATATCCCGAAGGCGTTGTACAGCGCGGGCAGAAACTTTTTAAGCAGTATGTCCAAAACCTGAACCAAGCCCGCTATCACTAATATGAACACAATGACCCTCAGATACCCCATGTCCAAATTAAGAAGCACGTATTTGTTAATTACCCAGGTGAACAGCGTGGAAACCGTCATGACAAGCGTGACGGCAAGGCCCATGCCCGCCGCTGACTTCAGCTTTTTGCTTACCCCCAAAAAGGGGCAAATCCCCAACGTCTGGCTGAAAACAATGTTGTTTGTTATCAGCGCGGATATGATTATCCCTAATATCGTAATTGTCATAATGCTTCCTCCTTAACGGTCTTTGCGCTGCGCCGCGCCTCTCTTCTCGTCTTACGCGCCTCCCGTCTTGCGGCATAACCTTTAGCAAAAAATAATGCGGCGTTGAACAGCGCCATAAGTAATCCTAAAGCGATAAAACCGCCTGCGGGGGCTGTGAATATACTGATGCCCAAAACGTCGCCCAAAAGCTGACGCACGCCGCCTAAAATTGCGATTGCAACGATAAACCCTAAGCCCATCGATGCCGCGTCAACCAAGGAACTGAGTACGTCGTTTTTGCCCGCGAAAGCCTCCGCCCTCGCCAAGATTATGCAGTTGACCGCGATAAGAGCGATAAACCTGCCCGCGCTGGCGTAAAAGTCGGGAATGTACTTATCCAAAAACATTTGCAAGATTGTGACAAGTGTCGCGACTACCATCAGGTAGATGGGCAGCCGCACCGCGCTGGGGGTGATTTTGCGTAAAGCGGATATCGCGACGTTGCTTAGCAAAAGTACGATGGCAGTGCTGACGCCCATCAAAAGCGCGTCCATAAAACTGGTGGAAACGGCGATAAGCGGGCACATGCCAAGCACCAACACAAATACGGGGTTGTCAAGTATCCCGCCCAAGGCAGTCCTTTTCAGCATTTTTTTATCCATTTTATCCATATTTATGCCTCCTCCCCAATAAATTCCGCGAGTTTTTCTCTTAAACTCATCGCGTTTTTAAGGACGTGGGTAATGCAAAGCTTAAGCCCGTCGATAGATTCCGTAGGGTGTGTCGTGCCTTGCAGATATTCGTCATACTCGTCTATGCCCGCGATCGCGCTTAAAGCCTTGCCTTTGTACAAAGCGGTCATATTCAGCGTGCTGTCCAAATTTGACGCGTCATAATGTTCGTCGTCCTCCTCGTAGACCTCATAAGGAGGATTTCCTGTCCGATTGACCGCCGCGATAAGATTGTTGTCGTCCAAAAGCACCAAGAGCCTCCAATTTCCGTAGCCCGACGTCGTCGCCCATACTTCCGCGATAAAATATTTTTCGCCGTCCACGGCTTCGGCGGTATAAACGGCTTCCACTCTGGCGCCGCTTTCCCTGTCCGACGTAATCGGGTATTTAACATAACCGCCCTGCTTTATCGTCACTCCCTGATAGCCGGAGTTTTCCACGCTGAACAAAATGTTTAGCTGCGCTATTTTGGTCGCGTTGACCTCAATCTCGCCCTTAGGCGGTTCGACAACGTCATCGCTGATATACTTTTTGAAAAACTCGTTAGAAATCTTTATCGCCTCCGACGCGCCGCCCAGGGTAACGCTCGCTCCCGTGGCCGCCTGCAAAGCGTTTCCGCCCGCGCGCCCCGACTCAAACTCGTCCTTGTACGTCTTGCCCTTGACGCTATCCGACGCGGCGTCCCAATCGCTGTCCTTGATAAGGTGTTGATAGGTATTGGCGTCAGATAAGCTCGTTTTAATAAAGCCTATAAGCTCGCCGTCCGCCGTATACCCTATCAAAAGCTCGACAAAGCCGCCGTTATATCCTCTGCCGCGGCTTTGAAACAGGTAACATCCGTCGTCCCTGCCACCTTTGGCGAGCCTTACCGTTCTTATTCCGTAGTTGTCGTTTCCGCCTATGTCGGCGTTATACTCTGCAACCTCGTTGTCGTACTGTATCTCAAAACTGTTGGTCTGCATGATGTCCTTTACTGCCCTTGCAAACCTTTCCTCGTCTGTGATATGCCAAAAATGATTAACAACCGCGATAAGCGCGACGCATATTACCGCCGTAGCCGACAGAACGGCAATAGACATCAAAACGTTCTTTTTCATTATTTCGTACCTCCCGCATTTGCCGCCGCTTCTTTGGGCTTTTTCTCTTTGGCCACGCCGAAGGGACGGGGGCGTATAATCTTGTCTATTAATGGCGTGACGACGTTCATTATCACTATCGCAAAGCTGATACCTTCGGGCATACTCGTCCATGTCCGCATTATGGCGGTCAAGAGCCCTATGCCCGCGGCGAATATCAGCCTGCCCCAAAACGTTTTTGGACTGGACGCGTAATCGGTCGCCATAAACACCGCGCCGAAAATCAAACCGCCCGATAAGGCGTGCATACCCACAAATCTTAGATAATCCATACCGCTCAGCGTATTGACAATCAATCCGTCAAAGAGGAAGACAAACACAAGCGCGCTCGCCACCACAACCAACGGAATTCTGAAGTCGATGACCCTCATAACGGACAAGTATATGTAACCGACTAAAATCGCTATGACGCAAACCTCGCCGACGGCCGCCGAACCTATCCTGCCAAAAAACATATCTAGCATAGGAATGTTGATATTAAGCGAAGTAACGCCCGCCGCGTCCGTGACAAATTTTTCGCCCAGCCACGTTGCCTGCGTTACGCCCTGAAGTATTCCGCCGTTCTCGCCCACGCCCGCGTAAATGCCGGTAAACGCGCCCGCAAAAGCGATAAACAGGAATATCCTGCCTATCATCGCCGGGTTTGCAAAGTTTTTACCTATCCCGCCGAACAGCATTTTGACCAATACTATTGCGACCAAACTGCCCAAAAAGCAGGCTATAACGGTATCAAAGCTGAAGTAAACGGGAATTATTCCGTTTGCGTTAGCCTCGCCGGCTATATTCATGCCCCAAATATTAAGCGCGGTCGGTAAGTTCAGCGCGAGTATCACGCCCGTCACCGCCGACGACAAGTCCCACGCGCTGTTGTCCTTTAAGCCCTGCTTGTTCCACTTCTTTTTTAAAAGCATATTGTACAAAATCTCGAAGCCCATACAAAACAGTACGCAGAAAAACACGTTTAGAATCACTAAATGCCCGAATATCACAACAGAAGCTATCACCACGGGCGCGAGCGCGATAAGCACGTGCGCCATCGTCATACGCGTAGTGTTGCCCTTCTTGGTAAAATGAGGCGCGGGAGCGATAATAGGGTTATTTATTCCGTTCATTATTCCTTCCTCCCCTTTGTTTTCGATTTTGCAAGGAGTATGGATTGAACCAGACACCTTTTGGCGGGGCAGATAAACGCGCAACTGCCGCACTCTATGCAATATTTAAGCCCCCATTTTTCCGCCTCGTGATACATTCCCGCTTGCGAATACGCGTCAAGATTCATTGGCATAAGATTCATGGGGCAGACCCTCGCGCATTTGCCGCAGTTGATACATGCGCTTTCCTTATGGTAGTCGACCTCGCCCGCCCCCATAAGTAATATGCAGCTTGTGGTTTTGGTGACCGCGATGTCCCCCGTATAAACGGCGGTACCCATCATCGGTCCCCCGCTGACAAGCTTTTGCGGCGGGTTTTCCTCATTGATGCCGCCGCAGAAATGTACCGCGTCGCGGAATGTCGTACCCGTTGACACCAAAAGGTTTTTGGGCTGCTTGACCGAGCCGCCCGTCACCGTTATCACTCTCGCGTAGGACTGCACGCCCTCATTAACGGCGAGATAGACCGAAAAGGCGGTGTGGACATTAGTCACAAGCACGCCGTAAGAGGTACTTCTTGACCCCTTGGGTATTTTTTTGCCCGTCAGCGCGTAGATAAGCTGACGGTCAGAACCCTGCGGGTACTTGGTTTTGATGGCGACCGCAGCGATATTCTCAAGCTTGTTTTGCGCTATAAAAGCATTGATTGCGGCTACGGCATCGGGTTTGTTGTCCTCGATACCTATAAGCACGCGCTTTGCGTCCGCCGCCTTTTGCACAAGCAAAATGCCGCCCAAAAGCTTTTCGGTGTATTCTTTCATTATGCGGTAATCGCAGGTTATGTACGGCTCGCACTCCGCGCCGTTGACTAGTAGCTCTTCGATGACCGCCTTTGCGCCGATTTTCGGGGCGGTGGGAAAGCCCGCGCCCCCCATGCCCACGATGCCGCAATCGGCAACCCTTTTTATTATTTCAGCGGGGGTGGGGTCCTTTAGCGGCGGAAGGTGGGCGTTGTCTTTCTTGCCGTTATTCTCGATAACGATGTGCTGACACATGCCGTTAGGCAAAACGCGGTTTTCGATTGCCTTGATCTTGCCGCAGCATGACGAGAACACGTTGCACGAATTTTTTGGCGCGGCGGCTCCTATCAGCTGTCCCTTGACTACCTCGTCGCCGACTTTTACCGCGGGAACGGCGGGCTCGCCCGCGTGTTGCGCAAGCGGAATATACACAATGGGCGGGGTGGGCATGATTTCGATGTTCATGTCCCTACTTAAAGCCTTGTTGCCGTGCGGATGCACGCCGCCCGAAAACGTCCTAAGCAAATCTTTTACCTCCTGTAATTTTGTGGTTTTGTTTTTTGTTGTTTTTATAGGTTGCTTTTGGTTTATTGTTGCGGCTCAGAAAAGGTTTTTCTATCCGTTTTTTGTGTTAAAAAAGCAATGCGCCCAAACTACCCCTTTATAAACCTTATGTATATTATCATTTCTGACTCCTTCTTGTAAAGCGAATAGGTTGCGGTTGGACATATTTTTACGCGGATTGTGACAAAAAGTTTTTTAATGCATAACGCACAACGCACAATGTCGGGCACATTTTATTTTAAATTCGACCGCCCATCTATTTTCTATCCTCCATCCTCTTCTTCTTAACCTTATCCGCTATCGCGCTACATAGCTGGTAAACCCCCAACGCTAATAAAAAAACACCAAAGTACCGCCCTAAGCTTTTCCCGTCCGCCTTATCCGCCAAAAGGGAGGAAAAAACGGCGGTGACGGTGGCGGGGACTGCTATCCAAACCGCCTTTTTCACATCCACCAATTTGTTCCTAAAATGGATAATCAGCGCGACAACCGACATGGGCACAAATGCGGCAAGGTTTATCGCCTGCGCCCCGTGCTGCGTCACGTCCGTGAATATCACCAAAAGAGGGATAAGCAGCGTCCCGCCGCCCATTCCCATTCCGCCGATTATGCCGCCGGCGACGCCAATGAGTATCATGATGAATATCTTCATTTCTTTTAAACTCCTGTTGGCAAACGACAAATGCTCAATGCTCAATGAAAGACATATTTTAAGTATTGTGCCATGAATGTTAAGCATTGTACTTTGAAAAGAAATTCGACCGACATTGAGCATTGAGCATTAAAAAAACGTGAGCCTAACCCCCGCCCCCAACATCAGCACGGCAAAAATCACAGCCACAACAAACGAGTTGAGTTTTTTAAGCAGCAGAGCCCCGACAAGCCCGCCTGCCAGCACCCCCAGACCTGTTGTCAGCGTGTCCCATAACTCAAAATGCCCTTTTAAAAAATAGGTGACGACAGCGGCGATACTCATAGGCATGATAGCAAGCATGGCGGTAGCGTGGGCGCGCTTGGTTTCCACCTTTAAAAACTTGTCTAAAAGCGGGACGCACAGCATTCCGCCGCCCCCGCCAAAAAATCCGCCGGTTAAGCCAACCGCCGCCCCGCCCAAAACCAATAAAAATTTCTCTTTAATTTTTCCCATTGTTTTACGGGAATACTGAAAAAATAAAACCTTGGGGCGGTTAAATTTTCGCCGTCTTTTCGGCTATTTTTTCCGGAAACTCCTTAATAATGGCCCGGCTATTATCCGCGTCGTTTCCGAAAAAATAACGCAAAAATTTTCCCGACAATTTTAATCGTATTTTTTCAGTATTTCCTTATAGTTTTTACAAAGATATGGTAAAATAATTACGATATGGACAAAGCTCGCCCGGCTTGACGTTTTTTTTAACGGTATTTCCGCAAAATAATGCCTTTATCCCCCCCATATTTGATTGCAAAAAAATGGCGATTGGGGTAAAATACAGGGTGTATGTCCAAAAACATGCTAATCTTACTCTACACATTACCGAGGAAGCAAATATTGATAAATATTTTCCGCCAAGGTAAAAATACAAGCATAGGTGAAAAATGAAAAACTACAGTATCAAAAATCGAATACTCTCGGCCGCACTGTGCCTTTGCATCGCTCTTTCTTCCTTTTCCTTTCTGGCATACCTTGCCCCTAAGGTCTTTGGTGTGGCGGCGGCGGAAACGACCTTCTCCGACTTCAACACTGCGGTAAATCTCAGCAACGGGCAGTTTACGGGCTCTACGTCCGTCGCTCCCGCCTCGCCCAGCGCATGGACAGGCGAATACATCGGCAGAAACGCCGTCGACGATAATACGGGGGAGTTCCTCGGTAACTTGGGCGGCAATGTTGTAAGCGGCGTAATAAGCTTGGACGCAAACTTTACCAAGAATTACGACGACTTAAAACTTGATATTTATCCCGAATTTAAAAAGACCGCCGTCCCCGGCACTCCTTTCGGGGCAAAAAGCGAAAATCCCATAGGCGGCTTTAATTATCCCAACACCAACAAAAACGTGCTCATGATAAATACGGACGGCTCGCGTACCGCTTACGGTTATTCCTCCGAAAGTATAACCTTGGCGGCTAATTCCTATTACAAGATCAGCGCGTGGGTCAAAACGGGCATTTTCGGGGATCAGCAAGGCGCGGCGTTTACTCTTGTCGGCTTAGCCGAGCCTGTGGGTATTTGGAATATCGACACCGTAAACGGCCTTCCGAAGGACGGTGACAGGCTGCCTATTCTTACGACGCACAATAACTACGGCTTTGTCGAGCAGATTCTTTACATTGCCGTCGGTCCCAATACCGAAAGCGCGCAAATTCGCCTTTCCGTGGGCGACAACGCGGACTCCGACCACTACTTTTTGTCAAAGGGTTACGCGTTTTTTGCCAACGTGACTGCATATCAGATGTCGCCCACCAATTTCCACTTTGAAACCGTGGGTCTGAATAACAGGCAAAACGTTCTTGTCTATGACATGAATCCTACTTCTCTTTTGAAGGTGAAGGACAAAAACGGCAACCTTATCGAGGCGGGTAGCTTTAGCGGCGGCAAAAACGGCTGGTCAAGGATTGACGACGACGATAATATTGACCCTCTCTATTGGAACACCTATAACGGCGCGGGCGCGTTTGCAGAGGGCTTGGACGCTTTCGGGTTTTTAGCCGACCCCCGCACCCCCAACGGAGAATTCGACATATTAAGAAATAACGAACGTGGCGACAACAATATAATGGTGCTGTCCTCTTTCGAGGGCAACGAAAAATACCGTGCTGTCAGCGCGGGAATCCGTAGCGGCGGCATTTTGGTAGAAAAAGAGAAATATTACCGCCTGTCGATGTGGTACAACACCCAAAACGGCGCGTCGGCGACGGTGACGGTAAGCGGCCATGATACCTCCTATCTCGGCAAGCTTGGTGACTACCAAAACGGCAGCCTGTCCACGGACAACAACGCGGGGCGTTACGGCTGGCAGCGTACCACCTTTTATATAAAAGGGTCGGCGTTTAGCGATGTAGAAATCAATGTGGAACTATGGTTGGGTGGCGAGGGCGGCTATTCGTCTGGGATAGTCATGTTCGACGATATTACCTTCGAGGAAATTACCTATCGCCAGCACACGGACAATAAATTCGGCGGCACCCGTATATCGATTGACAGTTTTGGCAGCGCGGGCACGGGCGTATCAAACGGCGACTTTTCCGAGATGGATTTCGGCGAGGAGAATATTTTCCCTCTTGCTCCCACGGGCTGGACGTTTATCGACACGAAAGAGGCGGGCACGACAGGCCACTCAAACAACCTTGTTAAGACCGATGACATAATCCACGGGGTAGCTCCCACCGAAGAAATTCATTACGCGGCAAACAGATTTGAAAATTACGCGGGTATCGAAAATCCCCGCCCCTCGTCCGACCTTTTCGGGAGGGTCAACGTCCTTCTTATGCATTCGCCCGTGTCGGCGGCGTTTGGCTATCGTAGCGGCGGCATAAGCATCAGCGCGGAAACAGATTACAAGTTGACGGTCAGTCTGCGCACGTCGCTTCAGGGCTTTGGCGCGGCTTTGATTCTTAAAAACGGCAACTCGATAGTCGCAAATATAGAGGGTATACATTCTTCGTACTTCAAAGACTATAGCTTTTATATTTCGAATGTGGGTGGCAGCGCGACATTATCGCTTGAGATTTGGCTGGGGCTGACCGACAGAGTCGACAATACATCCAAGCTGTCCGCGGGCCATATGTTCGTCAATACGGTCAGCTTAGAAACGCTTCAGCCTGCCGAGGGCGAAACTGCCACGGTACTTGCGGAGCGCATGGAGGAATACAACCGTGCGGCGCACCCCTCCGACCTTCCTTTTGCTGTGTACAAACTGGGGGCTTACGATTTTTACGCCTTTGACCGCTACAGCGCCGACCCTATTAAGCCGATGTACGACATGAGCCTTTCGCAGGGTCCGTACACGATAAACCGCGCGGGGCTTATCACGGACAAGGGAGAAAACATCGTACCGGATTACTTCTATGACGCGCACATGAGGGTTGACCCGCGTTTTACAAACGTTTTGTATTTAGAGAACGTCAACCCCGGCTGGTCAAGGTATCAGGCGGACAATACTTTGGCTCTTTACGCAGATTCCTACTATAAGATTGACTTTTCGATAATGGTCGAGATCCAGCCCGACCCCAACAAAAACGCGATCGGCGCGGGAATTTGGTTGGGCGAAAAGGGTATAGAGGATATTCGCAACACCTACCGTTTCCCCGTCCTGCAAACCCCCGACGGCCCGCAGTACGAGGCGGCGTTTAAAACCTTTTCATTCTATTACGCCGTCGGCTCGATGAACGATTCCGTTTCGTGGACGGTAAGCCTGGGCGGTAAGGATATGCCAAATCAGGCAATCGCAGGCAGGGTCTTCCTCAACCACATCCTTGTCACGGCGATAGATTCCGCGACGTTTGACAGTGAAACGGCAAGGCTGGAAGAAGAAGCGGAGGACGCCGGCGAAGGCACATTCTTTCCTTGGCTAAAGATTGATAAGAGAAACCCGATAGACGAGGAATATCCCGACGAGGAAACTACCGACAAGGACGAGGGTTGCGACACGGTGGCGTGGTACGTTATTCCTTCAATTCTTTTTGCGGCGGCGATTTTTGTCGCATTGGGCGCAGTAGTCGTCAAGAAATTTATGGCAAAGCACCCCAAAAGCAAAGGCGGGGAAAAGACCGCCGCTTACGACCGCAAGGAGGCGCATATAAGGGCGGCAAAGGACAAGGAGGAAACCGAGGTCATGCGCTCGTCCGACAGCGTTTACGATAAATTTGACGAGGCGGACGATGTTGTGTACACCAAGAAGGTCAAACGCGAAAAGTCGGTCGAAGGCGACGCGGTTGTTTACGCGGAGAAATTTGCCGAAACCCCCGAAACCGCCGAAAAATTCCTTGAAACCGAGGAAACGCCGTCGTTTGAAAACGAGTTTGACGATTAACCGCAAATTACAGATTACAGATGGCGATATTAATATAACACAACCCCCCCCCACTTTTTGGCGGGGGGTTTTTTTAGAGGGGTTAGGGGTTAGGGATCAGGTGACAGGGAAGAGTGGCGAATAAAAGGGAGAGGAAAGAGGCATGGTCAGATTATTATTAAAGGCTAACCGATCTTGACATTATTTTGCATTAACAATCGATAGTCTCTTTGCCCTGAACACCCAACCTTCTCTCTATCATCTACCCTCTGTCTCCTTCCTTTTTCCGGCCCCTGTCCCCAAACCCCTGCCCCCCGCTATATTTTTTGACAAAATTATTCCCCCCGCTTAAAATATTTGCCTTTTTTTTGGGTTTGATGTATAATTTGGCCGTTATTTGGTCGTTATTTGTATATGTGTCTCTGATGTTCCCGACGCCGTTATGTCACCAAAAGGAAAGGTTTATGTTTACACTCAAATATGCAGTGCTGCTTTTGTTTACCGCCGCCTCCATAGTCGCCGCGCTTGTTTTATGCGGCAAGTTTATCAAAGCCGATGAGGGCAGAAAGCGCGTTTTTATAGCCATAATTATATTCAACAGCGTCACCGAATTGTTAAAATTGATTAACGATATAATTCCCGCCTCTTTCTCCGCCATTGGCGCACCGTATTTGCCGGGATACGCCCTGCCGTTTTATCTTTGCAGTATGTTTTTGTGGGCGATTCCCGTCGCGGTGTTCGCCAAGGGTAAATTCAAGGGACCTGCGCGCGCCTTTGTCGTCTTTTACGGCCTTTTTTCCGGCTTTGCGCCCTTTCTCGTACCCGACATGATTTTGGGCGACCCAAATGCGTGGACGCCCTTTTTGGCGCAAACCATACTTCCTCTCCGAAGCTTCTTATACCACGGCAGCTTGATATTTTGCGCTGTTTATTTGGGAACGGCGGGCTGGTTTAAGCCCGATATTAAAAGGTGTTTTTATGCTTCCGCGATGATGGCGGCGATACTCGTGCTGACGTTGCTGCTTAATCTTTATACGGGGACAAGCTTTACCAACATTACATTAAGCGCGGATAACCTTCCGTTATTTATCGGCCTTATTGAAACGATGGGCTTTGTGCCGTTTTGCCTGCTGATAATTGTCACTCTTTGTTTGGTTCCGTTTATTTTTTATGCGGTGTTTTTGCTGGTCAAAAAAATTGCCGCGGCAGTCAAAGGCACGCGGATGGATAAAGCGGATACGGTCGGGCAATAAAAGGGTTGAAATTTTTCAACAGGAGTTTGCTCCGAGTGCGGCAAAGGGTTGTTTCGGTCGAGATAAGACCCTGTCAAGGAGCGTTCGCGGTCTTGCTCCCTTCGGTCGCGGGACAAAAAAATACTCAGCAGCGAAAAACATTTGCTTTTTTTTTAGCGACATTGTATAATTTGGTCATATTTTGCAGAAAAAAGGAACATAAGGAACGTTATGTTTTCACTCAAGCACGTGATATTGTTTTTGTTTACCGCCGCTGCCATAGTCACCGCGCTTGTGCTGTGCGGCATTTTTGTCAAGAACGAAAGGGGCAGAAGATGGGTGTTTCTTGTCATGATAATCTTTAATATCAGTACGGAAATACTCAAAATATTCTTTTACGTCAAAAATCCCGACCCGTTGTTTGATTGGAGGGTGTCTGACGTATATTTACAGTGGGACACGCTGCCTTTTCATCTTTGTAGCCTGTTTTTGTGGCTGCTGCCGATCGGCGTATTCGCCAAGGGCGGAATAAAAGAGCCGATACGCGTGTTTTTGGTATATTTCGGTATTTTTTGCGGGTTCGCGCCGCTTGTCGCCAGCGGGTGGATTTTGGGCGAGCCTGGGTTGTGGCTACCCATTTTGCCGCAAACAATACTGCCGCTGAGAAGCTTTTTGTACCACGGCGGCATTGTATTTACTGCGGTTTTTATGGGAATGTGCGGGTGGTTTAAACCCAATATTAAGAGGGTCACCGTGGCGAGCGGAGCTATGGCGGCGATACTTGTGATAACTCTGTTTTTGAATCTTTACGCGGGCACGGGGTTTAACCACCTTACAATGCGCGAGGACAACATGTTTTACTTTCTCATGGAGGCCATGACCTTTGTCCCGTACTGTATATTTGTAATCCACTTAATTTGCTCCGTTCCGTTTATCTTCCACGGGGTGTTTTTACTGGCGAGAAAAATTATCGCGCGTGCCAAGGACTGGCGAATGAAAGTTGCGGATACGGGCAGGCAAGGACAATAATTCTTTGCTCAAAATAACTATGAAAATCCTCCTTTGACGGGGGATTTTTTGTATTAAGGCACGGCGGAATGCGTAAATTCACAGTTTGATGCGGCTATTTTTTGTAAATCCGTAAAAATTTCTTAAAAAGTTTCCCAAAAGCGATAAAAAAGTGTGACAACATTTGTGATTTATTGTATAATAATTATGACGTTTTTTGACGTAAAATAACGTCTTTTGTCGTATTTTTCATGTGATACTAAGTATCTTTCTGATTTAACACATCCTGCGGCATCTTTTTTGTTTAAAATCGTCAACAGAAAAACTTTGTTTTTCTTAAAAATTTCGTACGTGGCTCTGCCACGAACTCAATTTTTTGACGATTTTCCCCTAAAAAATCTGCTCGCAATCTATGTCAAATCAGAAAGATACTTAGTATGAATAAATACATTTTTGTTGCTTTAATGTGGGTACCTCGCATAATTTTATGATTTTTTTGGATTGTAAAAAACTTATGAGAAAAGGACAGAAAATTTCTATAATTATTTCGATTATCTTCGTTTATGCCCTACTCGCCGTTTTTTCTTTTGTCCTTTTGGGTTGCAACCGCTACAAAAAATTTGTTGTCACGTTTGAAACGTATGGCTACGGAGTTATCGAGTCCCAAACCGTTTTATACGGGCAGACCGCGGTTAAACCCCCCGACCCGATGCAAAACGGGTGCAAATTCGGCGGTTGGCACACAGATCCCCTTAAGACCGCCGCCTTTGACTTTGAAACCGCAATCAAATCCGACATTATTTTGTACGCAAAATATATAAAGACATACATCGTCAGTTTTGAAACCCTTTGCTTTTGCGAGGGGTTTTGTACTCATGTGATACCTCCAGTCGTGACCGCGGAGTTTTCGATTATTCCGTTTCCCGCCGACCCTCTTCGCGAGGGCTGTGAATTTACGGGCTGGTTTTTGGATGCGGACTGTCTGACGCCTTGCGAGGAGGGTCAAAGGGTGACGGAAGACATTATTCTTTACGCGGGCTGGGAAAGGATTTTTTACACATTATCCTTTGAGCTTTGCGGGGGCGGGGATAATTTTTCGCAAATTGTACGGGTGGGGGAGGCGACAAGCGAACCGCCCGCGCCGAAGTGGGACGGTCATACATTTTTGGGTTGGTTTTGGGACGAGGAGGGTGCATACCGTTTTGAGTTTGGGCATATTTTAGACCTTGATTGGACTTTGTACGCGCTTTGGGCACCCGTCAAGGAGAATTCGTACAGGGTGACGTTCAGGTTAATTTACCCCAAAATTTTGTCCGAAGAATATTTACCGGCGGGGAGTGTTATTGAATGTCCCGACGACCCCCATGCGGACGGGTACCGGTTTTGCGGTTGGTACGCCGACGCTTTGTTTACCCTGCCGTTTGGGTTTGGAGAAGAGTTACACGCCGATACCGATGTTTATGCGCGGTTTGTTGCGTTATATTTTGTCGTGTTTTTTGACAATGAGTGTGTATTTTGTACGTTGGCCGTGGAAGACGGCGCGCTTGTTTTGCCGCCCGACGACCCGGCGAGAGAGGGTTTTGTATTCGGGGGTTGGTATGCCGATGCGGGTCTGACCGAAAAATTCAATTTCGATAAGCCCATAACGCGGAATTCTGTCGCTTACGCGAGGTATTTATCCCTTTTTGTTTGTGAATTTTTTGACGGCAATGAATTTCTTTTTAGAGAAAGCGTGATTGAAGGCGGCGTAATAGAAAACCCTTCCGGCCGTGAAAAGGACGGATTTGTATTTGACGGCTGGTTTTTAGACGCGGGCCTGACGGAAAGGTTTAATTTTGACAGATCAATAACGCAAAATATCGTTATTTACGCGAAGTATTTATCAATTTTTGTTTGCGGGTTTTATGACGGCGAGGAACTGCTTTTTAGTAAAACTGTTGTCGAGGGTAACATATTGGAAAGACCCGCCGCTAATCCCGAAAAGGAAAATTTTGAGTTTGGCGGCTGGTTTTCGGACGCAGAGCTGGCGGAAGAATTTATTTTTGGCTTGCCGATAACCGCCGAAACGCGCGTTTGTGCAAAATTTATAAGACTTTACCGATTTTCCGCTTTTGTAAGCGGCATCGCCATATATGATATTTT
>WRDI01000006.1 GCA_009783515.1 Bacillota bacterium | reverse complement strand
TCTGTGATTATAGACAATAAGCAAGCCCTATTCCTGCACTTTGCCTATGCGTCCGAATATGGCAGCGCGGGCAAAATCGTCGCACTACAAAATAATTTCAATAAGCAAACCGACCGCGGACAAATCGAAAAAGACCTTGACGAATATCGCCGCATTTACGGCATAGAGCTTAACGACGAACAAAAAAACGCCGTCGTTTCATCTATGCAAAACGCGGTAAGCGTGATAACGGGTGGACCGGGCACGGGCAAAACCACAATTATCAAATGCCTTATCTTCTTGTTCAACAAGCGCGGCGAAAGCTTTAACCTCATGGCGCCCACGGGCAGGGCGGCAAAGCGCATTAACGAAAGCACCGGCGAGGAGGCGGCGACCATCCACCGCGCCCTAAAGCTTACCCCGGGACAAAGCGAACAAAGCTCCATTCAAGTCGGCGCGGACAACGTGATAGTGGACGAAGTGTCGATGCTGGATATTTTTCTTTTTTATTCCTTGCTCAAGTGCGTACGGGACGGCACGCGGCTGATTCTGTTAGGGGACAGTGACCAACTGCCAAGCGTGGGCGCGGGCAATGTTTTGGCAGATTTGCTGCAAAAGCTACCCAAGGTTTGTTTGACAAAGATTTATCGTCAGGATGGCGGCAGTCTGATAATCGAAAACGCCCACAAAATCAACGGCGGGCAAATGCCTAACTTAAAAAGTACGGATAAGGATTTCTTTTTTATCAAGCGGAACAAGGGCATCGAGGTTGCGGACGAAATTGTGCGATTGGTGTCAAAACGTCTGCCGAAGTATCTGGGGGTAACACCCGATAAAATACAGGTGCTTTGCCCCATGAAAAACGGTCCCGCGGGCGCGAACAACCTTAACGCGCTACTTTCCGCCGTATTAAACCCGCTTAATCGCCCCGTTATAATCAGCGGCAGCACAAGCTTTAAGGAGGGTGACAAGGTGATGCAGACCTCCAACAACTATTCTTTGGAATACCAAAGGGGGAGCGAACACGGCGAAGGAGTGTTCAACGGCGACATGGGCGTCATAGAGTCCCTGGACGTCGCGACAAAGGAGCTTACAGTGCTGTTCGAAGACGGAAAACGCGCCGCATATACGGATAGCATAGGCGAGCTGGTGTTAAGCTACGCCATAACGGTACACAAGAGTCAGGGTAGCGAGTTCGAGGCGGTAATTTTGCCCGCGATTTTGGGCAGCCCACTGATTTTGACGCGGAATTTGCTATACACGGCGATAACCCGCGCCCGCCGCCTTGTGGTTTTGGTGGGCGAGGAATACGCCGTCAAACGCATGGTCGACAACGATTATATCGCGCGCCGCAACAGCGGCCTAAGCTTTTTTTTAGAGGCTGCGGGAAAAAATTATTTGCGATTGTTCGGAGAAAAAGGATAACAATACTAAGTAGCTTTCTGATTTTGCATATTTTGCGAGCAGATTTTTTAGGGTAAAACCGTCAAAAAATTGAGTTCGTAGCAGCGCTACTAACGAAATTTTTAAGAAAAACAAAGTTTTTCTGATGACGGGTTTACACAAAAAAGATGCCGCAGAATATGTAAAATCAGAAAGCGGATTAGTATAAGTCTCTTTTTTGATAATTTTATCGAAAACAACATAGTACCCGCAGAAATCGACAAAACGCGAAAAAAGCGGGTACTATGTCACTTTTGACAAATTATTTAGAGTCTGACAAAATATGCCATGCCTATTGCTGTGACGCTTTCGACAAATTTTTACTTCAAGAGCCTAATATTCTTCGCCGTACGGTAATAAGAGGCGCGGCTACCCGAAACGTCCGACCAGTCAATAGCGGCGAATCCGCCCCCGGTCAAAAACGCGTTGGCGCGCGAAAAGGGCTTCGACCCAAAAAAACCGCGGTGACAGGATAAGGGACTGGGATGCGGCGAAGAAATGATGTGGTGCCGCGGCGCGATAAGCTTGGTTTTAGCAATCGCGTTAGCCCCCCACAAAATAAAAACCGTCGGCCGCCCCGCGTCGGATAACGCGGAAATCACGGCGTCGGTAAAACGTTCCCATCCGAGACCCAAATGGCTTTGCGGCCGGTTTTCGCATACCGTCAGCGTGGTGTTAAGGAGGAGTACACCCTGCTTAGCCCAACCCAAAAGTGTGCCGCTTTTGACCCCGGTCACACCCAAATCGTTTTTAAGCTCGGCAAAAATATTGACCAAAGAAGGAGGATATGGGCAACCGTCCTGCACTGCAAACGCCATTCCGTTTGCCTGACCCGCGCCATAGTACGGGTCCTGGCCCAAAATACACACTCTTACGTCGGGATAGTCCACCATCCTTAGGGCGCGCAAAACATCGTCCTTTTTAGGATAAACGACGTTAGCTTGATATTCCGACTCCAGCGTGACAACAAGCTTTTGGTAATAATCGGCGTTAAATTCGCCCGCCAGTTTATTTTTCCATTCATTTTCAAGGGTGAACATATATACATATATTTTAGCATATTTTAATAATTTCCGCAAGCGTTTTTGGTCGGGCGTAAGAGATTGGGGATTAAGATCAGGTAATCGAATGCGGCAAATTTTAGAATAACGCGCTGAAAGATTTTAGGATTGACGAAAAAGCGAATTTTTTTGCTATTCAGGCAGGATACTATAATTGCGGTAATGGTCCGCAGCGTGCTGACGAAGCACCAAAGAAAAAGGCGGCAGAAATAATGCCGCCCATTTTTTGTATCCGATATATTTTATCTTCTGCGTTACTCATAGTTACGCACTATTTCGTTATTTTCCCTGTTTCTGCGTCACTCCCCGTTTTTCAGAAGTTCGATAAGCGCTGCCGCCGCGTTTTCCGCCGCTACGCTTTTTACTATCCTGCCTTTTTTAAAAATAACGGCGTTGTCTCCGCCGAAAGCCGCACCGCAGTCCGCGTCCGCAGCCTCGCCCGGACCGTTGACAGCGCATCCCATAATTGCCACCTTCATCTTCCGTTTTATGCCCTGCGCCGCCGCCGAAACCTCTTCTACCGCGCTTAAAAGGTCGCATTTACAGCGCGAGCAGGTTGGACAAGACACCACGCGGCAGCGATCACTTAGTCCCAACGCGTCCAAAATATGTCTTGCCGCCGCCATCTCCCGCACGGGCTCTCCGGTAAGCGAAACCCTGATTGTGTCCCCTATCCCATATAACAGAAGGCTGCCGACGGCTATTGCGGACGCCGTCATCCCCGCCTCTCCGTAGCCGCTTTCGGTAAGCCCAATATGCAAAGGATACGCGCATTTTTCGGCGATAATGCGGTTTGCGTCCACCATAGTTCGTATATCGCTTGATTTTGCCGACAAAACGATGTTGTCAAACCCCTCGTTTTCCAAAATCAAAACAGAAGACAGCACGCTTTCCGCCAAAGCCTCCGCGGTGCGCCCGCCGTACTTTTTGATTAGCTCCCTATCCAAAGAACCCGCGTTGACGCCTATCCTGATTGCCGTACCGTTTGCAAGGCAGGCACGGACAATCTCGCGCACATTTTTTTCGCCGCCGATATTGCCCGGATTAAACCTGATTTTGGCAAAACCCGCGTCCGCTGAAAGAAGCGCGAGACGGTAGTCAAATTGAATGTCCGCGACCAGCGGGACCTTCGCGTAGCCGACATACTCATGGCATATTTCGGTCTGCTCTTTGTTTTCGACCGCCAGCCTTATGATGTCGCAACCGGCAGCCTCAAGCGCGTCAATTTGGGCAAAAACCTTTTCCTTATCCAGCGTATCGCAACTAAGCATGGACTGTATGCTGACCGGCGCGCCGCCGCCTATACGAAGACCCCCTACCCTGGCCGCTTTGGAAACAGCTCTTTCTTGAAAAATAATATCGCTCGGAATTGTCATAGTACTCCCGTTTTTTTGTGAAAAGCGCAGTACGCCGCGCGCCGGATAAGTGTGACACATTTTTTTCTACTTGTCAAGTTTTTTGTCAAGTAAAACGGCGGATTGCCTATGAAAACAAGCTCTTATTACTTGACAAAGCCACCTTGATCCCATATAATATATGTGTTCATTTTTTCGGACATAATAATCAAAAAACAAAAAAAGAAAAACGAGGGGATTTTTATGGAAAACATTTTCAAAAAGAAAAGCCACAGTTCATTTTCGTGGGCGGATTTGGGCGACATCAAGGGGGGGCGGGGCGATTTGGGCGAGGAAATGCCCGTGTTGGTCTACCGCCTTCTACAGTACACCATGCTCGACGTATTGACCAAGGATTTCGGCAAAGAAAAGGCCAACGACTATATCCGCGCGGCGGGGCATTTGGCGGGCACTGAGTTTGCGCGCAATGTTTTGGACCTAACGGCGGATTTCAGCACCTTTGTTTTCAACCTTCAAAAAACCTTACAGTCGTTAAAGGTCGGCATTTTGAGGATGGAAGGTTTTAACGAAAGCACCGGCGAAATTATCCTTACCGTGGGGCAGGACCTCGATTGCAGCGGTCTGCCTATCACCAACGAAACGGTCTGCGACTATGACGAGGGCTTTATCGCCGGCATTTTGCAGGCATACACGGGCAAGCGTTACAAGGTCAAGGAGATAGATTGCTGGGCAAGCGGCGACAGGGTATGCCGTTTCAGAGGCGTGGTGGAATAGAAATTCGCAGGGCGTGACGCATGAGTAACGCCGCACAACATAAACCGCAACGAGATACCGCACAAACCGTATGGGCGACCACCGGTCGTTCGTGTAGCGAATAATGCGTTTGTTATTGCGACGAGCGATGGCCGCCTCTACGGGATTGTAGTCGAGGCGTCGAAGCAGCAAGATACGGCGAAGCATTTTTTATTACAAAGGCGGAAAATACAAAATTGACCGAAGAAAACGACAATAAAAGCTTAAGCCTTGTAGCCGACACCCTTTTTGAGTACCTGCGCGACGTCATTTATTGCCCCGAAAAGGCGTTACTTGACGTTGACAGGTTACCAGCCGAGTTCCGCGACTTCGGCATGGGGCTGGTTTTTTTCAGCGAAATAGTAACCGAAGCAAAGACGCTCGCGAAAGAACTGGCGGGCGGCAATCTTAATTGCGCCCTGCCCTCCTCTGACAACGAAATAGCCGCGCCCTTAAAAATGTTGCACGCATCGCTTAGGCATTTGACCTGGCAGACACAGCAGGTGGCAAAAGGGGATTATCAACAGCGCGTGGATTTTATGGGCGACTTTTCCGAAGCCTACAACAATATGGTAAAGCAGCTAGAGCGCAGGTGGAATATCAGCTTGGACGAAAAATCACGTTTACAACGGTACGTCAACCTTTTGCTTGCCAATTGCCCCGACCCGATTTTGCTGTTTGGATCTGACAAAAGGCTGGCGTTTGTCAGTGATTCGTACCTTAAAAACAGCGAAATACCATCCGTCAAGGATGTCGCGGGAAAGCACCTGCGCGAGCTTTTCACACCCCTTGTTTCGGTCGATTTTATTGGCGACATCGAAAATATGTTCGACGTCGCGTTTTTTCAAAAGCAAACCCAAAAAACGGAGCATACGATAGATTTCGGGCACAACGGGCATTTGCGCCACTACCAAATCCAGCTTACACCCATGCTTGACACGGAAAACCGCGCCGACGGGGTCATGATTCTTCTTCACGACACAACGGAATTGGTAAAAGCGCGACTGCTGGCTGAGAAAGCTAAAAATGCCGCGCAGCGTTCCTCTCAGGCAAAATCGGACTTTTTAGCCCGCATGAGTCACGAGATGCGCACCCCCATGAATGCAATTATGGGGATGACGGCGATAAGCTGGGCGTCGGACGACATAAAACGCAAGGATTACTGCAACCAAAAAATCAGCGAAGCCTCTCGCCACCTTTTGGGCCTTATCGACGACGTACTCGATATGTCAAATATAGAATCGGATAAGTTTACTTTATCTTACAGCAAATTCGACTTCGGCAGGATGATAGACTTCGCCGTTCGCGGCGCCGTCTTTGCCGCAAAGGAGCACAATCAGGAGCTGACCGTAGAAATCGCTCCAAATGTTCCCAAAAATGTTATTTCGGACGAGCGGCGGGTCATGCAGATAATAAAAAATCTGCTTTCCAACGCCGTAAAATTCACTCCCAACGGCGGGAAAATCTCGTTAAGCGCGAGAAAAACTTGCGAACGAGGGCAAATGTGTAACATCCAAATCGAGGTAAAGGACAACGGAATAGGGATTTCTAAAAAACAGCAAAAAATGCTGTTTCGCCCTTTCGAGCAGATTCACGGCGGTGCGGACAGAAAATTCGGCGGCATAGGTTTGGGTCTTACTATCTCTAAGCACGTCCTTGAGATGATGGGCGGCGGAATCGACGTAGAATCCGTTCTTTCCCAAGGCTCTAAATTCACCGTCAGATTCCCCGTCGAAAAAGTATTGCAAAAAACGGAAAGCGGACGAGAGGAAGTTGTAAACAATGCGGACGGGGGCATTTTTGCGGGTTATAAAATTTTACTTGCCGAGGACGTAGAAATCAACAGGGAAATATTGGTCGCCCTTTTAGAGGATACCGGCGTCACGATAGATTGCGCTGCGGACGGTCGGGAAGCTGTGGAAAAATTCGCCCTTTCACCGGGCGCCTACGATTTGATACTTATGGACATAAATATGCCGAATATGGACGGATACAAGGCGACAAATCTCATACGCGCTTCCGGTTTGTACAAAGCCGACACGATTCCGATTATCGCGTTGACCGCCAACACGTTCAAAGAAGATATCGACAAATGTATTGCCACCGGCATGAACAGCCACTTAAAAAAGCCTATCGATATCGAAAAGATAATCGAGAAACTGAAAGAATATATGCTTTAAAAAGTGACGTTTATTAAAGATGTTTTTTAGGACGATCTCGCCTTTTTAGGGTGCGCGGTTGCGGTTTTTGCTTTTCCCGCGGTAATTAGGGCACATTAACGTAAAAAAATCCAAAAATATTTTGCAAAAAGCCTTGAAATTTGCCGAGAAATATGTTATAATGTCAATTAGGGGGGTGGCGTCTTGGAAGAAAAAGAAATATCCATACTTAACAAGCTGATTTTGCTGTATTTTATGGACAAGATGGACGTCGCGCTGACCGAAAGCACCATCCTGAAAGCTTGCTATTACGAAAATCCGTGGATGGAGTATATGGACTGCATGTCTGCCATGAGCGGCCTTACCGAAAACGGCTTTTTGTTCCGCGCGCTTTTCGACAAGACCCCTTTCTATACCATCACGCCTGACGGACGGGAGTGCATTTCGCACTTTTACAGCCGTATCCCCTCCTCGACGCGCTCGCATATCGCGGATTTTGTAAAGGAAAACAGGCTGACGATACGTCGGCGGCAGGAATACGCGACGTCATACCAGCTCAACCCCGACCGCTCTTACAGCGTAATTTTGAAGATTATAGATTCGGCGAACCCCACCCGCGTCACCATGGACTTAAGGTTTATCGTCCCCAACAAGGAGACGGCAAAGCTTGTTGCCCAGAAGTGGCAGGGCAAGGCGGCGACGATTTACGCGGGGATTTATGAGCAATTGGTAGATGAGTAATGCACAATGCTCAATGCACAATGCTCAATGAAGGACAAATTTTAAGTAATATACCTTGATTGTTAAGCATTGATACGCTCAGAAAAATGCAACCATAATTGAGCATTGAGCATTGCACATTGAGCATTAAAACAAAATAAACTACATAAAAAAGAGGATATACCATTGGACCAATTACAAACGTTCAGAAGTACGGGCGGCACGTGTTGCAAGCAAATCATTTACACGGTCAGCGTCGACAACAAACTGAGTAGCTGCAAGTTTATCCACGGCTGTTCTGGCAACCAACAGGCGCTCGCCCGCCTTTGCGTCGGGATGCCGATTGACGAAATCGCCGAAAAACTGAAGGGTATTCCCTGCAAGGGCAACACCTCCTGCCCAGACCAGCTTGCCCGCGCCATGCTGGATTACAAGGCGCGGCAGGAAAAGGGCGTGGAAAAGGGCGGCAAGGAAGGGAAGAAGTAGGGGTAAGTGAACAGTTGTCAGTTAAAGAATCGGGAAAGTAGGGGACTGCCTGTGTTCGCCCTTTTGGCATTGTTTTCGACGGTTTGTTTACATAAAAAACAAGCCGTGTGGCTTTTTTGATTTGATATTGCTCATACATAAAAAATTTCACAAAACTTTTTGTTGGGTTTGGGGTTTTTAATTCGTATTATATATGGGACAAATTATTTGGAGGTTTTCATGAAAAGAGTTACGAAACTTGCTGCAATCGTTTTCTTTGCCATATTTTTCACTTTACCTTTTACCGCGTGTAATTTTCATTTGTGCGATTTTGGAGAATGGACGCCTACAATGTTGCCCACTTGCACGCAGGCAGGCTTGCAAACAAGAGCTTGTTCACAATATGACTACTCTCACGTTCAAACAAAGCCCATACCCGCACTCGGACACGACTTAACCGACTGGGAAATAACGCACAACCAAGAAACCGGCGAAAATGTATATGCAAAAGTTTGTAAGCGCGAGGGTTGCGGTTATTTTGAAACATACACCGTCCCCGCCTTGCCGCATGAGGATATACAAATCAGCTTTGGATGGAATGGCGGTCTTATGATAGAAAAAGACGGCAGCCTTTGGGCTTGGGGGCGTCCTCAATTCGAAATTAGCGGCGGTAGCGGCCCAATCAAAATAAAAGAAGATACGAAATTTGCCGCGGCAAGCGCGGGGGCATCGCACAACCTCGCGATAGATATTGACGGAAACCTGTGGGCGTGGGGAAGCAATTACAGCGGGGTGCTTGGCGACGGCACAAATACCGACCGCTCTACTCCCGTACAGATAAAAGCGGGAACAAAATTTTCCGCCGTCAGCGCGGGATGTTACCACAGCCTTGCCATAGATATCGACGGCAATTTGTGGGCGTGGGGACTGGTTGTCGGCTATTTGCCGGGCGTGGGCGAAGCGACAAGCAGCAACGTTCCGATACAAATCAAAGAGGGGACAAAATTTGTTTCTATCAGCGCGTCGATGTGCGAATCCCACAGCTTTGCGATTGATGTTGACGGCAACCTATGGGCTTGGGGAGACAATAATTACGGACAGCTTGGAACCGGCTCTTCAGGTTTTGTCGATGTCCCGATAATAATAAAAGAGGGAACAAGGTTTGCCGCCGTCAATGCGGGGCGCACCCACACCCTTGCCATTGATGTTGACGGCAATCTGTGGGCATGGGGGTACGGCTTTCACGGCGAGCTCGGCGACGGCAGAACTGGCAATGAAAGCGTTAGTAAGGTTCCCGTTCAAATAAAAGAAGGGACAAAGTTTGCCGCCGTAGCCGCGGGAGAAAATCACAGTTTAGCAATAGATACAGAAGGTAACCTATGGGGTTGGGGTAACAATTACGAAGGCAGCTTGGCGACGGTACAGGCGGTTACGGCAGTCAATATTCTACCCCCATGCCGATAAAAGAAGGGACTAAGTTTACCGCTATCGGCGCGGGGCTTACACAAAGCATCGCCTTGGATGCAGAAGGCAACTTATATCAGTGGGGTTATTATATAATTCCTCAGTGATTCCTGTGGCATAAAAAATGTCGGGGTGTAAAAAACGCCCCGACTTTTTTTGCGCGTATATATACAAGCTATATTTCGCTCGACTTCAGCCACCCCGCCCCACGTCAAAGAAGCATTCGTAGGGCACCCCTCAAGAGGGGAATTATCAGCGGTTGTCTCTTTATATTCAAACCCAACAATACCTGACACCTTAACTCCACTCTCCACACTCCTACTCCCCTCACGCTTTCCCGCTACACCCCAAAACATTGATAATCTTGTGCCGCACAATCTCGCTGATTGCCTCTCGCGCGGGGCGCAGGTACTGGCGAGGGTCGAAATGCGACGGATTGCCCACCAAGCTCTCCCTCACAGCCCCCGTAAAAGCAAGCCTCAAATCGGAGTCGATATTGATTTTACACACCGCCATGGACGCCGCCTTGCGCAGCATATCCTCCGGCACCCCCTTCGCGCCCGCAATCGCCCCGCCGTTCCCGTTTATCAACGAAACCATTCTGGGCGGCACACTGCTCGCCCCGTGCAAAACGATGGGAAAATCGGGCAATAACCGCTCGACTTCCTCCAAAATATCAAACCGCAGCTTGGGTTCGCCCTTGAATTTAAACGCGCCGTGCGACGTACCGATCGCAATCGCCAGGCTATCCACGCCCGTCCTCAGCACGAATTCCCGCACCTGCGAAGGGTCGGTATAACTCGACTCCGCCGCCGTCACCTTAATGTCGTCCTCCACGCCCTCAAGCCGCCCCAATTCCGCCTCCACCGTGACGCCGCGCTCGTGGGCGTAGCGCACCACCTCCGCCGTAATCAAGACGTTTTCGTTAAACGAATGGTGCGACGCGTCAATCATGACCGAGGTAAAGCCGTCCTTAATGGCGGCGACGCACTGCTCGTAGGAATCGCCGTGGTCAAGGTGCAGGCAAATCGGCAGCCCGCTGTCCTCTAAGGCAGCCTCCACAAGTTTGCGCAGATAAATGGGACCCGCGTACTTGCGCGCGCCGGGGCTGACCTGCAAAATCAGCGGCGCGTTTTCTTTTTTTGCGGCGTCCATGATGCCTTGGACGACCTCCATGTTGTTGACATTGAACGCACCCACGGCGTACCTGCCCGCGTAGGCTTTTTGCAGCATTTCCTTAGATGAAACTAACGGCATATTTTTTTCTCCCGTTTGGATAATTGGGGTTAGGGGTCGGTATGGAGTATGGAGTTAAGATCGAAGTTTTTTGCCGTAGGGCGCAACGACCGTTGACGCGCTGCTTTTAGGGGTCATGAGTCACAGGGGGCAGCGCCCCGACGCACCGCTTTAAAAATTAGTTAGCGGTCAATATATATTATGTTTTTCGACAGGCGGATTATTCCATTGTATGGCGACATGTTCATTTTACCATACAAAAAAGGGCGTCCTCCCCCTAAGGAAGAATACCCTTTATACTCATATGCCCAAAAATGAAAGCAACGGCAATCCCGCCCAAAACTCTTTGTATACCGACACAAAAACCGTTAACGCATACAGCCCGATTATTACCGCGCCGATAATAATCCCTGCAAGCGTGTACTTGGTTTCTCCGTACACGTTTTTTGCGCGGCGGTATTGTATAATCGACATTACAAATCCGACCACGGCTAAGGGTAGCAAAACAACCCCTAAGCCACTAAAAACAAGCCCTAAAAAGGGGGCGTAAAACTCGTTTCGGTACTGACTGCGGTATATAGGACGCGCAACCGTCGTCTGCTGTGGCCGCCCGTAATTATCTGTGAGCCGCCCGCAGTGTACGCAAACCACTGCGCGGTCGTCTATTTGTTGTCCGCAATTTTTACAGTACATTTCTCAACTCTCCAAAATACACTATTTATGCCGCCCCACATTTATGCCGCCCCACGCAAAAGCTCCATAACCAGAGCGCCCCACGCTAACGCTAACACCACGACCGTAATCGTGATGGTCAAGCTGATTATTATTCCAAAAAGTGGGAATAGCCACAGCCCCTTACGCTTTAGCGCCCTGAAAAACTGTACCAAGGACACAAAAAAGCCGATCGGCGCTATCAAAAAACTTAGGAAAAACCCCGACATGGGCTGATAAGACGCGTTAGGCACGGGATTAGGCGTAGACGCATGACAGTATGGGCAAACTACCGCCTTGTTGTGTATTTCTTTTCCGCATTTGTCGCAAACCATGTATTTTACACCTCAATTTGTAATTTGTATTTTGTAATTTATACTAATTGCTTTCGAGACTTTGCCGCAGCAGCCCACAAAAATCTTTGCTAAGCCCTCTTGAATGCCTCCGACTTTTTATATGGAAAAATAATACCAAATACCTACTGCTTCTAACTTGATTGGCTATATTATATGCGCCTTTGATAAATTTGTCAAGCGGTTTAAGAGAGTGCGGAAAATGAAGTGTAGAGTGCGGAGTTAAGGTCGAATTTCAACGCATAATAATTTATTACTTCGGCAGCAAACAGAAAATCGTTTTTTCTTGATATGTGTTGCGAAAACGATGGGATATTTACTTCTGTTTTAATAATACGCAACGAGGCTCAATTTTTTATTGAATTCCGCCCATAACTCCACACTTTACACATTCTTCAACCGTTCTAACGCCTTTACCACAAGCTCCCTCTGCGCAATAAACTTATTCAGCTTCTCTCGTTCTTGTGCGATAAGGGCGGGCGGCGCTTTTGACACAAAGCCCTCGTTCCTTAGCTTCCCTTCGGCGCGCGCAATCTCCTCCGCAATTTGTTCCAACTCCCTATCAAGCCGAAAAAGCTCCGCGGCGGCGTCCACAAGCTCGCCCATAGGGATATATACCTCGCCCAAGGCGGTTGCCAAAACCACAGTTTTGCCATCAGGCTTATCCTTAATAACAGTCACGTCGCTCGCAAAACCCAGCTTTTGGACGTACTTCAAAGAATCTTTCACTAACTTTTCCGCCCCATCGCGCGGGCGGATAAACAGCGCAGGACGTTTGCCGGCGGGCACATTCATTTCATGCCTTAACGCCCGTATCTCCTTAATCGCCGCAATCACCTCCCCCATGTCCTTGACGGCCGTCTTAAACGCCCCACGACCCGCCGAGGGATACGGCGACACCATTATATCCTCCGCGTCCTTGTTGGGCAGTTGGTCAAAAATCTCGGCGGTAATAAAGGGAATAATCGGGTGCGCCAACTTCAACGTCTCGCGTAGCACATACAACAGCACATTCAGCGTTACGTTGCGTTTTTTTTGGTCGCTGCCGTACAAGCTAATTTTTGATTCCTCGATGTACCAGTCGCAAAACTCGTTCCACAAAAACTCGTAAATCACCGACGCCGCAAGTCCAATCTCGTACTTATCCATTAGTTTGCGCACAATGCCCGCAGTAATACTAAAACGCCCCAAAATCCATTTTTCCGCCAAACCAAGGTACGCGCATGCCTTTTTAAGGTCAATCAACGTCAACCCCTCGGAGTTCAGCAAAACAAAGCGCGAAGCGTTCCACAGCTTGTTCATAAAGTTGCGGTAGCCCTCCGCCTTTTCCTCGGAATACTTCATGTCGCCGCCCATTGACACGCCCGAAATGAGCGAAATACGCAACACGTCCGCCCCGTATATATCAATTACGTCAAGGGGGTCGACGCCGTTACCGCTGGACTTACTCATCTTTTTGCCGTCCCTGTCCCGTACAATGCCGTGAATCAAGACCTCGGAAAACGGTATTTTGCCCGTATGTTCCAGTCCTGAGAAAATCATGCGCGACACCCAAAATCCGATAATGTCATAGGCAGTGGCCAGCACGCTTGTGGGATAAAAAAAGTCCAAATCGGGCGAATTTGTCGGCCAATTTAGCGTAGCAAACGGCCATAACGCGGAGCTAAACCACGTGTCAAGCACATCCTCGTCCTGCGTTACCGCTCCGCCGCAAACCGGACATTTTGTCAAATCCGTTTTGGAAACCGTTTCCTTCCCGCACCTGGCGCAATAATAAACGGGAATGCGGTGCCCCCACCAAAGCTGACGGGAAACGCACCAGTCCCGCGTATTTTCCATCCACCGCAAATAATTATTTTTGAACCGCACCGGCAGAAACCTTATTTTCCCTTTTTTTACGGCGGTAACGGCAGGGGCGACAAGAGAGTCCATCCGCACAAACCACTGCTTACTGATTAAAGGCTCGACGACGCAGCGGCAACGGTAGCAGTGCCCCACCTTATTTTTGTATTCCTCGGTTTTAAGCAAAAACCCTTGCTTTTGTAATTCCTCGACAATCGCAAGACGGGCGTAGGCGGCCGTCAATCCCTCAAACTCCCCCGCATTATTATTCATATTCCCATCGTCGTCAATCACTGTAACGGAGGGAAGGTTGTGGCGTTTGCCCACCTCAAAATCGTTAAAATCGTGGGCGGGTGTGATTTTTACCGCCCCCGTGCCAAAATCCGCTAAAACATAATCGTCGGCGATTACGGGGATTTTTCGCCCGTTCAGCGGCAGAGTTAAGGTTTTCCCCACAAGATTTTTGTATCTTTTATCCTTGGGGTTGACGGCGACGGCGGTGTCCCCCAGCATGGTTTCCGGTCGGGTGGTGGCGACCGTGATATATTCGTCACACTCCTCGACGGGATACTTGACATACCAAAGGCGGGAGTCGGCATCCTCGAACTCCACTTCCGCGTCGGATAACGCAGTGCGGCAGGAAGGACACATATTTACCAGCCTGTCGCCGCGGTAAATCAACCCTTTGTCGTACAAATTGACAAAGACCTCGCGCACGGCCCCAGACCGCTGCTTGTCCATGGTGAATGCACTCCGCCGCCAGTCGCAACTAAGTCCCAACCGTCTTTGTTGAAGCGCGATTTGCCCGCCGTACTGCTTGTTCCACAAATGGGCGCGCGCCAAAAATCCTTCGCGCCCCAATTTTTCCTTGCTCGTCCCTTCTTGGACCAGTTTTGCAGAAATTTTCACCTCTGTGGCGATAGAGGCATGGTCGGTGCCGGGCATAAACAGAGCTTCGTATCCCCGCATACGCTTGTACCGTATGACCGCGTCCTGAATAGCCCCGTCCAGGGCGTGACCTATGTGCAACTGCCCCGTGATGTTAGGCGGCGGCATCATAATCGTGAACGGCTTTTTGTCCGTGTTGGGACAGGCGGTAAAATACCCCTTGTCTAACCAACGCGCATAAATTCTTTCCTCAAACTGTTTTGGGTCGTAGTTTTTTTCCATAATCCTCGCCTTTATAAAAAGAAAAACTCCTCTGGACAAAAGTATATCACTTCTATCACCCAAAGGCAAGCGTTATACTAAACGGCATAACAAAAAAATCTAAAAACAAACCCCCTATACCCTTAATCGCCGGTACTTATCCCTATACCTCTCCCGCCGCATCCGCCACAATATACGGCACGTTCTTATTCGCCTCCCAGTCGCCGTCCAAGTCGCAACAATCAATAGGATGCTTTTTGCCGCACCCGCCGATAATCTCGATCGTAAAAGAAGGAATCCGCAAATTCTGTATGCACCAATCCTTGTACCCGCCGCTCGAGCCGCAGTCGCTGTCCACCCGCACATACCCCGTCGCCGCCTCCAACCTTTTTGCAATCCTTAAATCTCTTTCGCGCTCCTCCCCCTCTTGAAAAAAATACCAGTAAAGCTCCCGTCCCATCGCGTGATAGCTCACCGTTATGCGCGGCGCGACGCTGACGGTAAAACTGCGTAACGCTTTTGTTTCCGGCTCGGAAAAGGCGTGCGGACCCGCGTAACCCTGTGGCGCGGGATCCTTCACCTGCCCCACGCCCTGCCCGAACAGCGCGTCAAAATTATTATTAAGGTCCACCCCCGCGGCATTTGCCTTCCACAGCGAAAAGTCCTCACCTCCGTTGATTTTGCACAAAAACTCCGCCCTTCCACCCATGGCGCAGGAGCCTTTTTCCAGCAAAAGCGCGCCGTCGGGGTTGACCATGGGCACAAAATAAATTCCGCCCTCAAATCCGCAGCGCTTAAACGCCGCCCTAAACGCCTGCCGCACTACCAGCAGTGAGGTGACGTTTTCGCGCGCGTGGATGCCGCCCGTGATTATGCTCTGCGGGTGGCAGTATTCGCCCACGTGAATGTATGGGATGGAGTTGCCCATTATGCTCGTCCCGATAGAGCCGACGTCGATTCCGCTGTAGGATAGGTATGCCAAATCCTCGTTAAGTCTTGAGTAAGTATACATTTGTACACCTCGGTTTTAGGGAATGCAAAAAAGCCCCCCTACAATGTTTTCTACATTATATGAAGAAGGGAGGGGGTTGGTGAAGGGATCAGGTACAAGGGATCAGGTAAGGTTGGTGTATTAACGTAAAACCGGCGATATTACCGCTTTCCGTACGGCCTCGTTTGTATCGCGCCTTTATACAAACGGATATTTGTGCTAAAAACCTCATAAAGTGCCGGCTTTACCTGAATATACCTTAGTAACATAAAAGTGTGCCGAGCACACACTTCCCTGCTTGGGGCGGGGTGATTTTTCTCGGCGGTCAATATCAGTTAACTGTTATCCTAAAATCCGGCACTATCCGATACCCAATACCTAATCCCTGCTACGAAGCAAGACCACGAATCCTTCTTCGTATAATAGACTTCTTGCAAAACTCAACGCTGTCGGATAACGAGCGGATTTTCGCCGGGACGGAAACTTGCGAGGCGGGGGTCCAGCGCTACGTACCTGCCGAGCAAGGATTTCGTCCCGGCGAAAAGACGCCGTTAGACGACTATGTGAGTTTTGTTGGGAAGTCTAATCTTATACCTACTTATGATACGGCATCCCCTCGATAATCGTCATCGCACGGTAAACCTGCTCAAGCAGCATCACTCGCATCAACCTATGCGGATATGTGAATTTCCCAAAACTAATACGCCGCGCCGCCGCTTCTAATACCTTTTCGTTCACGCCCTCGCTACCGCCTATCACAAAAACAGCCAAGCCGCCCTGACATTCCTTATCAAGTAGCGCGGCAAAGCTCTCGCTGTCAAGCTGTTCGCCCGCAATATCTAACAACCAAAAACGCCGATTTTTGACCGCCGCTAAAATCGCCTCGCTTTCCTTTGCTTTGCCGCCAACTTCGCTCAACTCAACGGTTTTGACATCGCAAAACCGCCCTAAACGCTTTATATATTCCTCCGCGGCGAAGACAAAAAAATCTTCTTTCAGCCTCCCCACGGCGACAATTTCAATTTTTTTCATGGGATATTTGTCCAAACATTTTTTACAATGCGCAATGCTTAATGCGCAATGTCGGTCGCGTTTTTTTAAGCGTATCAATTCTTAACATTCAAGGCACATTACTAAAATTTATCCGCCATTGAGCATTGCGCATTAAGCATTGCGCATTGTTAAAACAGCATCCCGAACATAAACGTAAAGAAAGTGGACGCCGCCGCCAAGGTTATCGCTCCGAAGTGCCACGCGTTCTCCCTGCGTGAGGGTTTATACAGCCTCAAAATAGGTGTTTCTTGCTTTCCCTTTTTGGCGATTTTGAGTATCAGAAAGGTAAAGCCGACCACCAGCCCCAAGCCCAAAACCAAGAATAAATAAATCGCAAACGGCTGATACAACACATTATCAATGAAAGACACTATCCCCCAACCATAGTTCGACCCGTACCCCATAATCACACTTATGGCGTTGTTTAAAAAGTGGATAATGACGGCAGGCCATACGGTGCGCGTCTTTATAACCAAAAACGCCATCAAGCCGCCGAACACTGCCGTATAAACAAACTGTAAAATGTTTTGGTGAAAGAGCCCGAATGCCATCGACGCCAAAATTATCACGCCAAAGCTTTTGAAATTATGCCTCAAGGACGTAAGAAAATTGCCGCGCATGATGAATTCCTCGCAAAAGCCGGGCAAAACGGCGGTCAAAAATATCGACAGTATAAACAGCCACGGACTAAAAGCGGCGGGGTACGAGCTTGACGCGGGACGATAGGTATACCCTAAGCCGATCAGAGTGGACAGCCAGTAATTCATGACGTAAATGGTGAAAAGATAGCACCCTATCGCCAAAGGCACACAGCAAAGCAGGATTTTCCAGCTGACTTTATGATAATTGGCGTCGGCAAATATCTCCTTGACCGTGCGCTTTTGATAGAAAAGATACGTCAAGAGCGGTATCAAAAAGCAGACAAACACCTGCGTGACCACGGTGAAAATCGCGTCCATAATGTATTCGCTCACCCATGGCGCATAGTCAAGCTTGTCAAATGCGTCATACAAAAAATACGCGCCTATCCGGGTTAGCGCCAGCCCTGCGGCGACGGCGAAAAGCGCGAAACCGACGGCACGGTTACGTTTTTTTTCAAACGCTATTATTTTTTCGGCGGCGACGTCTTGTTCTTTTACTATTCCTGCGTCCATATTCACTCCCTTACTGCGTTTTCACCATTAACTTATTTCATATTTTACCATATTATTCTGCTCCTGTCAAGCCATGTTTAGCCGTGATACAAATATTGAAATCCACATAAACAAGCTGACGGCAAGCCCGAGAGTGTAAAGTAGCATTGCGGCGTTACTCGCTAAAAAGCCAACCTTTTCTTCCTCGATACCGCGTTTAAGTTTTTGCTTTTCTTCGACGGCTTTCTCTTCGCCACTTGAGCTGTACCTATTTGCGTACTTTTTAAGAAGTTTCGCGCCAAAAACGAAAATCGCAAGACCTACCGCCGCCAAAAAAGGCGCGCTAAGTCCCAATCGCCAGCCGTCCGACGTAAATACTGCCATATACCAGTCAAAATAATGAGTAAAACCCGCCGCACCAACCATATTCAACGCAACGGCAAGGTTGCTTACGGCATGCATTATTATAGCGGGGATAACCGAACCCGATGTAAGCGTCAAAAGCGTCGCGCCAAAACCGAGAAAGAATTGATAAATCGTCTGTTCGGGATTCATGTGCATGAGAGCGAAGGCGACCCCCGCTAACGCCGCGACGGCAAAGTCGTTAAATCGCTTTTTCAGCCCGCCGGCAAGTGCGCTGCGGTAGATTAACTCCTCGCAAACGGGGGCGGCGGCGACCGTGATAATCAACAAAAATACGTTCTGCAAGGGAGCGCCTGAATACTGCGGCGCTAATTTATAGCCCAAACCAGACAAGACGTATTGTCCCGCCGTAGCCAAGGAGGCGAAGAAAAACAGGCAAACTAAGCCGAAAATCACGCCCGCGGCGCAAAAAATCGTAGCAAATGCGGCGGATTTTGTGCGAGAATACGTGTTTTCGGCGAATTTAACGCCCATCCGCCACAAAATATCCGGCTTTGTCCTTTTTATTAGAATAAAGGCCAAAAAAACGGCAAGGTTTGCCGCCTGAAATATAAGACCAAGCGCGGTTTGTACGACTTCGCGACCCTCCCCACTAAGCACAAGCGACAATACCACCGACGAAATCAGGTTACACGCCAAAGCCGCCGCCACCGCTATGGCGTATATTCCCGTGCCGTACACGGTTTTAAATTTTTTGTCGAGGCTAACCAAATTATCAGTCCTTCATTTTCTAACGAATTTTATAAAAGCCGATTATTTTTTTGCACATTTTTTCTAAAAATCAAACCTTAAAATCGCTGCGAAAGGGGGTCAAGTGGGAGGGCACAATCAAAAGTGTCCTCCCCTTTATACCATTTTACGGCACTTTTGGGCAAGACGGACGGCACTTTTGGGGCACTCAAAAAGTGTCGTAAACAGTTGTATTTTCTTACGTTACACTAAAAACTTTAGTCACTCTATTATACCCAGCCACATCAATATGTACATCTTTTCCCGCCTCTATCCCCTTTTCGGCTAAAGCTCCGCTCACTACCCTATAGGCAAGCTCCGGATAATTATTTTGCTCGGACAAATGCCCAAGTATAAGCTGCCGCGTCCCCGCCTCCGCTAATCTCACCGCAAAAGCCCCCGCCGCCTCGTTACTCAAATGCCCTCTATCCGACAAAATACGCCGCTTTAAAACAGCCGGGTAATTTGCGTTGTTCATCAACATACTTTCGTCGTAATTTGCCTCCAAAAAGACCAAATCACTACCTTTAATCGCTTCAAAAACCGCCTCTGTCACCTTCCCCAAATCTGTGACCACACTCAATTTATTGCCCGCGTGATAGACGCTGTACCCCACACAGGGCACGTCGTGACTTACCCGAAAGGGCGAAACGGTAAAGTCGCCGACGAAAAAATCGCCGTCAAAAGCAATGAGCCGTCCGCCCGCCATCTCGCGACTCACCGTGTAATAGGCAGGGGCAAAGCAGTACACGTCGGGGGCAAATTGTTCGCTATACGTATACAGATACCCGACGTGGTCGCTGTGCGCATGGGTGACCAAAATTTGCGGCGCAAGGTGTGCCCCCGCTACCTTTAATCCCCTTTTTATACAAGGCGCGGAAATCCCGACGTCGATAACAACGGCGGTGTTTTCGCTGAATACGACAAGGCTGTTGCCGCGACTGCCGCTACTAAAGCTGACCAAACTCAGGCTCATTGTGACATTATACAAAAAATTTGTTGTCATGTAAAGAAAAGTATGCTATAATACGGTATCGAAGAAAATTTTAAGCGATTAAAGATAAATCCCGTTAAGCTAAGCAAAGGAGAAAAATTATGGACAAAAGCGAAAAAAAGGCGAAAAAACAAAAGGACAAGCGCGTCAACGGCTTTTTCGCGGATTTTAAAGCGTTTATCAACAAGGGCAACGTTTTGGGGCTTGCCGTCGCGGTAATAATCGGCGGGGCATTCGGCAAAATAGTGACCAGTTTGGTAAACGACGTGATAATGCCGCTGATTACCTTGGCGGTGAACGGAAGCTCGGTCAAGGACTGGAAATGGGTGATAAAGCCTGCGGAAATTGTGGACGGGGTGGAAAAGGTCGCCGAAAATGCTCTGCGGTACGGTCTGTTTTTGCAGGCTATTTTGGATTTTTTTATAATCGCGCTGTTTATGTTTTTGGCGATGCGCCTTTTTATACGGTTAAAAACAAGCTGGAACACGCTGAAAGAGCAATCAAAGGACGGGGTTTCGGTAGATGGGCAGAAAGGGGACGAGCAATCCACAAACGGACAACCCGCCGAAGCCGCCGACAGAGCAACCACTGCCGCAAGCGAAACAGAAACCCATACACCCGAAAAACCGCCCGTAGAGCAGCTTTTGACCGAAATCCGCGACCTTTTAAAAGCAAAAGAAATATAATCACACGCTTATTTTATAAACAATAATTTTTAACTTTGGCAAGGAAAAATTGAACATTCAACTGCTTTCTCCGACCGGAGATATCGACAAAATAATCGGCGCCCTGCGGGATAAAAAAAATATCTCGGTGTTTGGGTTGCCCTTTTATTCCCGCGCCATCGCTTTGTCCGCGCTATCATCCTTTTTGTACGTTTGCGCAGATTACGTCAAAGCCACCGAGGCATTCGAGCAGTTAAAGAGCATACGCGGCCGCGAGGTGGCATATATCCCCCCTTTGGACGATGTTTTGTCCATTTATAAAGGCAATTCGGACAATAATCTTGTGCGACTATCTTCCCTCTCCGCTCTTGCAAGCGGAAAAGCGAAAATAGGCGTGACTTCCGTTTTGGGGTATTTGCAGCTTTATCCGCGCCCTGCCGACGTTTGCACCCACACACTATCCCTTGAAAAAGACAAATCTTACGACTTAGACGAAATAACAAAAAAGCTTGCAAAGTCGGGTTATGCGCGGGTAGCGCAGTGCGAAAGCCCCGGCGAATTTGCCTTGCGCGGCGATATTTTGGACATTGCCCCCGTCGATTGCGCTTATGGATATAGGATAGACTTTTTCGGCGATATGATAGAGGAAATCCGCCGTTTCGACCTTGATACACAGTTTGCTTCCGCCACTGAAGCGCAAATCACCGTGCCACCCAACAGCGAAATATTCAATCTTAACGCCGGCGCGGAAGAAATAATCAAAAAAAGCCTGAACAAAAAGCTTGAGCCGCCGTTTTTGGCGCGACAAGAAGCGTTAAGCGAGGAATTATTCATAAAAATCGACGGCGGGAGCTTTGCGGGACTTAATTGTCTGAAGCCGCTCGCCCCGTCCGCCGCGATCTCCGACTACTTTGACGTTATTATTTTTGACGAGCAAAAGCAGTGCGCGGATAATCTTACGGCGCATTTGTCCGAACACCGCTCCCGCCTTACCACCCTGCTCGAAAGGGGGGAGACTTTTGTATTTGCCCAAAAACAGTTAAGCGAAGCTTTAAACTGCGGCAAAACCATGGCGAGTTTCGACAAACTTTTATGCCAAAACCGCATTTTCTCCCCCGCCGCGGTTTTTAACTTTAAAGAGCCCGAAATAGGGGGCTACGCCAAAAATATGCAGGGTTTTGCGGACGATATAAAGATTTGGCTCAGACGCGGGCAGACCGTCAAAATATACGCGGGCGAGGTATTGTCACAGAACTTGAAAGAGTTTTTGACCGAAAATTCTCTGCCCACAAGCATTGTTTCGGACGGCGGGACGGGCGGGCTATGCGAAAACGGCCTGTACAAGGGCGGGCTGTTCTTCGACCAAAGCCTTGTACTGTTAGGTTATGGAGATTTGACCTTTAAAAAACGTCCCGCCCCCTCAAAGTCCAAAAAAGCCGAGTTTTTTAGGCCTAAATTAGGGGATTTCGTCGTCCACAACGTCCACGGCATAGGGGTTTGCGAAGGCTTAAAACGCATGAAGTTAGGCGAGTCTGAACGCGATTTCGTGGTGGTAAGGTACGAGGGCGGCGACAAATTATACGTCGCGGCGGAAAGCATCAACCTTTTGTCCGCATACGCGGGCGAGGAAGACCCAAAACTCAACAAAATCGGCGGTGCGGAATTTGCGCGGATAAAAGAAAAGGTCAAGGCGTCCATTAAAAAAATGGCGTTTGACCTGCGTGAACTGTATAGTAAGCGCGAGGAAGCGAGAGGGCATAAATATTCCCCCGACCACGCCGCGCTCTCCGCTTTCGAGGCGGACTTCCCGTATGAGGAAACGCCCGACCAGCTTGTCGCCATATCTGAATGTTTGAGCGACTTGACGCGCGGCAAGGTGATGGACAGGCTGCTTTGCGGCGACGTGGGGTACGGCAAGACCGAGGTCGCGATGCGCATAGCATACAAGGCGGTTTTAGAGGGGAAGCAGGCGGCGTTTATCTCCCCCACCACCATTTTGGCGAGGCAGCATTTTCGTACGCTTACAACGCGAATGGAAAAATTCGGAGTAAACGTCCGCTCTCTCACGCGGTTTGATTCCGACAGGGAACTCACACAAACATTGAAGGATTTACAGGCGGGATTGGTGGACGTGGTATGCGGCACCCACCGCGCCTTAAGCAAAGACGTAATTTTCAAAGACTTGGGGCTGCTGGTGCTTGACGAGGAGCAACGTTTCGGCGTGACGGATAAGGAAAAAATCAAACTGCTAAAAACCGACGTGGGTGTGCTGAGCCTGTCCGCGACACCCATCCCCCGCACTTTGCATATGGCTATGTCGGGTATACGCGACATCAGCCTTTTGACCACGCCGCCGCCCGGACGTATCCCCGTATCAACCTATGTCGCGGAATACACAGACAGTTTGGTATTTGACGCCGTTCAGCGCGAAAAAGGGCGGGGCGGACAGGTTTTTATCGTCTACAACCGCGTGGAAAAGATAGATAAATTCGCAAGCGGCATAGCAAGTATGTTTCCGGGGCTGAAGGTCGGCGTGGCGCACGGACAGATGGAAAAAACCCGCCTTGAGGACACCCTGGCACGGTTTATTAACGGCGAAACGGACATACTTATCACGTCCACCATTATCGAAAACGGGATAGATATGCCCAACGTCAACACTATGGTCGTTGTGGACGCCGACCGTCTCGGGCTGGGGCAGTTGTATCAGCTGCGCGGGCGTATCGGGCGGGCGGAAAAATTGGCTTATGCGTTTTTCACCTATGACGGAAAAAAAATACTGACCGAAAACGCGTATAAACGCCTTGACGCCATTACGGGTTATACGGACTTTGGCAGCGGCTTTAAGCTTGCCATGCGCGATCTTGAGATTCGCGGCGCGGGCAATGTTTTGGGGCGGGAGCAGCACGGGCATATGCAGCAAGTCGGGTACGAATTGTACTTAAAGCTGATAGGCGAGGTGATGGACGAGATTGCGGGACGGGAAACGGAGGAGGCGGCGGACGTGTCCGTTATCACCGACTTCCCCGCGTTTATCCCCGAGGACTATATCGGCGACATCGAGTGGCGGCTTAAGGTTTATCGGCGGATTGCTCTCGCGGCTGACCAAAAGGACGCGGCGGACGAACTGGTGCGCCTAAAGGACGTGTACGGCAGACCGCCCCGCCCCGTGCGGAATTTGCTGACCGTGGCGGTGATAAAAAACATGGCTGGCAAAATCGGCGGGCAAAAGGTGTATCTTACAAAGAACAAATGCGAAGTGTTATTCAAGGCGAACGCGCTTAGTCTTGGCGTGATAAAGCGGGCGAGCGAGGCGGGCTTTAGCTATTCTGCGGCGGCGAATTCGGTTTTCACCCGTCCTGCGGCGGATAGCGTTAAGAAGTTAGTGGGGTTCTTGGGGGAAAGTTAATGGAGTTATTAGGTATCGGTTATCAGGTATCAGATAAAGGCGGCGTTATTTTTATTTTTTCTTTTAAATGACCATTACTTGATACCTGATAACCGATACCTAATAACTAACCAAACACTACGTCCTCCTCAAAAATTCCTTAAAATGCACACTCAAAATATTTGCTTTTTTATGACTGTCGTAGTATAATAACTTGCACTATTGTGAAAAGCAGGTTGTGTCGGGTGATTTTTAAGAAAAATTCGAAAAAAAACGTTAGGACACGCCTCACCAGAGGAAACAAAAACATTATGAAAAAATTTATCAGCCTGATTTTATCCGTACTTCTTTGCGTCGTTACCTTAAGTGGTTTAAGTGGCTGCGGTCTTTTCGTGCGTAATTACGAAAGAGACTACGCGCAGGTCATAGCCACCATCAAAAGCTTTACGCAAGGCGTGACGGGCGAAAGGACGGTCTTTGACGAAAAGGGTCTCCCCGTGTTTGACCTCATCACCGGCGAGCCCGTGACCGAGGACGTTCCCAAAGTTCCGAAGCTGGACGAAAAGGGGGCTCCTGTCTTTGTAGATGGCGTGCAGGTATTTATTCCCAGACAATACACCTCCGACAAGGTGGAGATTTATAAGTCGCAGCTTGTCAATTATACAAATTACTACCTGCCCGGCGAATTGCAGCAAAATCGCGAGCTTGACGTTGACGCCAAAATAAGGAGCTATCTTGACACCCTTGTCAAAATCGAGCTTTTGCTGATAGAGGCGGACAAGCTTTTCGACGCAGGAATTTTATACTGGACGGTAGGCGACGTGGACGAGATTCAGCGCGGCGTTTATACCGCTATCGGCGACAGCATTTTCGAGGTCAAAAACCAAATCTTAGCGGACAACGACCTGCCCACTATTCCCGCAAAGGGCGGCGATCCCGCGACGGACAGCACCACTTATCCCCTGCCTCCCGAAGATATAGACGAAGTCGTGTCCCCCCGTTATCCCGTGGAGGAAAAAGAGGGCGACAACAAGTGGTTTGACTCATGGTACACAGGCGATGAATGGTATATCGAGGGAGCGGGCTATAAGACGGCATATCCGGGCTTATACGGCAGCGAAAGAGATCGTAGTCTTGCCGCGCAAGCTTTCGCCGTATTTTTCGAGGATTTTATCGAGAAATCTCAAAACATCATCGGCGTCACAAAAGCGCAGCAGACCGAAATTGACGAGGAAATTGACGACTTAAAGGGCATAAGGGACAGAGAGGGCATCGAGTATGTGTTCCCTGTCTTGGGCAAGTCCGTTGCCGCCAAGCTTCTCTTCGGCAATTCCCACATCAAAAACATGAAAATTAATAAGCTTAACCAATATGTCGTTAAGGATTATACCTCTGTCGGCGAAAAGGACGTGACCGAATATTACGACAGCCTTTTAAATGACCAAATAAAGAAATTTGTGGTGCAGTCAAACTATGACAGTGCGGTAAACGGCGGCGGCGACCCGATTTTGTATTACCCCTCCGATAGGTATGTTTTTGTCAAGCACATCTTGATTCCTTTTTCTGCCGAGCAGACGACGGAGCTGACAAAGATACGCCAGCGCGAAACCGACGAGGATAAAATCGTAGCATTACGCGCAAAAATGGCAAAAGAAATTCCTGTTTATCCGCACGTTAACGGCGAAAACGACGTCTCAAATGTAACGACCGTCGATAAAGTCATGCAGGAAATAACCGGCAGGATGGACTTTTTGAAAAGAAGCCGCCGCGACGCCGAACGCGAATTTGACAGGTTTATTTATAAATACAATACAGACCCCGGGATTTTCGGCCGCGAGACCGGCTATGCCGTGGTATACAAGCTGGGGCTTGAAGAATCCGAAACTTATATGATAGAGTTTGCCGAAGCGGCACGTGCCTTAAGGGACAACAATGAGCCGGGCGAAATTTTCCGCGACAAGGACGGTACTCCTTACTGTATTACCGATTACGGCATTCACATTATGTATTACCTTATGGATCCTGTGGCGGAAGAAACAAGGGGCTTAAACGATTACGTCACACCGGGCGGATACAGCCGTATTTACACTTTGATTGAGGAACGCGCGTTAAGCCAAAGTCGGTCGGGCATATACGAGATATGGGAGGACAGGTATCTTAGCGACAATTCCGATTTGTATCTGAAAAAGGAAAACAAGGTAATCGACAGCTGGATTAAGGAAATCAACAAACAACTGGGAAGGTAACCAAAACAGAAAAGAGGCGGATAAAAGCCTCTTTTTTAACGTAAAAAAATAAAAACCGCACATATAAGGAGAAGAAAAACATGACAAAAACACAAACCTATGGAATCGAAAAATACGGCATTGCGCCAAGGTCAGTACAACGTAACCTCCCCCCTGCCGTCTTGATAGAAACGGCGATAAAGACCGAACCCTGCCGCCTTTTGGATAAGGGCGCGCTTTTGGTGGAGACCGGCAAGTATACCGGCCGCTCGCCCAAGGATAGATATATCGTAGAGGAGGCGGGCTCTGCACACAACGTCAACTGGGGCGTAAACAACCTGAAAATGAGCTCCGCACAGTTTGACTTAATCTACAAAAAGATCGGCGCGTACCTGTCGGGAAAGGATATTTACGTATTCGACGGGTTTGCGGGCGCGGACGGAAAACACCGCGTTAACATCCGCGTAATCAATGAATACGCCTCGCAAAACCTGTTTATGAACAATATGCTTATCCGCCCGACTTCGGACGAATCAAAAAACTTCGCGGAAGATTTCGCCGTTATCGCCGCCCCAGGTTTAAAACTCGACCCCGCCGAATGCGGCACAAACAGCGAGGCGGCGATTGTACTGTCCTTTGACCGCAAAATGGTGCTTATCGTCGGCTCTAAGTACAGCGGCGAAATGAAAAAGTCCGTTTTCTCGCTTATGAATTACCTTCTTCCACTTAGCGGTGTTTTGGGGATGCACTGCTCCGCCAACACGGACAAGGAGAGCGGGGATACCGCGCTGTTTTTTGGGCTGTCGGGCACGGGAAAAACCACGCTGTCCGCCGACCCTAAACGTCGGCTTATCGGTGACGACGAGCACGGTTGGAGCGACGACGGAATCTTTAACATCGAGGGCGGATGCTACGCCAAGTGTATAGATTTGACAGAAAAGCACGAGCCACAGATTTTCCGCGCTATCAGGCACGGCGCGCTGGCGGAGAATGTGGTGGCGGACGCAACTGGACACCCCGACTATTTCAATCAGTCATTAACAGAGAATACGCGTGTGTCTTACCCCGTGGATTTTATAGATGACTGCGTGATTCCGGGGGTAGGGCGACACCCTACAACCATCGTGTTTTTATCGGCGGACGCGTTCGGCGTTCTGCCCCCCGTCGCGAAGTTGACGAGGGAGCAGGCGATGTATTATTTTGTGTCCGGCTATACCGCCAAGGTCGCCGGCACGGAGCGGGGGATTGTCGAGCCCTCCGCCACCTTCTCGACCTGCTTTGGATCGCCGTTTTTGCCGCTTAGGAGTGAAGTGTACGCCAAAATGCTGGGCGAAAAAATCGATAAATACGGTGCGCAGGTTTATCTTATCAACACGGGCTGGGCGGGCGGCAAATACGGCGTCGGCAAACGCATGAGCCTGCCTTTGACGCGCACGATTGTGTCCGCCGCCATTGATGGCTCGCTTAAAAACGCTCAGTTTAAAAAGGAGCCGTTTTTCGGGCTTAATATTCCCGTAAGTATCAAGGGAGTGGATTCCGCCCTCTTAAACCCCCGCGCTTTGTGGGCGGATAAGAATGATTACGACGCGACGGCGAAAAAATTGGCGGGGCTCTTTGAGGAAAACTTCAAAAAATATCCCTCTATGCCGCGCGAAATCGTCGAGGCAGGGCCTAAGGCATAGGCGGGCTTTGCAAAAGGCGCAAACAATTTGCAACAAAAAACTCCGATGGTACAACGCTTTCGGAGTTTTTAAATTTTACGAAATGTAATTTTGTGGTTGATGACACTGTACTTTTAATTTGGACTCTCATTCCCACTCAATCGTAGCGGGAGGTTTCCCCGTAACGTCATAAACAACCCTATTAACGTGCTTCACCTCATTGACAATCCTGCTTGATACAACCTCCAATACCTCATACGGTATCCTTGCCCAGTCGGCCGTCATGCCGTCCACGCTGTGCACCGCCCTAAGCGCGATAGTATAGTCATAAGTGCGAGCATCGCCCATGACACCCACGCTACGGATGTCCAAAAGCGCGGCAAAATACTGCCATATACTTCTATCCAAACCCGCTCGCACAATCTCTTCGCGGTAAATAAAGTCTGCGTTTCTGACAATTTCCAACTTTTCCTCGGTTATCTCGCCTATCACGCGGATGCCTAAGCCAGGACCGGGGAAGGGCTGGCGCATAACGATACTTTCGGGGAGCCCAAGCTTAAGCCCCAACACCCGCACCTCGTCCTTGAATAGATCGCGCAAAGGCTCTACAAGCTCCTTAAAATCAATCATTTTGGGGAGGCCGCCCACGTTATGGTGCGATTTTATCACCGCACTGCCCTTCTTGCCCTTACCTTTGCCTTTTTTGCCGCTTTCGACCACGTCGGGATAAATCGTGCCCTGCGCGAGGTAATCTACCGCGCCAATCTTTTTCGCCTCCTCTTCGAAAATGCGGATAAATTCCCTGCCGATTATCTTCCGTTTTTTTTCGGGGTCTTTTACGCCCTTTAATTTGTCCAGATACCGCTTTTGTGCGTCCACCTTAATCAAATTCATTCCTCGTTCGTCCCTAAAGACGCGCACAACCTCGTCCGCCTCGCCCTTGCGCATAAGGCCGTGGTCTACAAAAACGCAGACAAGGCTCGGACAAGCTTTGTGGATAAGGACGGCGGTAACCGCGCTGTCCACGCCGCCGCTAAGGGCGCACAAGACCGTTTTATCGCCTATTCGCTCCTTTAAATCCGCAATCGCCCGCTGAGCATAATCGCCCATCGTCCAATCCCCGACCGCCCCGCAGATGTTATATAAGAAATTGCGCAGGATTTTGTTACCTTCCTGTGTGTGGGCGACCTCCGGATGAAATTGCACACCGTACAGCTTTTTATCTTCGTTCTCGAAGACCGCAACGGGACAGGTTTGCGTCGCTCCCGTCACCTTAAAGCCTTTGGGGAGCTTTTCGATATAATCGGTATGGCTCATTAAGCATGCCGACTTTTTCACGCCCTCTAAAAGCCGCCCGCCCTTGGGCTTAAGCATCTGTCGCCCGTATTCCCTCGGACCCGTCGCGACAAGCCCGCCCAACTGAAAAGCCGTAAGCTGCGCGCCGTAGCATATTCCCAAAACGGGTATGCCCAAATTGTAAATCCGTTTATTCGCTAAGGGAGAGCCGTCCCTATAGCAACTGTTGGGTCCGCCCGTAAATATTATCCCTATAGGCTTTTTCTCTATTATTTTTTTCAGCGGCGCGTCAAAAGGCAGAATTTCGCAGTAAACGCCATGTTCGCGCACCTTTCTTGCGATAAGCTGGCAGTATTGCCCGCCAAAGTCAAGAATAAGGATGGTTTGGTTCATTTGTTTTACTCCTTGTATGCTTTCGCTGATGTTATGATAGGGTCAATGGTCAGGGAAGGACAGATCCTGACCTCTGACTCCTGACCCTTGTCCCCTCTAAATCCCTCCGCTCCACTCTAACATCGGCGCGTCCGTGTCCTCCAAAAACCGAAAAACTGCGTCGATTATCCTAAAATATTGGCAGGAATACATCATGAGATGTGATAAATCCTTCCAAATATGGATGCGGGTAACGGGGTGGCAGCAATACGCCGATACGTGTTTGACTGATGCGTATGGCACAAGCTGGTCGATTTCCCCCCAAATTATCATGGCAGGCACGTTTATTTCCGCCAAAGCGTTGTTGCATTTTTTTATCACGCGGGTGAATTCGATAAAGTTGTTTGGCGTAATTCTCCTTAAAAACCTGCCGAACAGCTTTTTTAACACCTTGCGCTGGTCCGCCATTATTTCTTTAACCAAGCAGTCGCTTTCGTGCCCCTCGAAGTCCGCCTTTTTTTCCTCACGCGCCGCCAAAAACGCCCATTTAAGAGTGTCCCGCACAAAAAACGGCGCGAGATATTTGTTTGCCGGGGCAAGCAGCACAAGTCGCCCGATTTCCCTTTTGCTTGCGATGTATGAAGCCAAAGCCCCGCCCATCGAAACGCCGAAAACGTCCACCGTTTCGTGCCTCGACTTTAAGTCGTCAAAGGTGTTTTCCACAAATTCAAGTATGTCTTTGTGGTTCAGCTTTTCCTTTTCCTTCCCCATCCCGTGGGCGGGCAGGTTGGGGCAAACCACCTCGTCGTAATACGCCGTCAAAAGCGGCGCGAGCGTAGCATAATCGTCGCGGTCCGACGCGAATCCATGGATAAGGTATACTGCACGCATAGATTTGGCCTCCTTTTTTGAAATACTATGGTTTATAATGCACAACGAAACAACGCCTTAGCGCAACAATGGCGGTCATATTTTAACTTTAATAATTATCCTTCATTGTGTTACGCATTAGTCCGTCAAATACGCCATAACCAACCTATAAGTGCCCAAAAGGCCGTCCACGTGAGCCCGCTCCATGCCGTGCGAGGCGTGTATTCCGCTGCCGATAAGCGCGCCCTTGACGTCCCGCCCGCCCCGCAGCATCGCGCTTACGTCCGAGGCGTAAAAAGGAAAAACGTCCACCACATACCCGATTTCATGCTTTTTCGCCAAATTTATTAGGCGGGAGGTAAACTCATAATCATACGGGCCGCTCGCGTCCTGCGCGCAGATTGAAACATTGTACTCGTCGCCCTTTAGGTCGCCACCCACGCAGCCCATGTCGATTGCCAAAACCTCGCTCAGTCCCTCGCCGCAGCTTGCCGCGCCGTGCCCCACCTCCTCGTACACCGTCAAAATCACCCGTGTGTCGTATTTTGGCTTTTGTTTTTTGTCGGACAGGGTTTTTAACGCCGCTAAAATCACCGCGACGCTCGCCTTGTCGTCAAGGAAACGCGACTTGACAAAGCCGCTGTCGGTGACGGTGAATTTTGTGTCGAGCGCTATAAAATCTCCGTTTTCGACACCTAAGTTATGTACGTCTTGCGCGGTTTTTAATTTCTCGTCAAGACGTATGTACATATTCGCCGCGTCGCGTGCAAGCGTTTTGGCGTCGCTGTATACATGCACAGATGCATGATTTGACAGGAATGTGCCCGTATAAAACCTGCCGTCACGGGTATAAATGCGGCAGTACTCGCCGTCGCAGGTCGCCAAATTAAGCCCACCGACGGTGGAAAATTTAATACCGCCGCTATCGTCCACCGCCCGAACCACTGCGCCAAGTGTGTCCAAGTGCGACGCAATACCAACTAGCTTTTTTGTCGTTTCGCCGCAATTTTCGCCCTTTATGTCGATTTCCACGCTGCCCTTGTTGGTCTTGCGCACGCTATAGCCCATCTCGCGCACAATCTCAATAACCTTATCAGCGACGGTCGAGCAAAACCCCGTGGGGCTGTCTATTTCGATTATTTCCCTCATCGTCGCAAGAATATACCCAAGCTCCGTCTGCATTTCTTTCATGCCTTTACCTCACAAAAACCTCAATTTTGTTCTATTGTACAGTTCAGCTATTATTATAGCAAAAAAACAAAAAAAATCAAAATGTTTTATGTGGTTATCGGTTGGCAGTTTGCAGTTTACGGTCATTTTTTTGTCATCCGATTTTTTTAGTGTCATTCATTTTGTTCAATGCTGTCCGTTTTGTCCAATGTCATCCTGAGCGAAGCGAAGGATCTTATAGCCGGCAGTTAAAAACAGCTTGCATTTCACCGTTTGTTCAAGATCCTTCGCTACGCTCAGGATGACATTTTGATTTTTTTTCTCAAAAAACCCAACCTCAACTCCACACTCCACACTCCTAACTCCACACTCCACACTCCTAACTCCACACCCTCTCTATCACTCCCCCGCCCAAACATCTTTCTCCCAAATACAATACTGCGTACTGACCGGGAGTGACCGCCCGCTGACGCACCTCAAACTCTAAAGAAACAAGTTCCCCCGATTGCCGCACGTACACCTTTTGCTCCGCCTGGCGGTAGCGCGTTTTGGCAAAGCAATCGAAAGGAAGAACGGGCGGCGTGCCAATCCAGTTAAAGCCCGACGCCGCAAGCCCACTGCTGAACAACTCTTCTCCCTCGCCGCAGGACACCACTAAGGTATTACTGTTCAAATCCTTACAGGCCACATACCACCGCCCGCTTTCGCCGGATCTGCCGCCAATACCAAGCCCCCGCCGCTGTCCCAAGGTATAGTACATCAGCCCCTCGTGCCACCCGATAAGCGCGCCAGCCGTGTCGCGGATTTCACCGCTTAACGCGGGTAAATATTGCGACAAAAACTGTTTAAACTTTCGCTCGCCGATAAAGCAAATCCCCGTGGAATCCTTCTTTTTCGCGTTAATAAAACCGTATTTTTCGGCGATTCGCCGTACCTCGCGCTTTTCAATATCGCAAAGCGGGAATAACACGTTATCTAATTGCCGCGTCCTAACCTGATTAAGAAAATACGTCTGGTCTTTATTTTTGTCGACCGCCTTCAAAAGGTGATTGTCCCTTTTTTCGCCGTCCGCCAAACCGCTTCCGTTCCCCGCCTTCTCTCCGCTCTCGCCGCCCCTGCCAAGCCCGCAATAATGTCCCGTCGCGACAAAATCCGCGCCTAACTGTCCCGCAAACTCCTTAAACGGCCCAAACTTAATTTCGCGGTTGCACAGCACGTCCGGATTTGGCGTCCGCCCTTTTTTATATTCGTCCAAAAAGTAATCGAACACCCGCCGCATATATTCCTCGGCAAAATTGACCGAATAGCAAGGGATTTTCAGTGTTTCGCATACGGCAAGCGCGTCGTTCCAGTCGCCGTCCGAAGCGCAAACGCCGTCCTCGTCCTCCTCCCAGTTGTGCATAAAAAGCCCGATCACATCAAAGCCGCGCTCTTTTAAAAGCGCCGCCGCGACCGCGCTGTCCACGCCCCCGCTCATTCCCACTACCACAGTTTTTGACATTGTTTTTTCCCGTCGCTTATATCCTAAAATCTTCAGATTTAAAGCTTTGGTAAAATCGTCCGCTTTTTGCCGTAAACTTCAAAACACAGTAATCCGGGTCGGTTACACCTTCTTTGTAATACATCGTGTCGCCTTCGCGCCAAATTAATGCTTTACTTTCCGCGTCAGCCAAAACCTCCATCATGCCCCTAAGCATCACCCCGCGAAAAAACCGCTTGTCATAAAAATACACACAAGCGTTGGGACTAACAAGGTACTGTGCCACTCGCTTCGACGACGTGTTTGTAGTAAACCAAAATTCTTTTATCCCCTCGCGCTTTCTTGGCGCGAGCATGGCTTTAATGTTCGGGAAACCGTTTTCGTCAACCGAACCGATAAATGCGACGCTTTGATTGTCTATCAAATTTCCTACGGTTTGCTCCGGATTTCTCATCATTTTGTCCATCCTTCGCCGCTTTTGCGGCCGTAATTTTATACCACGCTCTCGACATTCAAGGATAAATCCGCAAGCCCGACCCCCTCTCTCGCCGCAAAAAAGCCTCTTAACGCTACCATTACCGCGTTATCCGTGCAAAGATTTATGGGCGGAATAACAATCCTCCGCCCCTTCGCCTCCGCCCGTTCCGCCAAAGCCCGCCTCAAATAAGAATTTGCGGCAACGCCGCCCGCCACGGCGATTGTGTCCCGCCCGTATTCCTCCGCCGCGGCAAAAACGGCGTCCAATAACATATCCACCGCCTGCCGTGTAAAGGAAGCACAAACATCGGCTGTATTATACTCCTCGCCCTTTTGCCGCCTTTGGTTGACGTAATTCGCGACGGCGGTCTTAAGCCCCGAATAACTTAAAGAATACCCCTTTTTGCCCCTTGTTTTGATAAAATCAATAGCGTACGGGTCGCCGCTTTGCGCCAATTTGTCCACGTTGGGCCCGCCGGGGTAAGGCAGTCCCAACAGCCGCGCCACCTTATCAAACGCCTCGCCTATCGCGTCGTCCGTCGTACGCCCTATCGTTTTGTATTCGTTATACCCCGTGACGTCGATTATGCTTGTGTGCCCGCCGCTTGCCACAAGGGACAGGAAGGGCGGGGCAAGGAGTGGGGAGTGGGGAGTGGGGAGTGGGGAGTTGCAGGGCGCGACGCCCTCGGTGCGCCGCGTATTGTCGCCGTTGTTATCGCCGCCGCCGTCGCCCCCCATGCCCATAACGTAATTTGCGCATATGTGCGCCTCGATATGGTTGATGTCAATCAAGGGAATATCCTTGGCAAACGCCAAAGCCTTAGCCGTGCAAACGCCCACTAACAGTGACCCGATAAGCCCCGGGCGGCTTGTGACCGCAATCGCCTCTATGTCGTTAAGTGTGACATTTGCCTCCCTTAACGCCCTGTCCACAACCCCCGTGAAAGCAACGGCGTGACTGCGCGAGGCTATTTCCGGCACCACCCCGCCGTATAATGTGTGAATATCCGTCTGCGACGCCACGACATCACTCAAAACCCTCCGCCCCCTAACAACGGCGGCGGCGGTCTCGTCGCAGGAGCTTTCTATCCCCAGGACAAGAATGTCGTTTCGTCCCGCGAGTTTATTGAATTTTTCGGTAATTTTATCGTTCATCTTTTTTAAATGCACAATGAAACAAAGCACAACGCACAATGAAGGTCAGATTATAAAAAATGCGCCCTTATTGTTCTTGCAAGATTTTACGCAATGTTACATACCCGGCTTGCTTAATACACGCCTGCCCCTCGTCGGAAAAAATCCATTGCATGAATTTCCCGCCGACAGCATTAATATCTGTTGCGCGGATAACGGCGTTATAAGGGGCGACGAAAGGATATGAATTGTTGCGGACATTGTCGTCAGACGGAATAATGCCGTTAATATCTATGATTTTAATGTCCGGATGTGTATACAGCCTGTCCACATAATATTTGAACGTATATCCGAGGCTGTTTGTGCGGTTCTCATAACCGGCGACAACCTCAACAAGCGAGCCCATGCCCCTTATAACGCGTGACTGCGGGGGCTTTTTTATAGTCTTGCCCGCCATAACCATTTGTTCCATTGCCGTTTGACTGCCGGAATTGGGCTCGCGTTGATACGCCGCAATTTTTTCGTTTTTGCCGCCCACTTGCCTCCAATTTGTGATTTTACCGCTGTAAATGCCTTGAATCTGTTCGACTGTCAGGCTGTTTACCGGATTATCCTTATGAGTAATAAAAACAAAGGAATCGTACGCAATCGGCTCGACAATCAGTTCAACTTTGGCGTTTGCCGCCATTTGCAACTCATCGGCGGACGGGCTTGTCGCCAAAACAATATCCGGACGGCTTTTGCTGAAATGGTAATGATTTTTAGTGTATAGATCGTCGTCCCTTATTATTATCCGTCCTGTTTTTTCTTCCCCAAAAATCAGCTTTTGATAAGCCTTCGACGTGGTGGAAAAATTCAAAAAGTCCACGGTGTTGTTCAGCGTTTCCCATTCAAACAACCGCTCGCTCGGAACAGTATAATTGACGTCGTCAATATCGGTAAATTGCCAAACGAAGTCCGCCGCCATCGGTATCAGCACGGTAGAGCCGTCTATTGCCGGAAAAGTCCCGAACGAGCCGAACGGTTCCGTTCCAGTTTCGCCCAATTCAAACATCGTTCTGTCTTGAACAATTTGCCGCCAATTATCGCCTTTTTGGACAAGCTGATTGATATTCGAGAGCGGGTCTGCTATGCCCGACGGCTTATTGTACCAATAAACAACCTGCTGTGTAATTAACCCTGCAATTACAACCGCGACACATAAAGAGTTTAATACCGTTCCGATAATATGACCCTTTTTCTGTCCCGCTTTTTTCAACGAATATACTGCTAATATCAGTCCGAGCAAAACTACCAAGGCAACCGGAATTAGCGGAATAAAGGCGACGGCAGGAGCAAAAGCAAGCAAAAATGCATAAACGAAAAAAAGGCATAGGCATAATAAAACGCCGATTACGCCTAATACTATTCCCGCAACGCCGCGCGGTTTTTTTGTTGTTTCCATTAGTCGCGCTCCTCAGAATTTTATTCAAAGCGATCAACTTTTTATTATTAAAACCAACCGACACTGACCACTCATTCCTTACGACTTCCTCAAAAAATCAAAAATAAACCCCTCTATCCGCCCATCCATCACGCCAAAAACATCGCTGTCCTCAAAGTTTGTCCTATGGTCCTTGACCATGGTATACGGCTGAAAAACATAAGACCTAATTTGACTCCCCCACTCGATTTTTTTCAGCTCCCC
>WRDI01000005.1 GCA_009783515.1 Bacillota bacterium | reverse complement strand
GTCGGATATTATCGGCTAACAAATAAAAAAGCCCCCCTCCGCCTTGTACGGAACAGCTAAAGAGAATGCGAGACCGTACAAGGCTCATATATAGGGCTTGCCGCAAGTGTAACAAAGTCGATTTGTCGGTAAGCCCACTCTAAATACATACTACAAGATGCAAAAATGATAAAATTATACAAATTTATTCGTGTCAGAGAAAAGTTGATGAAAGCGGTGTTCCTGCTTTCGTCAATCTTTTCCGTTTTAGCGCTGCTGCTGATTATCGTATTTCTGCTTATCCGCGGCGTGCCCAAAATCGCCGAGGCGGGGCTGTTCAACTTTCTGTTCGGCAGGGACTGGCACCCGGCAAACAAGCAGTACGGGGCGTTCCCGCTTATAGTGGGCTCGATCTATGTTACCGCCATGTCCACGGCGATAGGCGTGAGCATAGGGCTGTTTACCGCCGTATTTTTATATAAATTTTGCCCAAAAAAAATTGTAAATGTGATAAGGCAGATGGTCAACCTTTTGGCGGGCATTCCCTCGGTCATATACGGGCTTTTCGGGCTGCTGGTGATAGTACCCGTCTTTGCAAGAGTTTCGCCCACCGCGTACGGCGAGGGAATTTTATCGGCGAGCCTGATTTTATCGGTTATGCTGCTTCCCACAATCGTCAGCATAAGCCTCGAATCCTTGTATGCCGTCCCAAACGAATATTACGAGGGCGCGCTTGCCTTAGGCGCGAACAAGGAGCAGACGGTTTTTAAGGTTATGCTGCCCGCCGCCAAAAGCGGGGTTTTCGCCGCGGTAGTTTTGTCGATAGGCAGGGCGGTAGGCGAAACGATGGCGGTGGCAATGGTCATAGGCGGAGGCACTCCCGAGGTACCCAACAGATTATTTCAGGCAGTACATACCCTTACCTCCAACATCGCCTCGGGTGCCTTGGACGCGACGGACGACGTTTTGGGCGCGCTGATATCGACGGGAGTTATTCTGATGGTGTTCACGCTGCTTATAAATACCGCTTTTTCGCTGATTCAAAACGCGGGCAAGCGCGATAAGAAAAATAAAAAAGAAAAGCCGCGGCCGGCGGCGGAGGAGGGAGCCGATGGCGGTCAGGCAGGATAAGACGGCGCCCTTGCCGCAAAAAGCGCGAAAGCTTTCCGGTCGGCACAGAGCACCGTATACGTTCTTAAAAATCATTTCTTTTGTCTGCGCGGGTATCGCCGTCGCCGCGCTGATAGGCATTATCGTTTTTATATTGATAAGAGGCGTCCCGCACCTGTCGCTTGATTTTATTTTCGGGGAAAATACCGCCGCGCACCCCACCTTGGTGCCCGGCCTTATCGGTACCGCCTATTTGGTAATGATCGGGGCGGGAGTGGCGATTCCCATAGGCATACTCACCGCGATTTATCTCAGCGAATACGCGGGCAAGGGGAAAGTCGTCCGCATAATACGCTTGGCGATAGAAACCTTGGCGGCAATCCCCAGCATAGTGTACGGCTTGTTCGGGTATATTGTTTTTGTACTTCTTTTCGGCTGGGGGTATACGCTTTTGGGCGGAGGCCTGACGGTGTCGATTATGATTTTGCCCACGATTATCCGTTCGGTAGAGGAAAGCCTGCTGTCCGTGCCTTCAATATATCGCGAGGGCAGCCACGCACTGGGGGCAAGTAAGGTGCGCACGATTTTTTCGGTGGTTTTGCCTAACGCCGCGGGAGGCATAGTCACCGCCGTCATTTTGGCAATCGGCAGGATAATAAGCGAAAGCGCGGTTTTTATACTTACCATCGGAATGCTGCAAAACGGGATTCCGCGTTCTCCTACGGACCCCGGTACTTCGCTGGCGTTAAATGTGTATTATTTTGCAAGCGACTGGCCCGAGCTTTCCGCCGCGACTGCCGTGGTGCTGCTTGTTTTGGTGGTGGGGCTTAACCTTTTGGCGACGGGAGTCGGCAAGCTTATCAAGCGCGACAGGCAGTAGGTTTGTTTGACAAAAAAAGCCGCGATGCAGTTGTTAAGAAGCGGCAAAACAACAAAAAAAAGGATATTATGGAAAACGAAATTTGCATTAAAGCGGAAAGCCTCGACCTGTTTTACGGGGACTTTCAGGCGCTGAAAAACGTGAATTTAGAGGTTGCCGAGCGGGAAATCACCGCCTTTATCGGTCCGTCGGGCTGCGGAAAATCCACGCTTTTGCGCTGCTTTAACCGTATGAACGACCTTATAGAGGGCTGCAAAATCGCGGGCAAAATTTTTGTCGACGGCAGGGACATACACGAGAACACGGACGTAAATCTTTTGCGCAAAGAAGTGGGCATGGTGTTCCAAAAGCCCAACGTTTTTCCCATGAGCATTTATGACAACATTGCCTTCGGGCCGCGCACGCACGGCGTGAAGGGGCGCAAAAACCTTGACCCTATAGTTGTCGAAAGCCTGAAAAGGGCGAATATTTGGGACGAGGCGAAGGACAGGCTTAATAAATCCGCGCTTGGGTTGTCCGGCGGACAGCAGCAAAGAGTTTGCATAGCCCGCGCACTTGCCGTGCAACCGAAAATACTGTTGATGGACGAACCGACAAGCGCGCTTGACCCTATCTCAACGGGCAAAATCGAGGAGCTTTGCGAGGAACTTAAAAAGCAATACACCATAGTGATTGTCACCCACAATATGCAGCAGGCGGCGAGAATATCGGATAAAACGGGGTTTTTCCTGCTCGGCGAAATGCTTGAATTCGGCGATTCCTCACAAGTTTTTTCAAGCCCGAAGAATGAGAAATGTGAAAAATATATAACGGGGAGGTTCGGTTAATGCGAAAGAATATTCATCGGCATATAATGGCTACGCTCGTTTCGCCGCCTCGGTCATGTATGTCTGTATACACTCCCTTCGGCGGCTTAACGACTGTTGCCATTCTCTGTCGCGACTATTCTTTCGCATATATTTATGTTGCCGCTTGTCGGCGAAAATGGAGATAATTATGTATAGAAGCCGCTTTGAAAAAGAAATGGACGAACTTCGCTCTAACCTTGTTAGGTTAGGACTTTTGGTAGAAGAATCGATTGACAGAAGTATTGCCGCACTTATTAAGCAAGACAGGGTATTAGCGGAAACCGTTATCGCCGCCGACAGGGAAATCAACGGCCTCGCCAATCAAATCGAATCAAGGGCATTAAATATTCTTCTGCGCCAACAACCGATAGCGACTGATTTAAGGATTATTTCCACCGCGCTTAAAATGGTTACGGACTTAGAACGCATCGGCGACCAAGCGGAGGATATTTGCACGATTGTCCTGCATTTGATTGACGAGAATTATGTTGCGCAGGGCAAATGGATAATACTGCCCAAAATGGCGCAACTTGCGAAGCAAATGGTAAACGCCAGCATAGACAGCTTTATTAAGCAGGACATAGACATAGCAAAAAAAGTAATAGAAACGGACGACGAGGTTGACATTTTGTTTGCCAAATTGCGCGACGAAATGATAGAATTATTACAGAGCAAACCCAAGTACGCAAATCAAGCAATCTACCTGATGATGGTGGCAAAGTATTTTGAGAAAATAGGCGACCACGCCGAGAATATTGCCGATTGGGTAGTCTTTTGCAAAACGGGCGAGAAAAAACACAGAAAAATATAAGGTCGTATCAAAAAGTATTCGTGACCTTGTTTCATAAGAGGACAATATGGCAAATTTAATTTACAGCGTCGAGGACGACACAAGTATAAGAGAGCTTGTAAACTATGCCCTCACAAACACAGGTTACGAAGTAGTGTCATTCGATACCGCCGAGGCTTTGCTGTCCGCTTTGGAAACGCGGCTCCCCGACCTAATTATTTTAGACATCATGCTCCCCGCTATGGACGGAATAGAGGCGTTAAAAACGATACGCACGAAATATAAAAACGTGGGCATCAAGATCATAATGCTTACGGCAAAAGCCAACGAAATAAATAAAATAACAGGGCTTGACAGCGGCGCGGACGATTATATTACAAAACCTTTTTCGGTGCTTGAACTGACAGCAAGGATTAAAGCGCATTTGCGCAAATACTCCGCGGCGACTACGGACGGCGCGCTTGCCTTCGGCGGTTTATCTTTGAACCCGTCCGCGCGCGCCGTTACCTCGGACGGCGAACCTGTCACGCTTACATACAAAGAGTTTGAGCTGTTACAACACTTTATGAAAAATGCGGAAACGGTAATTGCGCGGGAGGACTTTCTGCGTGATGTTTGGGGCGATGAATATTTCGGCGACAGCCGCACGGTGGATATTCACATTAAAAATCTGCGCGCAAAACTGAAAAATAACGGTGATTGCATTGTCAGCGTGCGCGGCGTAGGATACGTCTTAAAGGGAAAATGATATGAAAAAAATTATAGTCCGGGCGTTACTGCTCTTCGGATTAGGGATATTGGCGGTTTCGTTCGCCGCGACGGCAATAATCGCCGACAACATGAACAAAACAGCGGCAAAAAACAGCGCGGCGACGCTTTTGAGCGCGTACGAGGAGCGGATGCTCTCTGAAAATTATACTACCAAAGACCAATATATAAAAATGGCGGAGCGTGAATCGACGGATTTTCGGATAACCGTCATTGCCGCGGGAGAGGACAAGCTCGGCAAGGTGTTTGCCGACACGTTCAAGGACCCCGCCGAAATGAAAAACCACGCGGACGGCACGCGGCAGGAGATTACGGACGCTTTAAGCGGGAAAACCGGGACGGTTATCCGCCCCTCGGAAGAAATCAAGGGTATGCGCTTTCTATATACCGCCAAGCTGGTAACCATCGAAGGCGCCGAAGCGGTTATTTTGCGGATAGCCGTGCCGGTCAGCTCAATAAATTCTTACCTTTACGGCGCCCTTTTGACAACGACGCTGATTTTCCTGCTTATTTTAATCATTACGGCTTTTGTGGCGCGTTTCGTTGCGGGGCGGCTGAACAAAACCTTTGTACTCATCAAAGAAAAGCTCGGCGGCGTACTTAAACCCGAGGCCGAGACACGGCCGATTGTCCTTACCAGGCATGACGATATAAACGCGGTATTACAGGACATAGATGAAATAAGCGACAAATTGCACACCACTTTGGCAGGATACAAGGCCGAAAAACGCAAGCTTGACCTGATTTTAGAAAATATAGACCAAGTGATTATCGCGCTTGACGCTCAAAAGCAGATAATATCCTGCAACAAAACCGCGGAGGATTATTTCAATTTTGAATTTTCGGCGACGCCAGCCATAGAAACTGCGATAAGAAACAAAGCCATACTCGATAACATAAGCCAAGTGATGGTGAGAAATGAATTTATCTCTTACGACCACATGAGATTGAACGGGCAAGTATTTGAGGTGCGCTTTTTCCCTGTCAACCTCAACGAGATAAGCCTCATCATAACCGCACAAAATGTTACGGATATAAGAAAAACCAGCCTTGAAAAGCAGGAATTTTTTGCTAACGCGGGACATGAGCTTAACACTCCGCTGTCCTCGATTATAGGTTACAGCGAAATGCTGATTGCCGACAAAAAGCCCAATATCGCTTTTGCCGAAACCATTAACAAAGAAGCCCTCCGTATGAAATTATTGATTGAGGATATGCTGAAAATCTCGGAGCTTGAGGAAAACCGAGAAATTTACGACGCGCAATTCGACCTAAAATCCGTCGTCGAACAGGTTATAACGGCCGCGTTACCGAAAGCCGAGAACAAAAAAATCACTCTGACGGCGGATTTGGAAAGCTGCGTAATTTTTGCCAACGCCGAAAAAATAACCGAGGTCGCCGCCAATCTTGTTGATAACGCCATAAAATATACCGACGAAAACGGCGCGGTCGCCGTCAGATTGAAGACTGAAAACGGCAAAGCGATTTTGAGCGTAAAAGACAACGGCATAGGCATACCGCAAAAAGCGTTAAGCCGCGTTTTTGAAAGGTTTTACCGCGTCGATAAACGCCGTAGCACCGCAGAGGGCGGTACGGGTTTGGGTTTGGCTATTGTAAAGCACATTTGCAACCATTACAGCGCGCCGATTAAAATCCAAAGTACCGAGGGCCTGGGAACGGAAATAACAGTTATGTTTGCTTGCATTTCCGTTTAACCTACATCCGGAAATCTGGAAGAAAATAAATTTTCAAGAATTGAAACATATCCTCAAAAAGATTTGACAAACATCTTATAACGGGGTACGCTGTGTTTTTTCATCTTTTATGTAGATTTATCTGCACATATGTTAACAAAATTTTTTGGTTCGTATAAACAGATTAACTTGCACAAAATGGTTGCTTAAAATATTTTTTTAGTCTGCAATTAGAAAAAAATTAAAAAAAGAGCGGCGGGTAAGAATTTTTTAGATTCTGCCCGCCGTTTAATTTTTATAGGTTGCTGTTGGTTATTCAGTTTTTCTTTTTTGCGGTTTGCACGGATTTTGTAGTGGTTAGTGGTTTTATTTACAGGTGCCGTTTTTTTGAATTATCATCTGCCATAACTCAAAAAATTAAAATGGCTCAGCGCAACGAACTACGATTTCGTGTTGCAACAAAGGGGCTGACGGCATATATATATTGAAGCGGCTTTCTGTTAGTAAAAAAATTACATATAAAATAAAGGAGGTTATGCAAGGCAAAAAAATTGGAGTCCCAACATATAAAACGCGGACTGAAAACGAGGAACCGCAACCCCATAATAAAAGCGGCTGAAAACAAGGTCTCCTGCCTTATAAAAAACAAGGGCGTTTTGTTGTGTTTGCGCAAAACACGGCGGGGAGCCCAACCTCACAAAAAAAGGGCTGAAAACGGGAGAACCTCAACTCCCTAAAACATAAAAGAGGTCGTTTGACAACGCTGTACAAAACAACGTGGCAAACAGATAGAGCAAATTTGCTCAAAAACATTACGGAGGTTTTCAATAATGAAAAAAAGATTAATTTCATGGGCTTTGGCACTTGTATTAGTGCTTGGGCTTGCGGTACCGGCGATGGCGGCGACGTTCGGCGACGCGGGGTTCCTTGGCAAGGGCGACAAGCCTGTGGCGTCGCTGAGCGGCCAAACCGCCGTCAAAAAGTACGGCTTAGAGGGCGTCACACAGGCAGTCGACAAAAAGGGCGTCGTCACCTCGCAAACCGCCCAAATAGGCGCACTCATCGACGGCGAGTACGACACTCTGCCTATTGTCTATTCGGGCACCAGCAGCGCCAACCACGGATACAAGGTGTCCGCCAATAAGTCGTATAACGAAATAATGCTTGGCGGTGAAGTCGTCGGCTTCTTTGTTTTCGATAAGGGCGGAAACGACCCGAACAATGCGGGCAATCTTATCATTACCCTTGTAAAGGACGTGATTGTGGGCGTACGTTGGGACTGCTCGAAGTATTACGGCTACGCAAAGCTTGAGGGCATCGGGGTGTATTCGCTGCCGCAACTGATGCAGGACAACGGCAAAACGCAGAGCTTCGACCAGATTTGGATACTTACGGTCGAGCCGATTATCGTCGAAAATCCCGTTTCCCTCAAATTTACAAAGTTAGTCGAAGGCGAGCCTTTTGCCGTGTGGGCCGAAAGCAACGGTTATGACCCCGCTTTTATCGCCGCAATGATGTCGTTTGAATTGTATAAAGCCAACGACGACGGCACGGCGTACCTGCCGCCCTGCCTCGCGACCGCGCAGCCCGACCTATCCAAAAGCGGCTTTGTGTTTGAATATGAATTTACGACCGGTTGGTATGCGATTGTCGAGGTTCTTACCGCCGAGGGGCAAAAGCTGTTCGACCGGCCCGACCCGCTTTATATTTATATCAAGGCGTTTGAAAAGGTGCCCGTCATAACCGAAAGCACAGGCGGCGAAAGCAGCGGGCTTGCCGTTATCGACTTCGATTACGAAGCGTTTTATACCATCGCCAACGGTTATAATTACCCAGGGCGTAGGAATCTTGAGTACGGCGTGAACGGCGAGTATCTTAACAACAACGGCGATCTGTTCTATATAGGCGTCACCAACATTAACACAGGTGTCGAGTATCCCTCCTTCTGCGCGCACGCGGGCTCTAAATTATTCGCGGGCGACAACGGCATTTGCGGCGGTTATGTCGTCCCTGAAAAATTTGACGAATCGGAGAGCGAGGTCAACGAGAGTAATTACGCCGATTTTGTTTCTGCTTTTAATTACATCGAGGACAAATACGGCAACCTTAACGAGAATAGGGCTATTGTGCAGGTAATCGTATGGGCGCTTTTGGGTGCGATTGACGTTGAAAGCGACGCCTTTGCCGCTACGACACTGTCCGCCGACGAAAAAGCCGCAATCATAGACGTAATGATAAATTATAAAGGTTATATCGGCGAAGGTAAAATAGGCGACGTCGTTTATATGGTCTGCGAGAAACACCACAACGGCGAACATGATTTCGAATTTTGCCAGCCGCAGCTTGTTCCCGTCTACGCCAAAACCGTATTGTTCAAAAACAAGCTTATCCACGAGGGCGGCGTCCGCTTTAACAAAACGATGTACGGCGGCAGAATAAATTTTGAAAAATTCTCCGAAGCAAGAAATAATCCTGTCGTGTTTAAGTTTGACTTGTATATGTTCGACGCAGAGGCCGGCGACTACGTTTATGTCGCAACTTATGCTTCAGATTCAAAGGGCACGGTCGAAATAAACGGGCTTAAAATCGGCAAATATATGGTCAAAGAGGTTATCGCCTTAGTATTCGAAGTCGCGATAGGTTTTGATTCGGACGGCAATCCGATAGAAAGCTATAACCTTGTCTGGAAAGCCTGCTATCCCGGCGGCAAGGACGCGCTTTACTTTGAAATAGACGCGAAGGGCGACACCGTTTGGGACGTAAACGCAGAGGATTTAGACAAGGACGGCAATCCCACAATAGATAACGTCATATATGCCAAGCATCACGCATTATGGGCGACCGACGGGTACGACCCCTACCTTAATCTTTTTATAGAGGGCGGCTTCGAGGTAATCGATTTAGGCGAGGGCAAAGGCAAAATCATAATATTCAACGACTGGTGTCACGGTGCGCTTGAAATCATCGACATCGTACCGCCCACCTGCACCACCCCCGGCATTATTTGGTTAGGTTGCACCGAAGACGGCTGCAGCGGTCTTAGATTGGAATACTGCCTACCCTTGGAGGGGCACGGGTATACCGTTCCCGTCGGCATTGTCACCGAATTTGGCGAAGGTTGGGTATGGTTTGCCTGCCCCAACGGTTGCGGCGGTGAGGCGCGCTATGACATGGATGCCTACGAGGCGCTGATTGCAATCTATAAAGCGGGTGCGGTGGCGATTGCGATTGCCCCCGGGTATGGCGACGGCTACGTCTGGTTTTCAAACACGGAAACAGGCTATTCGTTTGTAACGTACGATTATGACGCGTGGATCGCCTTGGGCGGCAATGATTTTTTGGCGGAAATATAAGGCTTCAATCTTGTAAAAGCATGTTGATACCGTGCTGATTTTGCCAAAAGACTATAATCCGAACCCCACGCCGTTAAGCGTAAGGTTCGGATTTTTTGTTTGTTATTAAATCATAAGGCCACTTAATTGTGTCGATTGTCGCGACATATGTATATATTGGTCGTTTTTGTAATATTTTTTATTGACAGCCCCGCGCATTTGTTGTATAATAAATATTACGTCTGACACAGTAGCCTTGTTATGTCAGTCATAACAAGCCAAAACCCGTATATCAAGGCATTAAGCCATAGCAGCATAACGACAAATGCCTATCGGAGGACAAATGAATAACAATACGATTAACAACAATGACAATACGATTAACAGCGACCTTATTCGCGGCCACATCGACACAATCATTCTGCGCTCGCTTTACTTCGGCGACAGATACGGGTACGACATCATCAAGGAAATCGAGCAAAAAACCGATGGCGAATACCAGCTCAAGCAGCCCACCCTTTACAGTTGCCTTAAGCGACTGGAAGACCAAGGCTTTACAAGCTCGTATTGGGGCGCGAAGTCCATGGGCGGCCGCAAAAAATACTACACCCTGACAGACATGGGCAAGCAACTTTTTATCAAGAATCAGACCGACTGGCAGCGCTCGCGGCAGATTATCGAACGATTGATCGAGGGCGAGGAGTTCGAGCTTTCCGCCGCCCGCCCCCGCGTTTTTGAAAAGGCGTACGATGAAGGCAAAAATCCTTTTGATGACGGTTTTAAGGGGGGTGGTGACAAGGAATACGGTGAGAAATCCGACCAAGCTTTCGATAAGGAGGCTTCAACGGGGGCTGTAAGCGACGAGGACGACTATGAGTACGCAGAGGTCACCGCCACACAACACGCCGCTGCGCACGATGCAATACACACCTCCGCTTCGGACAGGTACGACAATTTCGCACCCGCAACGCCCGTACGCTCCGCCGAGGAGGAGAGCTATGACAACTTTGAAGTAATGTATGACACAGACCCCGACGCCTTCCGTGAACAACAGCGTTACGACAATTTTTCAAACTTCACCCCCACCTCTGCCGACCCGTATAAGCCCGCCATTTTCATTCCGGAGGAAACGGAGGACGACATAGCTGCCCGCGACAATTTCGAGGCGGCGCAAAGAATACGCGAAAATACGAAATTCACCCAGGACGTTTACGAATTGGACAGCAGCGGCGAATTTATCAGGGAATTCGGGCTTGCGACGGACGAAGTCGACGAGGACGACACCGAATTGCTCTACCTTGACCAAAAGGACAAGCCAAGCTACATAGACGACGTATCGAGCGAGGAGTACCGCCCCGCCCACCGTTATGAAAAAGAACACGAGGAAGACACCATTGCCCTCGCAGAGGATGAGCTTCCCTACGCCGAGCATTTACTTAAGGAGTACGGCGTTATAGGATATGTCGACGACGGTATGACGACGAAGGATGAAAAAGCAGACGATGTAAACGAACTTCCTTGTCAACCCTATATTCAACCCCCCGAAGAAGTTTACGCCTCTCTCACTTCGCAAGAACAGGAACCCGACGTAAACGAGCTGCCTTACGAGGTTGCCGCGCAGGACGAGGACGAACCGGTAGAGGACGACGGCGTAGAACTCTCCCCCTCCGAGCGTTTCCAGCCCTTCGAGCCATTCAAAGAATCAGCCAAAGACGACGAAAAAGAAGAAAAAGACAACGAAATTACCAAGGATTTTTTCAAATACGACGGCTCCGCACAAAAAGAAGTAGACGACGAGGAGATAATCAGCCGCCAGTACCACTCCGCCCTTTCCCGCCTTGTCAAGGAGCAAAAGCCGCAACCCCGCTACAGCCCCGACCCGTTTGTGCAGACAAAGTTGGAAAAAACCGCGGCGGCGGCGGCGCAGACGGGCGACGAGCTGGTCGTACGCAAGCACACCGACTCCGTCAAGCAGTACAACAGCGAGAATTATTATTACAGCAGCCGCTTAAGGCTGTGGCATTACGGCATAATGTTCCTAATCATGCTTATCGAAACCGCCGTCACCTTTGCGGTTTGCGAGCTGTTTGTACATAAAGGCACACTTAGGGATATAATTGACCTCTATATATACATAATCGGCGTTATTGTCAGTCTGCTCCTCCCGCTGATTGCCTTTATTGCGGCGCGCTTTGGTAACCTTGACAAGCGAAAAAAGGCCGACCACGACTTTAAATCCTTAATAATTTTCCGTGTTTTGCTTTGCGCCCTTTTACTGCTGATTATCTTTTTAGTTAATTCATATCTTGGGATACTCACAAACAGCTTTTCCGATTATCTTGCCCGCCTTATCTATCCCGTGGTGCTTGTCACCAACGTAGTAACAAGCGTTTTTATTTTCAAGGGACTGTATAAGTCAAAGAAGTTTCAGTGCCAGTAGGGGTTAGTGACCGGCGGCCGGTAACGCCATTCGACTGCGATTATTTGCAACTGCGCATTTCGCTTGACATTTTTTGCCCGATGGTTTATATTTCCCGCGGCGAAGCAATATATTATTGGCGGATCCTGAAAGAATGATTTTTAAACTAGCGGTGTGGCATTTTATCATTCTCTTAAGACTTTCCCCTATTGTCAACGAAACTGACCAATAACGAAACAAAACCAACAAAACCAATAACAACGAAAACAAACAAAACATTACGGAGGTAAAAGTATGATTTGTAACAAATGCGGCTGCAAGATCGACACCGAAGCCAAGTTTTGCGCACGCTGCGGCGCTGACCTACGGCAAGAGGGCGCGACGTTAAACGCTGAGGATTGTTGCGACAATCCCCCGCCCTACCACACTCCCCGCCCCGACGCAACTGCTGACTCCAAAAACGTTATTATCGCCTTTGTGTTTGCTATCGCCGGCGTCGTACTGCCGTTTTTCATGAATTTTGATTCCTACTGGTACATTTCAACGATCGGACTTATGCTGAAGACGGGCGGCTTCGCCCTATCCCTGACCGCGCTTATAATTGTGTCCAAAATGCCAAAACCCCGCAGGGGGCTGGCGCTCGCGGCGTTTATACTGTCGATAATAGGTATGGTTATTTCTGGAATCGCCATGCTTGCGGCGTCCAACAGTCTGATGCGCGACCTTATCGGATATCGCAGTATTTTTGATTGACGCCGGTGGCAAAAATGCGACCGTTCCATAAGGGTGATCCTGTGGTTTTGGTATATTCCACTGGTTTTGGTATATTCCACAAAAATTTTTTAAAATGGAGTAAAAAATGTTTGGACCCGCTCACTTAACCTATATAATCGCCAGCCTGCTTGTCACGGCAGGCGCGCTGGTTGGCTTTCATTACATAAAAAACCAAAAGTGGAAGGACTTTGTACTTAAAGCCTGCGCTCTCACCTGCTTTTTGCTACACATCAGCATTATGTGGGTGGATTTTTTTGTGAGCGGCGAGGCGGTTGCACGAGACAATATCCTGATACCCATCTATTTTTGCAATATATTGATGTATTTGTTTATGGTGGTGGCTTTTATGCGGAAGAGCGGTCGCGCTTTTCGGGCGCTGTCCACGTTTTTGGCGTACGGCGCATTTTTCGGCGGAATGATTGCGCTTTTTTATTCCGTTTACCTTGTTAACGACCCAGAAATTACGACTTATGAAACCGTCAAAAGTCTTTTAAGCCACAGTATTTTGCTTCTTGGCTGTCTGTATCTTTTCGTGGGTGAATATGTCAAAATTCGGGTGTCAAATGTCGTGCCCTTTCTCGGCGGTCTTGCAGCCTGCTTTGCCTTGGGCGGGCTGGTCTTGTTGCTTTACACGGTATTCGGCCTGCCGCATGTCGACGGCTTGTTTATGTACAGCCCCGCAATAGAGGGTGTCCCTATTCTAAACGGATACTTTATCGGCGGCGGGATGCTTGTTTTAGTATTCGCTTTCACTGTTATTTTCGAGCAATTTTCGAAGAAAAAAGGCGAACGGTGGTACAACAAGAGTTTTAAGGAATTTTTGGCGGAAATATGATGAGAGGTTAGGGATTAGGGGTCGTAGGGTGCCGCCAGTGGGCGCGTCGCGGGGATTGTGGGTCTCAGTTTAAGGTCAAATTACGAGGACGAAAAGCAATGGCCATTCGGAGTTAATAATGTTCAACGTTTCACATATAATATACATAATTGTTAGCCTTGCTGTCACAGCGGGCGCGCTGACCGGCTTTCACTACATAAAAAACCAAAGATGGAAAGACTTTGTGCTTAAAACCTGCGCGCTTTTGACTTTTGTCCTGCATATCAGCATTATGTGGGTGGATTTTTTCACCACGGGCGAGGCAATGGCTTTCGACAACATCCTGCTGCCCGTTTACTTTTGCAACCTTTGCATGTACCTGTTTATGGTGGTGGCGTTTATGCCGAACAAGCACGGCCGTGCCTTTCGTATTTTGGCGACATTTTTGGCTTACGGCGCGTTTTTCGGCGGTATGATTACCCTTTTTGCCTCGGAATACCTTATGAACGACCCGTATATGGAAAGCTATGAGACAGTAAAAAGCCTTTTTAGTCACAGTGTAATGATGTTAGGCTGTTTGTATTTGTTTGTGGGCGGGTACGTCAAAATCGGGGTGGCAAATATTATCCCTTTCCTCGGCGGGATGATTGCCAGCCTTGCTTTGGGTATAGTTATAAATTTGCTGTACTATGTATTTGACTTGGGCGACCGCAACGCCATGTACCTGCAAGGCACCGCGATGGAGGGCGTAGAGTTCTTGAACGGGTATTTTATCGGCGGGTTGATACTTGTTTTAGTGTTTGCCTTTGTCGTTATTTTCGAGCAATTTGCAAAGAAAAAAGGCGAACGGTGGTACAACAAGAGTTTTAAGGAATTTTTGGCGGAGATTTAGTGGTCAGTGGCCAATGGTCAGTAAAGAATAGGGGTTAGAGAATACATATTATAGATCAGGATTAGCTCCAAGGTTAGATTGCAGCACAAAAAAATCGCCGTAAAATATTGAAACGGTGATTTTTGTTTATAATCGTTTTATAGAGCGTGTTATAGAGCGTGGCGCGTGGGCAATGCCGCAAGGAAATGCCGTGACTTGCCGCAAACCCGCATACATTCCATTTTGCAACAACCGTATTAGCACATTAACCTATCCTTGTCAAGCTTGGCAAGAAGGTCTTTTAGGGCGCGGTAGCGGTGGCTGGCCGCGTTTTTTTTCAGCGACGAGGCTTCGCCAAATGATTTTTGTAGGTCAAACGAGTAAAACAGCGGGTCGTACCCAAAGCCGCCGCCTCCCCTACTCTCGCGCAAAATTTCGCCGTGCGCCTCGCCGCGGACGATAATTGCGTCAAATTTGCCCTTACCAATATCCTCATCGCCATGAACATTCCCTTGTCCTACAGTACGCTCGTATCCGCCATTATCGGTTTTGGCTTTTATAAGTGCGATAACGCAGACGAACTTTGCCCGTCTATCGTTTATACCTATCATTTCTGCAAGCAGTTTTTGGTTGTTGGCGCGGTCAATAGAAAAATTTCTCTCTTGAAGTGTCCCAAAAAAATTTTCTTCCACACGGGTGTCCCTAAAATTCCCCTCCCTCGGAGGGGTGCCCACGAATGCTTCCTCGTTTGGGGCGGGGTGGTTCTTTCGCGTCAGGGCAGGAGGCACCGCATACCTCGCCGAAAAAACCCCCGGGCGCCCACCCAAAGCCTCTACCTCAAGACCGCTGTCGTCGGCAAGCGATGGCAGCCCCGTCAGCATAAAGAGGGTTTTAGCCTTAATCAGCGCGTTTTCCGTGAAGGTCGAGCCGGTTTCCTCTATGTCCAAGTCAATTCCGACGTCCGACATGGACACAACGTCAAAAACTGTGCCCAAAATCGCCTTGATTTCGGCTATTTTCCCCTTGTTTTTGCTTGCGACTATCAGCTTTTCCATGTTCCCAGTTTTTTACCCCGCTTCAAGCTTTCCACCCCGCCCCCTGTCGGGGAAGCCTTCGCGGGTACCCCTCAAGAGGGGAATTTACGCTAAGCACTCCTTCACCGACGAGAACATTTTTACTAAATCATTCCGTCACTTTCCGCCAATGCGGCGATTTTGTCCCCCAAACGCCGTAAAACCACTTTAAAATTGTCATATTCGCCTTTAAGCGCGGCTTTGGCTTCGCCGTCCGCCTCTTTGCTTGCTATCATTTTGTAAATTTGTAGCCAGCCCGCGTCCCAAGACTGCAAATTGTATCTTTCTTTGTTCTGTTCGTAAGTATACCGGTATCTATACTTAAAGCTGTTTTCCAATATTTCCGTCGCGGCGCGCAGCAAATCCCCCGCCTCAATCGACAAATCCGCTTTGTGTTCCCCAAGCCATTTATAAACAAAGCGTTCTTTATCTACGCTTGCGTCACGCTCGATTTCCCGATTTTTATGCTCTTGCGCCAATTCCGCGACGTGTTTTTTGGACAGCCAGAAAAATTCGTTGCGTATGTCGTGTTTTTTACCGTTATATTCAAAATCCCGCAAACTTGTCTGGTTGCTGCCGCTTGCAAAAAGCGAATAAACCACGCAATCGGCGGTAAAGGAGGCAAATTCCTTTGATTTTTGGAATTTGTCGCTGGGCTTGCGGAACACGTCCTTGTCCCTCACCCACAGCAGTTTTTGCTCGGCGATTTTTTCAAGCATGGCTTTGCGGACGGAAAAGGCAATCATGCACCGCTCAAAGTTGTCGGCTTGAACAAAACAACCGCCATTGCAACAACCGCCCGTCGAAAGAGAAGTATCTTTGTAGGCTTTCTGAACCAAATTTCCATGGTCTTGAAACCATCCAAACGATGTGTCGGTTTTCAGTTTTGGCGCGGCTTTTGATATTGCAAAACCCGCGACAGGAACATTTTCTTTGTCGCGTTTCAAATCCAAATGACTTCGGGCATAGCTCCCGAGAGTAGCCTTTTTGTCGGGCGACTTTTTCCCTTCCCATTTGCCTGATTTCTTTATTTTATTGCCTTCCGAATACAATACATCAAATAAAAAGGATTTTTGCTCGCCTCCCCCTATTTTCCAGTGAGAAAAAATTACCCCCCACCGTGATGATGTCCCGTTAAATTCTCCCGCGTTGAACATAAACCCTTTCTGAAACGTAAACTTACTGCATAATAATTCGGTGAATTTTGCATATTCGGGGCTTGTTAAAAATCCCTTATTGAAAAAGAAGAAGAAGAAGAAGTCTTTTTCATAACCAAAAGTTTTGGCAAATTGCATGGTACGATAAATAAACTGGCAATATAACTCATTTTTTGCCTGAGAAAAGTTTTTCATCATATCGCTGACCGCATTTGTCGTTATACCCGTTTTGCTTTCCTTGCCCATTTCGGAACCCGCCTGCCCGTAAGGCGGGTTCATAAAAAACACTATCGGCTTTTTGGCTTTAAGCGCGTCGAACAGGCTTTTGGGCATTTTTGTCGGGATTTTATCGGATAAAAGGTCGGGCAAGTGCAGGTGTATGTCGTCGTTCAAAAAATCGTATTGGAAGGTCTCTATCGCTTCGGGGTTGTAATCGACCGAAATATTCAATTCCTCTTGGTGCAGGGTGGAATTATAAAGCTGCGCAAATTTGTAATCACGCGTCAGGTTTTTTGTGCCGCACGCCGCCTCCCAAACGACGTATTTTTCCTTCCAGTCCTCGCCAAGCTGCTCTTCAATCATCTCGTGGGCGCGCTCCACCCAGATTTCGGGCGTCCAAAAATCCCCCGTGTACCGCCGCTCCGCCTCTTTTAACAGGGTATCGGCGATTTCGGTTATTTGCTTTTGCTCGCTTAACGTGTAATTGTTTTTGTCGTATTTGTTGAAGAATAATTGGTACTGCGTCGTGTTGAAGTTGTTGCGGTAATCCTTGCCGTTTATTACTACCGTGTTGGGCTTGTTGGGGTGCAAATACACGTCCTGATTGCCGAGCAAGGACTGGATAAACAGCGACATTTGCCACATATTTTTGTCGGGCGCGTGACCGCCGAATACGATATGTAAAAAGTTTTCGAATGCTTTTAACAGGGTGTCCTTTGTGACCTTGATTTTGACGGGCTTTTCGCCGAATGCGACCGCGTCCACAAAGCCCATAAACTCGTTGAAGTCAAAATGCTCCTTTTGCATATTGTGGACAAGGAACACCAGGTTGTGGTCGTTGCATAATTCGTTATACAGGCTTGCGTTTTCGTGCCATGCTTTTGAGGGGGCGATATTCCAATCGTGCGATTTTGTAAGATAATTGACGATAAGACTTGTGGGGACGGCGAAAATTTGATTGATGTCCGCGATTATCGTCACCTGCGGTATGGTGTCGCCCGCTTTTTCAAACTTTTTGATATAGTATATCGCTTGCGCAATAGCTTTCGCTTGCTCCTCTTTTTGAGAAAAGTTTACGTCCCGTTTTGTTTCAAGCAAAATAAGGGCTTCTTGCAGGTTGTCTTTGAACCAAAGTCCTTGATTTGTAATGCGGATAACGCCATCCGTGCCGTGCGGAAACTCCACTTTAAGGCTGTAATAGCCGTAACGGTCGTCACTGCCGCGCTTCTTTTTGTTTTTATTGTTGTAGAATTTTTTTATCGCCTCAATCAAGATGTGTTCGGGCGATTTTTCCACGTCTTTTGAGGCGGCGGCTTGTTTCAGGTCGGCTCTAAACTGCCGCAGTTCTTCTTTTGATAATCCTATGTTTTTCATGTTTACATTATAGCATATCCGTCGTTCTTTTGCAATTATATAAGGGCACAAGTTTTACCTACCGCCTGCTAACCTCTATTCTCTTTTCTCTATTCTCTAAACTCTACCAATAAATATTTGCCCCCCGATTAATAAATACTACTATAATGAAAAAGCCCGCGAAAAAAACCGCGAAAAAAACGCCTCGCTCTCTCAAAATCCTATCGATAGCCCTTGCTTCCCTGTGTATTGCGGCGGTGCTTTTTTGCGCCCTTATTATGGAACCGATGGTAAAAATCTACGGCTTTGAGCGGCTTGACGCAGGGAAACTAAGCAAAATCCAACGTACTTTGAGCGTGTACGACGGCGAGGGCCTTCCCGTCAGCGGCGACCTTATCATGGACAACAAGATTTACGTCCCGCTAAGTGGCATCCCCAAATACACCGCCGACGCCTTTATTTCCATCGAGGACACGCGGTTTTATCAGCACGTCGGCACGGACTATTACCGCATCGCAGGCGCAGGCGTAAGCAACCTCAAATCTCACTCCTTCAAAGAGGGCGCGTCCACAATCACGCAGCAATTAGTCAAAAACACCCACCTATCCGGCGAAAAAAAGATGCGCCGTAAGATAAACGAGATGCGCATCGCCGTGGACCTCGAGCGGCGGTATACCAAAAACGAGATTTTGGAGATGTACCTTAACGTCATATACTTTGGCAGCAACGTGTACGGCATAGGCGCGGCGGCAAAGGCGTATTTCAACAAGCCTGCGAGCGAATTGACCCTCAACGAGAGTGCGATTTTGGCAGCGGTCATTAACAATCCTTCAAATTATAACCTTGTGGTAAACCCCGAAAAGGCAAATGAACGACGCCGTCTTGTGCTTGCCCAAATGCGTAAGTTTAAGCGAATAAGCGCGACAGAATACGAGGAAAACGCACCCGTGGATATTTACATTGAGGACGTGTTTTTCGACCAATACGCCAATTTTTTGGTTGCGGAGGCATGCGAGGTCCTTGATTTGACTAAAAACGAGTTTTTCAGCCGCGGGTACAAAATCTCCACCTACCTTGACCGTACCTTGCAAAAAAAGATTAACAGGCTTTTGTTAGATTGTCGTTTCGAGAACAAAAACGGCTTTAAAAGCAGAGAGGACGCCATAATCGCTGTGGTCGTGATGACGGCAGAGGGCGACATAATAGCCAACGCGGGGGGTGGCAATAGGGATTTAAGCGGGGTTTACCGACAGCCGGGGTCACTGATTAAGCCCGCGATAAGCTTTGCGCCCGCCCTCGAAAAGGGGCTGATTGTGCCCGTCACGCCGATTTTGGACGAGTCCGTAGCCTTTGACGGATACGCCCCAAAAAACTATAAGGACAGGAACTTGGGGTGGGTTTCCGCGACCGTGGCACTAAAACATTCGCAAAATATCCCCGCAGTAAAGCTGACGGATATGTGTGGCATCGAATATTCCAAGGGAGTCGCAGAAAAATTGGGGTACAAATTTGAAAAGGGCGACGACCACCTCGCGCTTGCTTTGGGCGGCATGAAAAAGGGGGCGAAACTGACGCAAATCGCGGGTTCTTACCAGGCTTTTGCAAACGGCGGCGAGTTTATAAGGGGAGCACATGTCACGGCTATTCGGGACGGGGATGGCACGCTTGTATACAAAAGGGAACGGGCAGCGCGGCGGGCTGTCAGTGAAGAAACCGCGTATTTTATCAACGAAATGCTATCCGAGTGCGCGACGGACGGCACGGCGAAAAGAATCGGGAAGGGTTATGCCGCCAAAACAGGCACCGTGGGTAACAACGAAGGTAACTCTGACGCCTATGTCGTTGTCTATGACGGCAGTTATATCGTGGCGGTGTGGATAGGCGCGAAATACGGCCTAATGCCAAACACCGTCAACGGCGCAACCTACCCCTGTGTTATTGCAAAAAAGGTTTTAGAGCTTTTGCCTGCGGGCGCCAAACTTAAAAAACCCGACAGCATAATCGCCGTAGACCTTGACAAGGACGAATATTACAAAAACCATAAGTTGGTTGCCGCACCGCGGGCGGCGTATAAAAAGGATAAAATAAACGCGAATTTTTCCATTCAGAGTATGCCCAAGGAACGCGCGCTTGACAACAATTTTATCCTCAAAATGAACGACATAGATTTCGACAATTTCATCATAGTGGATGAGAAGTTTTTTAATAATGGTATTCTTTAGTATGGACGGCGGGATAGGCGGTGCAAAATATACTACCCTTCCTTGGCTCTAATTTGCCAATACGGTTATTATGAGCAATAAAAATAAAATCGTTAGCCGAAGCGATTAAACGAAATTTTGTGCATCACGAAAATTGTCAAGATAAAATGCATGGTATATGTCCAAATATGCGGAAACCATTAAATTTAGGTCGGTCACTTCGTCCTCTGTCAGATAGTTCTTTGCGATAACGACTTCACCTTTAATTGGACGCTCGCCTTTGAATGCCTGCAACCCCATAAATGGTAGTTCGGCGTTAGCTCTGCCTACAATAAGCTCCGGCGCCGTACCACCCGCATTTGCAAAAAGTAATTTATTCTGCATTTCCTTGAAAAACTTATCGGCGACCTCGGACTTTGCATCGTAATCCATACTTGTCGCAAAGAGGTCTAAAACCTGTCTGTAAAAAACCTTCTCACTTGAACGTATATCGCGGATTCTGTCAAGCAATTCCTTGAAGTACGACCCGCCGCCCGCTTGTTTCAAAAGGTTATCGTTCATCGCAAAGCCCTTGCGCATATATTCTTTCAGCACCGCCGAAGCCCATGTGCGGAACTGTATGCCGCGATGGGAATCCACCCGATACCCAACCGATATGATGGCGTCCAAGTTATAAAACTTGGTGTTTTCTCTTTTGACCGAGCGCGCCCCTTCGATTTGAACCTGTAAGGATTGCTTACAAGTTGCGTCAATATTAAGCTCACCTTGATTGTAAATCTTTTTCAAGTGCATGGTTATATTTTGCGGCGTTGTTTGAAACAGCTCCGCCATTTTTGCTTGCGTAAGCCATACCGTTTCGCCGTCAAAGACAACTATTTGCGCGCGTTTACCCTTCATATAAAATAGTTAAAAGATTTTCCTTGCGTAACATTTTTTATCTTTTTTCTTGCATTATATAAATCTAAAACCACTATTCCGTTTGGATGATGGTATGTATTTTTGTTGCCATAAGAAATAATCACCGTCTTGATTTTATCTTTTATGCTGTCTGACATTTTCTCCCATTCATTTTTTGCCCCATGATGAGGAACTTGACAAATTACCTTAACATTTTCGGGCGAGTCATCATCTGCGTCAAACATACTGCTGTCAACCCTACAATTCAAATCATCATCAAAAACGACATCTCCCGTCAAAAGAGTTTGGACTGGCGTTACATAATTCGGATAATGCCGCATAAACAGGTAAATTGGATAATGCAAAAGAACCAAGGAAGTAGGATTTAGCCCCCCGGCAAAAATTTTTTCGTATACCTTTTTAAGTTCGTCTAAACCTTTATGAAAAACGTAATCTTCTAATTGTTCGTTAAGCGTAAACTATACCACGGTGAAAGGAGGCAGCCAAACTCCCGTAGGAGGCGGATATGGGTCCGGGGCAAAAGGGGAAAATATAGACGGCGGTTATATTGATGCTGCGTTTGTGCCGTTTGCGGATCAAGACGCTTGGGAGGTTACGCCACTCGCAAGAGGATCGACTATTGTAGATAATGTAAAATTAGGCTATAATGCCGACCCGAACAGTTACTACAATAGCTATACTTTTATCACGGAAGCAGTTATAAAACAAGGTTATGGCAGTACGGATACCATAATGAAAATAGGACAAACTACAGGAAAAACAACCGGTATCATAACAGTAGCGGATACTGATACTGCATATAAACAAAATGTTTTTAGTTATAATAATGCCCATGACGACGGCGACAGCGGTGGGCCTGTGTACTATTATGATTCTGTGGAGCGATGAATTCGGAGGGGTGTATATCGACGGTGACGGGCATTTAAACATAGGCGTCGTCGCGGATAGTTCCCGGATAAAGTCGTTGCGGGCTAAGTCTAATTATGGCGGACAAGTACGGTATGTCAAGCAAATTCATTCGAGTACGGCGACCAGCTTGCGTACATTGTAAGCATGGCTTGGCCCCTTGTTCATTTTAAGCTAATGAACGACATCTACCTAAACGACGTAACAAGCTGGCAAAGCTGGGGTACAAACCCTCCTCCAAACTTAAACGTCTGGACTCCAATCAGTTCGGGCATAATAGGCAGCTTTGACGGGGGCGGCTTTGCAATCAGAGGCGTTTACATAAACAACAACAGCGGCAACCAAGGGCTGTTTGGGGAGCTTAGCCACGGGACAATTATTAACCTCAGCGTAAAGCAAAGCTATATTAAGGGCGGGGAGAATGTAGGGGCCATAGCCGGTCAGCTAAGCGGCAACGCGCAGGTAATAAACTGCTTCAACAAGGGTTATGTAATAGGCTCGTGCGCAGGCGGTATAGCGGGAAAGGTTACAGGCTATGCGCAGGTAATAAACTGCTACAACGTAGGCAAGGTCAGCGGCAGCGGGCAAGGCGCCACTGTCGGGGGCATAGCGGGCTTCTTTGACGGCGGGGCGCTGTTAAACAACCATAGCGCCGGTATGGTAAGCGGCAACGGCTTAGTCGGCGGGATTGTAGGACTTGTCGCTAACAACGCCCCTATGGCTATACACAACTACTGCGCTTATGGCTTTGCCGCCGACGTAACTATGGGCATGATGAGCGTTCCTTACCCCGTAGTCAGTCTTTTCGGGCTGGGCGGCCTCTCCGTACTTAACACCTACTACAACGAGCAGGGAATGCTTTTGGACGAATGGGGCTTCTCCACAATACATCCCATATTTGGCGTAAACACCCTTGCCGGAGCGCTTAACTACACCATCAACAATGCTATGCTGCCCGCTATAAGCTACTCTTACAACAGCTACTACGGCTGGAACGAATATATTCTTGCTCCCAGCTATTTGCTTGTCGTGCATACCTACGGCAATGTAATGATGTCTCCGGGCGGAGGCGGTTTGGTATCGAGTACAAGCGGCTCCTCTACGAATACGAGTAATTCTTCTACGAGCACGGAACAGCTTCTCCCTTACGACGAGTGGCTGGAATATTTAGAGGCGTGGTACGAGGAAGTGTTTGCCTTACTGCCGCAGGAGGTCAGAGAGGTGTTAGAGCCTCAACTCGATAATTATCTTTACAAGTCAAAAAGCCTTGCGGCGTAGCATCATTTAGCTAATCTATTGATTAACCTGACAACCAAACAGCCCTTCTACACCAACTGACGTAGGAGGGCTGTTTTTTTCTGCCTTATTTATCTGTCGTCTGTTCTGCCGAGCAGATAGTCTATAGAAAACAGGATTTTAAGGTTGAACAAAATTTTCGCTATCCGACAAACGGCGCGCACGTGGCGGAAATCGCGATAGCACAATGTAATTAGGAAAGTTTCGTTATCTTGACGTTGTTTGGGATATATTATCATTTTGTTTCGTTATTAAAAATTGTAAATAATCGGTTGACTTTGACCGGTTTTTTTAATATAATTGTATTAACATAAAAAAAGGGAGGAATTTTTATCATGAGTAAGGGATTTATGGCGAACAAGGTTAAGAAGTTTGTTTGCTTGGGGATAGCTTGTGTCATGCTGTCCTCGCTTGTCGGGCTGTCAGGGTGCGGGGTGAGCGACTTAAAGAGTCAAATTGAGGAGCTGCGGGATTTGATGCAAGAGCAGGAGGAGAGGATTGAGGAGCTGGAGGGCGAGAACGAGGCGCTGAGGGCGAGCGAGCTTGCCCTGTATAAACGGGTGGCGAAGTATGAATTGGAAGCTTATGCCCGCAACAAAGGTGAGGACAATTACTGTACTGAGGAATGGGAAGTAATCATGGAAATTGTTGCGGAGGGTAAAACTGAGATTGACGCGGCGGAGGATAAGGCGGGAGTGGACGGCGCGGTTACGGAAGCAAGGGAGGCGATAGACGAAGTAATGACAATAATAGAACATTTTGATTTGACTGACCCAAAAGAAATTTGGGACGGAAGTTTTGAGGATGGTCTATTTGAATTTCTTATACCGGGCACAGAAGATGCTGCTATCTTCATATTTTTTAAACAAATTAAAGAGGGTGCATGGTACCCCCAACTGGAAGTACGGCACCTTGGTTTGGCAGGCATAAGGAGCTTTGAATATTGTTCTCAAAGCAAGCCTCAAGATTTCCCCGATGATTTGGCGTTTCGTCAAACTGCATTTCTTTTTTTGACTGAAAGTAATCCCGAAACTTTTACTTCCGCAATTCGCCACTTGGAAAGATTGGATTTTGTTAGGTCTGCAACACCGGCGAATGTAATTCATCTCGGTGAATGGTAATAAATCAAAAATACAACATAAAAAAACGGAGGAAAAATATCATGAAAAATAGAATCAAGTCAAAATCCATAGTAGCAGTTGCCCTGGTAACATTGCTATTCGCTATCGCACTGCTTGGCGTAATTTTTATACAAACAGCGGTCGCTCAGGCATCTACATACGCCATTGAGAACGAGATACCTGTGGACGCACGTCCCATACGAGAGATTTATCGTGATACCGATATTGTCACTAACACGGTAAATGTTACGCTTACCGCAGAGGCATCAATATAGTTTAAAAATTAAACCAAATTAAAAAATAACAAAGACCAAAAGGAGGTTTTTTTATCATGAATAAGGGATTTATGGCTGACAAAGTTAAAAAGTTTGTATGTTTGGCGGTGGCTATTGTAATGCTGTTTTCGCTGGTCGGGCTGTCAGGCTGCGGCGTTGCTGACCTAAAGAGCCAGATTGACGACCTGCGGGAGCGGGTCGCGGAGCTGGAGGCGGAGAACGAGGTCTTGAGGGCCAGTGAGCTTGCCTTGTATAAGAAGGTGGCGAAGTATGAGCTGGAGGCTTATGCCGGCGACAAGGGCGAGGACAATTATTATGCGGAAAACTGGGCGGAGATTGTGGGGCTTGTCGCGGAGGGTAAAACGGCGATTGACGCGGCGGAGGATAAGGCGGGCGTGGACTTGGCGCTTAGCGCGGCAAAGGAGGCGATAGACGGGATACAAAAAATAGGAGAAGAAATGGAAATTGTAAGAGAAAAAATCAAGGAATCTCAGTGGGACGGAAAAGTGGAAGTTTTGGTTGATTTTCCGAGGGCAGTCAAGCAGGGCGAGGCTTTTGAAATAACAGTAACGACAAAAAATATATTGGATGAAGATGTAGTAATATTTTATACTTCAGGAAGTCAGGTTTTGGGAGGCGTTCCTATTGTCGCAATCAAGTTGCAGCCAGATGAAGACAATGAAATATATAATGAACATTTTTTTGTGTCAACTGGTGATGCAGGTGTATTCATTATTCAAGTCGGAGAACAGAGAGAAGCTGTTTGGATATTTGAAGGGAAAGGTTGCTTTATTGACCAAGGTTATCCTCAAATTTACGGGGTGGCGCACAAAGGTGTATACGACATTTATTTAGCTAATGGTGAAGTGCTCAGGAACGCTATCACTATTTATTAAAAATAACGAAAAAACAAGGGAGAAAAAACATGAGCAATTCAAAAGTCAACAAAGGTAAAATTTTTACGGCATTATTATTGGCGCTTTGCTTAACGGCGATAGGTTTTGCGTTTTTTAACACGCAAACCTACGCATACGGTGCGGAAACGGAGGCGCTGCGCCTTGCGAGAAAATACGATTCCGAAATACTGGAATATTTCCGCGCGCCGAGTATCGAGGACGATTTTGAGGACGATAAGGTCGATATTATACTCAAAAGCGAGTACAGTCGAATCAGCGCGATTGGTTTTGACAACTTTGACGAGGTTTCACAAAAGATAGAATTTATCAGTATCAGCGACGCGAGAAGCCTTGTCGAAAAATCCGAAAACAGGAGCTTGCCTCTGCGTGAAAGAAAAAATCAGATACTTACGCTTGAACTAAAGGTGAAAGGCAAAGAAAAGGTACTTGAGGCCGCAAATGAATTATCTAAATTAGATATAGTTTTGTTAGCCCAACCGTCGTATATTTACGGGGTTAAAGAATGTTGGACACCCAACGACCCGAGATATGGCGAGCAGTGGGGTCTTAATGGGATTAACGGAATACAGGCGGAGGCCGCGTGGGACATAACAAAGGGCAATGCGAATGTTTTAGTTGGTGTAATGGAAGAATGTTTTGACGTTAATCATGAGGATTTACAGGCTAATGTCGTAACCGTAACCGGAGTTAATACTCCATCGACAGGTTCCGAAACAGACCACAGCACTCACGTGGCGGGAATAATTGGCGCGGTTTCCAATAATGGTGTTGCTGGAAGCATGGCAAATGCCGTTGCGGGGGTGGCGCAAGTTTCTTTGGTTTCGCTTGATTGGTCAAGCGCTAATTTTAAAAAAACACTTGAAGACGCTGAAAAAGGCGGCATTAGAATCATTAACGCCAGTTTTCGTTATTCAACAAACAATGGGACAACTCCTGCCTCTTATAGTGCTGTTCATTTTGCGGCGCTTCGGGATTACGACGGCTTATTCGTTGCCGCTGCGTCCAACGAAAACACCGATTTAAATACAACCCCTATGTATCCCGCGTGTTATAACTTGCCGAATGTAATGGCGGTGGGTGCAACTAATGAGGACGGGACGAGAGCGACAGCTACCGATTGGGGATGGCCCGCCGGAAGTGCTCATGGTTCTAATTATGGTGATTTAGTCCAAATATATGCCCCCGGAACAGGGATTCTTAGCACAGTTCCCACTTCTATGTGTAATGTTAACGGCAATCGCTGTACAGCAAGAGGAACTCACGTCGCGCATGGCTACCACATTATGAGCGGCACATCTATGGCAACACCCCACGTGTCCGGCACCGCCGCCCTTATGCTGTCAGCAAACAGTGCGCTTACGGCGGCGCAGCTAAAGAGGACAATCATCAATAATGCCGACGATATTACCATAACAGTCCCCGATGTGTCCGGCGGGACGACGACACAGCAGGTCAAACGCCTAAACGCGCACAGGGCGGTCAGCGCGGCGGTATTTGAAACAAGTATCAGCGGCCAAGGCATATCGGTTGACGGATTTGTCAGCGGCTACACCCTGCCCACGGACGCCGACCTCACCCTTCCAAACAGGTTTGCCCCGTTTGGCAGCCCCGCGGGCAGCGCGCAGCAGGACGTTACCGCCATCGGCAACCTTGCTTTCACAGGCGAAACGGAGTTGAAAAGCATAGTAATCCCCGAATTCGTCACCACGATAGACGACGGGGCCTTTAACGGTTGCACAAAGCTGACAAGGGTTTACATAGACCGCCCGGCGGGACAGGCCGGGCAAAACTACACAACCCTCGGCTCAAACGTATTTGCGGGGACACAAATTGCAAACGCCGGCAGCGCGGACAGGAGGATATTTGTGCCAAGCTGTAGTGTGGACGCGTACAAGGGGGCGGCGGGCTGGTCGGCTTACGCGGCCGCAATAATAGCGGGGTGGAGCGGGACAATCTCCGACGGGTTTGCGGGCGGGGACGGCATATCCGTTCCGTATCGGATTGGGACGGGGGCGCAGCTTGCGCGCTTGGCAAGGTATCCGGACGACAAAAGCTATGTTTTGACCAACGACATTTACTTAAACGACACGGGCGACTGGACAAGCTGGGATTCTTCAACCGCTGGTTTGAACAAATGGACGCCAATCGGCAACTTGGATATGCTCTTTGACGGTAACTTTAACGGCGGCGGGTTTGCGGTCAAGGGCATTTATATTAGTGGCGAAAATCTTTATCAGGGGTTGTTTGGAATTATTGACGGCGGGATTGTAAGCAATCTTGGCATTGAAGAAAGCTATTTCGAGGCTGATTATTGCGTGGGAAGTATCGCCGGATATATTCAAAACGGAGGGATTATAACAAACTGCTATAATAGGTGCGATGTCAAAGGTGGTTTTGCTGTAGGCGGGATTGCGGGCGTAATTGGTGACGGCATCAAAATAGGTTGCGAGCTAACAAATAATTACAGCACAGGCATTGTCGACTGTAGCAGCAATTCTTCGGGCGGTATTGTCGGGAGCAGTCATGGCGCTAATACGGTCAAATATAACTATTTCTTAAAAACTTCGACCATAAACAATAACAAGAATGTCGCAGGCGGCACAACATTTCCCGATAACCGTGTTTTTGACACGAATGGCAACACATTATACGATGCTGCAAATCCTGCTACGGTCAGTCCTATCACCATAGACAATTCTGCAAGAAGCACTTTGATTGCCGCGCTTAATGCGTTTGTCGATACGTCCACTCCGCCTTTGGGGGTGGATTACCTACCCTGGGAAGAAAATAACTCCTTTCCCGTGTTGGGGGTGTTTAAATATACCTTAATAAATTCAGATACTGCGTATGAAATTACGGCGGCAAGTGCGGCGAAACTTACGGGAGCCGTTGTTATTCCCTCAACACACAACAATTTGCAAATCACGGCGATAGGCGCATTTGCCTTTATTGGGCAATCCGGTATAACGGGCGTATCAATCCCCGCATCCGTGACAGCCATAGGCGACGGGGCGTTTTCAGGCTGTAATAACCTGACAAGCATAACCCTCCCCGCGTCTGTCATAAGTGTGGGCGACGACGTTTTTTCGGGATGTACCAAGCTAACAAGTATCGCCATGACCGCAAGCAACGCGTATTATACACACCAAGACGGAGTTTTGTACGAGAAGGCGGCAAGTAACACGTGGTCGATTAAGCACGTTCCGTATAAGATTTCTGGAAATTTAGGACATGTCACAATATTAAGCGGAGTAACGGCTATCCCGGCCTCCGCCTTTAAACAGCGGAGCATGACCTCCGTCACCATTCCCGCGTCCGTCACAATTATCGGCGATAGTGCGTTTAACTCTTGCAACAGTCTTACAAGTGTATATTTTGCACAAGGCAGCCAGCTTGACACTATAGGGGCTTTTGTGTTTGGGCATTGCTATAGCCTGATTAGCATTGACTTGGAGCAATGTATTCAGCTTACCGCGATTGGAGTTTCGGCATTTGCGAATTGCGTCAAGCTGGCAGAAATCACATTACCCGACAGCGTCACGAGTATCGGGGAATCCGCGTTCTCTGTCTGTGTTAGCTTGACGGGTATTATTATCCCCGCCGGCATTACAACTATAGACAGCCTTGTGTTCTATTGGTGCTCTAGCCTTACGGAAATTACTATTCCCGCCGTCATAACAAGTATCGGCTTTCATGCTTTTGCCAGAACAGGCCTTACGAATGTTATTTTTAAGCCAAACGGTCAGCTTCAGACTATAGACGTTTTTGCTTTTTATGAGTGCGACAGCCTAGTGGAATTCATAGTACCCGACGGTGTGGATTTTATCGGTTACTATGCTTTCGCTTATTGCACCAGTCTAACGAAAATCTTCATCCCAATCAGCGTTGATACTATCGACGATTATGCGTTTTCAGGTTGCAGCAGCCTGACGATATACACGCAGTGGCCGAGCCGCCCAACCGGCTGGAGCCTTCTTTGTAATCCGTCCAACCGACCCGTTGTTTGGGGCTATGAGGCAGATACTTGTGTCGTAATTTTCGATAAGCAAGGCGGCGACGGCAGTGATTATGTTGTGGCAATCTATGGCGCGCCTATGCCCTTTGCCGAAGCCCCCGCGCGTCAAGGGTATTTTTTTGGGGGGTATTTCGACGAATTTGGCATAAAGTATTACGACGCTTGCATGAATAGCGTACAAAGCTACTTTATTAACGGGGATATTACTTTATATGCGTATTGGATAGATGTCGGCAGCGTAGTTTGGGACGGGGCAACTACGACCAATTTCATAAGCGGCAATGCCGGGGACGGACTTAGCGCGCAAACCGCATGGCGGATTTCCGACGCTGCGGAGCTTGCGTATTTGGCGCAGCAGGTAGGCGGGGGTAACAGTTACAGCGACAAGTATTTTGTTTTGACGGACTATATTTATCTTAACGACACCTACGGGTGGCAGTCGTGGGACGCTTTGACGGCAAATTTGAATCTTTGGACACCTATAGGGACACTGAGTTCTCCCTTTGGCGGCTATTTTGACGGGGACGGTTACGCGGTTTTTGGTATTTACATAAGCAATAATAACGATTATCAGGGGCTGTTTGGGTACAGTGATTACGGAGATATAATCAACCTTGGCGTAGAGCAAAGCTATATAAAAGGCGGGGATTATGTCGGCGGCGTTGCGGGCTATGGATATATAACCAACTCCTATAACAGCGGCAGCATAAGCGGAAACGATTACGTCGGCGGCATTGCTGGGTGCGGAGGTATGAGTAATTGCTATAATGAAGGTATTATCAGTGGCAGAGATTATGTTGCGGGCGTTGCGGGGTGTGGAGGTGTGTACAGTTGCTATAATACCGGCGATGTCAGCGGCAGAGATTACGTCGGCGGCATTACAGGAAGCACCGGCAGCGAGATATACTTCAGCTACAACACAGGCAATATCAGCGGAAATGACTATGTCGGCGGTATCGCGGGAGAAAGCCTTGGACTTATAGCTTACTGCCGTAATGACGGCAACATCAGCGGCGGCGACTATGTCGGCGGTATCGCAGGTTGTGTTGGGCAGTGGAGTTCGGCTACCGTCGTAGGCAGTCATAATACGGGCACGGTCGCCGGCAGCATAAACGTCGGCGGCGTCGCTGGGTGCTTAATCAGCGGCATAGCTATAAATAACTACAACACAGGCGATATTTACGGCGTCGATTGTATCGGCGGGATTGCAGGCAGTATGTTTTGGAGCGGCTATTATGAATATTTTGGCGGCAATTCTGTGCCGTGGGGCGGCGTTATAGCTAATTGCTATAACATAGGCGACATAAGCAACCTTGACGGCAACGAATTTCTGCCGCGTATCGGAGGCATTGTCGGATATGTCGGTGTAGGGTATGCCGGCAGTTATGCCAAAATAATTAACAATTACAATGCCGGCACGTTATTTACATATTATGTGACCATTTATGTCGGCGGTATTGTCGGGATGCTCCAATACGGCACCAATACGGTTGACCACAACTTCGCCACCGACGCAAACAGCATGTATATTTTTGGTATTGTCGGTTACGGGAGCCCTTATTATGCGACTTACAATAATTATTGGTTTAATAGCTATGGCGATTTTTTCGCGGAGCTTGCTTTTGCCGCCTACATAGGGATGGGGCCGATCCTGCCGGAAATTCCTTATTACCTGATTAACTTCTACACGCCCAGTGGCTTGCCTTATTTACTTTGGGAATGGGATGGTATCGGTTGCCCGACCCATATTAACCCGTTTTACAGCTACTTCGGAATGAGCGGGGGCGGCAACTTATCCGGTTTGTCCGGCAGCTATTCGACGACCGCTAATTCTTCAACAAACAACTCCTCTAACGGCAGTGGGATGAACTTAAGCGGTTATTTATCAAATCTATCCGACAATTCTGCCATGACTATGACCACGGAAATATATTTAACGGCGGGCGAAATTAACGATTATTTAACGGCGATTGGGCAATCATTTTCTTCTGCCTACGATTATATGGATTACATAGCGTATTTACAATCCCGCCTTGAGGAATGTAGCGGCTCTCTTTCACAGGACAGCGCCGAACTGCTGATTGAGTCGCTGCAAATCGTATACGGCAATTTGTCCGCGTCTATCGCATAGCAACAATCGGCGTGACGGAAACACATAAATCTTGGCATATTTACTGCATAATTGTCCACGATTTCGTACAAAAACTCAAACAACAGACGGCGGCTGTCCAAAAAGGCAGCCGCCTTTGTATAATTTATTATTTCCACAAAAATAATTTAAAAACGACCGGTTTTTTGTTGACAAGCCTTCGCATAGTGTGCTACTATAGCTTTCCGTAACTGCACTGTTACGGTAATAAAAGAAAAGCACGTTAGGATACAGTTTACCTTATGCCAAAAAACAAATCATGAGGGATAAAAACGCGGCAAAATTCGTCGCCTTATGCCAAAAATAAACCACAGGAGTACAAAAATGCGGTCAATCGACGAAAATTTGATGTATCAAATATTAGAGTTCATTCGGCAGTTCCAAGCGCAAAAAGGATATTCTCCCGGGCAGAGAGAGGTTGAAAAGCGTTTCAATATTACCCTGCCCCGCGCGCATAGACTCGTTCACGCTTTAGCGGACAGAGGGCTCATTGAGCTAAACGACGACAATACGGTAGCTATGCCCGAACATTTGTCGCGTTACCCCAAGCGCCATGCGCCTATAATCGGCGAGGTGCGTTGCGGCGAGCCTACGACGGCAATCGAGCAATACGAAGGCGTTATGGAACTGCCTACCGAGTTTACGGGACACGGTAACTGCTTTATCCTCCGCGCTAAGGGCGACAGTATGATAGGCGCGGGGATAGAGGACGGAGATTACCTCGTTATCCGTGAACAGCCCGACGCTGACAGCGGAGATATTGTAGTAGCAATACGAAGTGAATTTGCAGACCAAGCGGACGCTACGCTTAAACGATACAAGGTGTTACAAGACGGCAGGCGCGTATTGCATCCCGAAAACGATAAATACCAAGACATTGACGCGGACGATTTTCGTATAGTTGGGAAACTTGTCAGCTTTATAAGAAAAATTGACGCCGAGGGTTAAGGATAATATGTCAAAGAGGACATACGGCGGGCAAGTAACGGCGGCGCGTAGCCGCCAGAAAACATTAAGGAGGGATAAAAACACATGAGAGGATACGCTTGTTCCCATTGCGGAGCGAAATTCGAGGACAAACTGAAGCCGCCGAGCCTTGCGCATACGCATTGCCCCGAGTGCGGAAAACCGCTTATCGTCAAGATGAGCATCACCGAAACAACTGTGACGGCGCGGATTGTCGTCAGACAAGCAAAGCGGCAATCGAAGCCAAAAGAGGCTTACGGGTAGCCTTGCTTTTTTAACCCACAACTGAATATGTTTGCGCCGCTATAAAAGACAATGCCGCTCGGCAGGAGGAGCCGTAATGATGGTCAGTGTGAAATGGCTGACAGGTGAGTATTCGATTATAGCGGAAGAGAGTTTGTATTCAACAAGTAGACGCCCTGCGCGTAAAGGCGGGCTATCTACACCCTTGCAAAATTAGACCGAAAAACGGTTTGATTTTTGCAAGGTTTTTTTTAACTCTAATCAATACCCCAAAAGCCCCGTTTCGTCGGTCGGATTTTTAGTCCGGACGGAACGGGGCTTTTTGTATTTATAGCGTCCTTATTCCCCCGTTTCGGTTTTAGCAAAAAACCAAAACCAAAAAAACGGAGGAATAGAAAGTGAAATCACAATATCAATCGGCGGACAGCTATGCTATCAAAACCGTAACGCCGGAGGTGGCCGAACAGCTTGCAATATTTAAGCGGCAGGACGACAACGCGGCGCGTAAGACACGGTGGCGCAAGGAAGCGTCTTTGGACGGCATCAAGGAACGGACAGGCTGGGAGCCTGCCGATAAGAGCGTGGATATCGGAGCGGATTATGAAAAGCGCGAGGAAAAAGAAACGCTTATAACTGCCGTTACAAAATTAAACGACGAGGAGCGGCGGCTTGTCCGGCTTAGGTATTACGAGCAAAAGACGCTATGCGAAGTCGGGCAGATTTTAGGAATCAGCCATCAGGCCGTCGGTAAGCAGCTTTCAAAGATACATACAACCTTAAAAAAATATTTTTAGTTTTTGGTTGCAAAACCGCTTTTTCATCTCCTCATAGGCGCGGGGGTAAAAACCCCGACAAATTTATAGGAGAAAAAACAATGGCAGCAATCAACTACCAATTCGCGGACGGACACTGCGAGGACATCGAGGTCACGGAGGACTTTAAGCGCGAATACATGGCGACGTTAGATAGAGAACAGCGCATTGAGCGTAAAGAAACGCGGCGGCACCTTTCTTTGGACTACCTTATGGAGCTTGAAGATCAACAGCATAGCTGGGGCGACTTGGAAAACAAGTCCTTGCAAATGAAGCAAGAAACTTTTTCCCTTATTTCAAGCAATCCCGACCCGCTTGAAATTCTTATTCAGCGGGAGCGGGAGGAAAGCCTGCCCGTCATGGAAGCGTTAGCGGAGTCAAAGGATTTAACGGATTACCAAAGAAAAGTAGCGATTGAGTTTTATATCAATAACAAAACCCAAACGCAGATAGCCAAAGAGTTAGCGACGAACAAAATGGCTATATGCAGAGTTCTCAAAAAAGTGCGAGAACAAGTGCTTAAAAGCTTTGTATAAAATGCCGATGTTACAAAAGCGCAGAGTTCCTGGCTTACATATGAGAGGACTTTTTTTCAGGAGAACAAAACCGAATATGAAAAAGGTACACATCACGCCGGGGTACATGATACTCAAGGGTAAAGAATTGGAAAAAGAGCTTAACGCTTCGGGTAAAACCGCTATAAGTTTTGCGGACACGATGGACATCCGCGTAATTATTGCTTACACCATGTTGTCGGGCAAAAAAGCGGGGCTTGAAATAAGCCGCAGGTTTATTTACAGGTACGGCGCGGATTTTGCCCATAATTTCATTGATTGGGCCACTATGGGTATGGCCGACCCTTATGACAAAATCGGGAAACGCCATATTATAACGCGCCATTATGAGCGGCGCAACTTTACTTAGGTTTTAAGGCGGCGCGAGAGTAGGTTCCGTTGGTCGGAGGGCCGCTATTTGAATGAGGGAAGTCCGTATTTTCCCGCGCCGCTTTGAAATGCAAAAAATCACTAAAAAATTGCGACTGCGCCATATTCCTTCCCCTATGGCACCTTTCGCAGAGGGCATGGCTAAATGAGCGAAGAATTATCTAATCAAGAATTGTCAATTCAAGAATTATCTAATCAGAAGAAAAGATTAGGACATATTAACGCCGAGCTTCAAAACAAGCTGTCGGACGGCGAGGGCTTAAAAGACTTCTACCGCATCGCGGCGTTGAATCCGCATATCGAACTTCACGACGCCTGCCAAATCCTTGTACAGCGTCCCGCCGCTACCGTCTGTTTCTCTTTTGAACAGTGGAACGCTATGGGACGGCGTATACACAAAGGAAGCAAGAGCATTAAGTATTACGACAGCGACGGCAACACCAAGTATGTCTTTACCGAAGCGGATACTCACGGGGATAATAGCTATCGTGAGATGATTACCCCTATCCAAAAAATCCTTGACGGATTGGATTTACTCAGCGGCAAGGAAGTAACGGACGGCATATCGGGCGATTACCGAAGAATTTACGCGGGCGTTGCCGCCTACCTGATTGACAACGATTATCTGTCGGACGACGAGCGCAAAAACAAACTGCTTTGCGAGGGCGCGGCTTATTTCCTGTACGCTAAAACAAACCCGCCGAGCGATGAAAATATCAAAACAAGCGGCTTGCCCTATCCTCTTTTGGAAAACGCACAGTTTTTCAAAGAGGTTTACGCTGTTTCAAATCTCTTGTACCAAGAAATAGAAAGGGCAAGCGGGCAAACTAATATTGTTGACGCTGAAAAAATGTTTGCTCCCGAAACGCGGGAGCCGGAGCCGAAACCGCAAGTCACGCCCTACTACCAAAAGTATCTGAAAGCGCAGGAAGAAAACCCGGACGCTATTGTATTTATCCGTCTTGGCGACTTTTACGAGGCTATGGGCGAAAACGCGATTATGGTGTCTAATCTTTGCGACTTAACTCTAACGGGACGAAATTTAGGATTATCCGAAAGAGTACCGATGTGCAGTTTTCCGTACCATGTGCAAACGAGGCTCGTAGGTCAAATTTCCGATAGCCACCATGTTGTAATTGTCGAGGACAACGGCGAGGTATGGCATATAAATTCAAAAAAAGAGTCAGCCGAGCAAAAAGCGTTTGCCCATAGGCTTGAAGAATCAATATCAGAGGACGAACAGAACGAGGGTTTACAACTCCTTGAAAAAGACGAGAATGAGGACGAATACAATCCTTTTGACGACGAAAACGACTTTGAGGATGATTTTTCCGACAACGAACAGGACGAGGGCTTTGCCCTTGAGGAAGAATTTGACGAAACCCCTAAACCCAAAAAAGTAAGACAGCCACAGGAAAAGGAACGAAAATCAATCCGTGAACGAAACGGCAAAAAGAAAAACAATCAGGCAAGTTTATTTGACCTTCTTGACGAGCCGAAGGGTTATCAACCCAAAGAATTAACACCGCAGGAACAACTGATTGAACGGCACTTAAAGCGCGGCAGCGGTGTACAGCACGGAAAATTCAGAATATACGAACAGTATTTTTCCGACCCTACCGTAAAAGAATATGCCGACTTCTTGAAAGACGAATACGGCATAGGCGGCTTTATGGATTCGCCTTATGAGGAATGGCACGACTTTAAGGGAATAACGATGAAGTTAAGGGATAAAGAAAATCCCGAAAACGACATTGATGTAAGGCTGAATTGGGTACAGGTTGCTAACAAGATTGCCGACCTTATCGACGCGGATAACTACTTTATAAATGAAGAACGTGCAGAGTATGAACAGGGGTATTATACCCCCAAAG
>WRDI01000004.1 GCA_009783515.1 Bacillota bacterium | reverse complement strand
GCCCATAAGGCCATCGGGATAGCCCTTGCCGTCCCAACGCTCGTGATGGTAGCGGCAAACGTCGTAGGCGTAGCGCATATACTCGTTCATATCGCTACCCAACAGACGGCTGAGTATCTGACTGCCCACGGCAGGGTGTTGCTTAATTACCTCAAATTCTTCCTTAGTGAGCCGCCCGGGTTTGCTCAAAACCGTGTCGGGAATGCTTATTTTGCCGATGTCGTGCATGGCGGTGGCGTCGGCGATGGTCAATATAGTCTCGTTGTCCAAAAAGAAGTCGGGAGACTGCTTGACAAGCTCGGTGAGTAAAATCCTGCTGAACTGGCGGATACGCTGAATGTGCTTTCCCGACTCTAAGCTTCGATATTCGATAATCGAGCTTAAAACGTCCACTAATTCGTTGTTAAAAAAATCCTGCTTACGCTCCAGGTATTCCAACATTTGCGACATTTTGCGTTTTTGGCGGTAAAGGCTGACTACGTTTTCGACCCGCTTTTTGACGATGTGCGGCAAAAACGGCTTACTTATGACGTCAGACGCGCCCAAATTCCAAATCCGTAGCTCGTTTTCGGGCTTTTCCATGGCAGTGATAAACACCACAGGGACATTTTCGAGATAATTTTTATCCCGCATAAACTCGATAACGTCAAAACCGGTCTTGCGCGGCATGATAACGTCCAATATCACGGCGGCAAGCTTGTCCCCGTTCTGCTCCAACATATCCATCGCTTCCTGCCCGTCTTTCGCCTCAAAAATTTCATAATCTTTGTAGAAAATTTCGGATATTACGGCGCGATTCATCTCCATATCGTCGGCGATTAAAAGCCCGCGGCGTTCGTCTGTATCACTGAAGCGTTTTGAAAAAAAATCCAAGACGCTACCCACGCGCTGGCTTACCACGTCCGGAACAAAGGGCTTGGTGATTATGTCCGACGCGCCCAAGTCGTACAGCTTGCCGCGGGATTGCACATCGTCAAGACTGGAGATGACCACCGTAGGAAACTTTTGCAGGTATCCGCCCTTTTTTAAAAACGACAAAACGTCATAGCCGGAAAGGCCGGGCATGACTATATCCAAAAGCAATATCGAAATATCCTCCGTTCCTTCGACAATTTTTATCGCTTCTTCGCCGCTGGATGCCTCCGTAACGTCAAAAAGGTCCTCGAAAATAGCTCCGATAACCGCCCTGTTGACTTCCTCGTCGTCTACGACAAGCATTTTTCTTTTGATATTTTCCGCCACGTTTGTTTTCCTCCGCAAATACTGACCATAGCGCAAACACCCCGCCACGTTGTAGTTTGCCGCGCCCCACGACAACCAATTCACGTTACGCGTTCAAGTTCCGTATCTGTGAAAGATTGGATAATAGGTCAAGCGGGCAACAGTTGCCTTGCGACGAGCGACGCTGTATTTAAACTTAAACCAGGAGTAAGGCAAACGCAACCAGCACCACGCCTTGTATAATCTTCCACGTTACATCCCGAAAAATTTTTTTATCCCCTCGCACGCCCTGTCGTAAAGCGCCTTAAATTCTATGTAAAGCTCCCTGCCCCGCGCTATGTCGCCCGCCTTAAGCGCCTCGTTAAGCGGCAGGCTGGCTTCGAACACCGAATCCACCGACAAATTTCCCGCAACGCCTTTGATAGTGTGGGCGGCGTGATAGGCGGCCTCCGCGTCGCTCGTCTCAAGCGCCGCCGTCAGTTTGTTAAAATTTTCGTCTTCGGGAAACCTTTTGAGATACTTGTGATAAAGCGCGGTGTTACCGCTAAACCTGGCGGTGCCCGTCGCCACATTGATACCGTATTGTTCGAGCATAAAAACCTCCACTATAAAAAATTATTCACGTTGTTAGGTATAAAGAACGACTTAAATGTCGCCGCGTCAATTATTATATACTAATTTTAACTTTTTGTCTATCCGTTTTGAGGGCCGTAAAAAATTTTTTCAACTTTCGGCTTTCGGCTTTCGGTCATTCATAAACCTTGCGGACGTATTTTGAGGTCGAAAGGGACAGCAAAGACCCATAAGACACGGAAAAACTCAAAATATCGCCGACTTTGTATTTTGTGTCACTATGAGTAACGTCGACAATCGTGTGGTCGCTGGACTGGCCCAATATCTCGGCTTTGTGATCGAGCGGCGCGATTTTGTTCATGTCCACATCCTGGCGGCCGACGGCGATAACGGCGCGCAGAATGTCCCCCCTGTCGACAAAGACCGGCTTTTCGCCGAAAGCGTTAAGCCCCAGCTCACCCACGGGGACGGAGGGCTTTTTTTTGAGTTCGATTATCTGCGCGTGCAAACGGAAAACATCTTCGTGCAATCCGTCAATGTGCTGCTGGTACGACGTTTCGCGCCCCAAAAGGATTACCTCTCCGATACGCAGATAATTAACTTCTTTGGGCATGGTGCGGGCGGTCAAAAAGTGCATAGAGCCCGAGTTCCCGCCCGAAATAACCTTGATATTTGCGCCGTATTTGTTTTTTATTTCATAGGCGAGGTTTGTCACAATGCTCATGCTCTCGTGCGTGGGAATAACGCCGCCAAAGCAGTTGTAGTTTACGCCCAAGCCGTATAATTCAATGTTCGGAAACTTTAAGATTTCGCCCGCGACGGCAAGCGCGTCGCGGGGCAGCACGCCCTCGCGCAAATCGCCCACGTCCACCATCAAAATCACCTTGTGCGTTTTGCCGAGTTTTATCGCAGCTTTATTTAGGGCTTTGACGGTTGCAATTTCGGAGTTAAGACTGACGTCGCTGTATTTGACCGCCGTCTCGACCTCGCACAGCATAGGCAGGCGCAGCAGCCACCTTGTCACGCCCTGGTAGTTGATTTTTTTTAAGTTTGCGATTCTTGTGTCGGCAAACTCCCTCACCCCCGCGTCATAGTAAACCCGCGTAATCTTGGGCGCGGCGCAAAAAACCTTGGTCACGGCGCAGAAAGACACGCCGTTATCGGCGCAAAGCTTTTGGATTATTTTGATGTTGTTTGCCAGTTTGGCGCGGTTTGTTATTAAAACGGGGTATTTCATGGTGTATGCTCCTTTTGTGCGTGATACGGTTGTTTTTCGTCGTAGGGCGTTGGCGCCCTAAAAAATTCCCCTCCCTCGGAAGGGTGCCCCACGAAGACCTCTTGCTTTGGGGCGGGGTGGTTCATGTGATGTTACGAAAAAGTCTGCGGCACGGCGGAAGCAAACCCCCGCCCTACAAAATATTTAGGCTTTTCTTCAACAACACCAACGCCTCGTCGGGATAAACCGCCGACATTACACCCAAGGACGCCATGATGTAGTCGTTGTCAATTAAGACCCTTGCGCCCTCGCGGGGAGCAAGCCGTTGGCTTGATTTCGGTTCTAAAACGTCCTTTAATATTTCGCCCCCATAAGGCAGGCGGGTAAGCGCGCCGCCCGTCGCTATTAAATACTTAACCGCTGTCAAGTCGCGCCCCGTGGCGACCGTCTTTTTGCCCGCGGGGGTGTAAAAATCGGTCAATTTCCCCGCGTGGCGCGACAAGGCGGTTGCCACTGCGGCGGCGGTCAGCCTCCCGATAAACCGCCTTTCAATGTCGGTCACAGGTATGGCTTTCGCGTTTTTAATTAGGTCAGCCGCCCCCGCAAACTCCCGCTCCAACTCAGTCAAACCGATTTTCTCCACAATATGCGGAATGTTCAAAAATACGCCCAAATCCCCCTCGACCGTGCGCTTACACAGCGGCTCGGGGGCTAAGCTCATCGCGCCGATTTCGGGTGACCCCACGCTCACGGAATGCACGTCCGTAGTCGCTCCGCCCACGTCGAAAACCGCCAAATCGCCGATTTCCTCATACAAAAGACGCGCCGCCGTCATAACCGCGCCGGGTGTGGGCATGATTTTGCCGCCCACCAGCTGCTTAATGTCACCCATGCCGGGGGCGTGGGTAATGTGCTGCTCAAAAACGTCCTGGATTATCGCCCGCGCCGGCTCGACGTTCAGCACGTCCACGGCGGGGTAAACGTTGTCGGTTATATAAACTTTGACGCCCTTTTGTTGCGCAACGGACAAAATTTCGTCGCGGTTTTGGATATTTCCCGCGTAAATAAAGGGGACGGCGGGGCAGGCCTCGGCAAGGCGCGTAAAGTTGAAAACGGCGGTTTCGCGCTCGCCGTAGTCCATTCCGCCCGCAACCAATATTATCCCCGCGTTTTGTTCTTGTACCTTTTTGACGTCGCGGTCGGTAAGTTTGCCCGCCGTCACGACCTTCAAGACCGCGCCCGCGCCCAGCGCAGCTTCCTTTGCCGCCCGCACCGTCATGTCGTAGACTAAGCCATGGACGCACATTTTTAGGCCGCCCGCCGCCGAGCTTGCCGCCAACATTTCACCGTATTTGAGGGGGGCGGATAGGTTTAGGTTGCGTTCCAAGTCCTTTATCGCGTTTTGCAGCCCAATCCTTACGTCGCCGCCACTGTCAAAAGACACGGTAGTCGCCGCCATCCCCTGACCGATAAACTTGGGCGGGGAAAGCGTAAACGCGTTTACCACCGTGGTGGTGCTCCCTATTTCGGCAATGAGTATGTCAGTGTGCATGGCGTCCTTTCCCCGAGTTGCGCTTCGCTTACTCGGGGTTATAAAAGTATAACTATTCTCTTGCTTTTAAATAATTTTAGGGTGTGTTATACGTTCGGGATATTCTTCGCATACTCTCTTCAAAAATTCATCTGTCCTATCGGGATGATTTTTCAAAAACCAATTTAATATGAAAAACCAATTTATATGATTAAAAATATAATCTGCTCCGACAGGTTTCATCATTCGTCCTTGTTTTTTGCATCGAGTTGCCTTGTGCTTACCCGGGGTCAGTATGTTCGTCTCTGCGATTCAAGGGAGTTTTTATCGACCCTCTGCACCCTAATCCAACTTCTTAATAAATGCCCGAAAATCGCCCATAATCGCGCGCGGGACGGGCAAATCAAGCATCGTGACCACGCCGGGGCAGGCGTTGATAACGTGCGGAATCATGTTGACCGTCATGCTGATTGTGCCTATGCCGCCGGGGATTTCGGGGTTAATCGCCATACTGATGTCCGGCTTGCCCTTGATTTGTATGTAGTCTCCCGTCGCAATATTTTCCGTGCCGGGCAGGATTTGCTGCGGGTGGTCCATGTGGATTTTCACCCCGCCGCCCACATAGCCGTACCCCTGCTGACGGATTCCCGCCAAATTCCCGGGATTTACCTCCGCATAAGGGGTTTTGCGGTGCGTGTTTGAAATAATAGGGTCTTTGGTCTGCTCGATTTTGTCCAATTTCCAGCCCAGCGAGTCGGCAATCATAGAAATGGATTCGGGAAAACCGACGTGACCCGCCAAGGAGCCCTCTTTCATGCGTCGGTCATATTCCAAAGGCGAGATTCCCACGCCCTGCTCGTGCATGACCGCCGTCCCGAAGGGCGAAAGGTCGTTTACGCGGCGGGCGGTGATGGTCTCCACGTTCTCGCAAGTGCCGGTAAGGGCGATTATAAGGTAGTCAAGGATAAAGCCTGGGTTTATGCCCGTACCGAGGGCGGTGACGCCGTTTTCCTTGGCAATTTTGTCAAGTTGGGTGGCCAAATCGGGGTTTTGCGCCTGAGGATATGCGAATTCCTCCGCCGTCGAAACGACGTTGATTTTGTTCTCTAAGGCGAGCTTGATTTTATCGAAGGCGTCCTTGGTGAACGAGTCCGTGCAAAGCACTACGACGTCGCAACTTTTGCGAAAGATGACGTCCTCCACCCTATTGGTGATTGTAATGGGAGGGTGCGCGCCGCGTTTGAGGTTTAAAACCTCGTGAATTTCGCGGCCGACCTCACTCCGCCTGTTGACGACGCCGGTAATTTCGACGCCCTTTTTGCCAAGGAGCATCGCGGTGACTCCCCTGCCCATGGCGCCGAAGCCCCATATTGCTACTTTTACGTTTCTCATAATATGTGTTTTCTCCTTTAAAAAGTTTTTGTCTTTAATGTACAATGCATAACGCACAATGAAGGATAAATTTTATTTAAAATATATCAATGTAATTGTGCATTTAGCGTTACACATCGTGTGTCGTTAAGTATACACTTTTTAACCTCACAAACGCAAGAAAAACAATACTGCAAACGACGATAATTCAAACTCAAAAGGTTGCCAAATTCGCGCGTTAGTGCTATAATATGTCTGAGGAATAATCATGTCCGTAAAAGTCGCCTCTATAACCCCCTTTGTCACCCCGGGGACGCTGACAAAAAACGCCCAAACACTACTTGACGCCGTATTAAAGGCCGAAAACGAGGGGGCGCAAATTATAAATTTACCGAAAAACTGCTTTTTGGGCGAAAGCGGGTGCTTAAGCGCGCGTACGGACGTAAGCGACGCGGTTTGGGAGGTGGCAAACATCGTAATGGCGAAAACCCGCGCCACCGTTACCATGAGCGTCCCCCTTTATGGTACGCAAATGGGGATTATTTTCGACAAGGGCGAGCTGAAGGCGATTAAACCGATAGCGAACAGCCAAAGCGAGTTTGCAGTTTTAAGAAAAGTTATCGAGGATATGCAGCCACACCCGCCCTTAACCGGCAACCACCGAAAACACGCGGGCGGCGGCGACGCAAACGGCGAATGCAACTCAAACGGCGAATACGAAACGGACGAATGTTTTGTAAAACTTGAAAACGAGAGGGTTTTGGACCTTAGGGGCGATTATTTTGTAGCCGTCAAACACAAAATCTATGAGTTTAGTCCTAAATCGGGCAAGACAACCGTTTTGGCGATACCCGCGTCCTACCCCGCGCTTATGGGCGGGAGGGAAAACAAGCTACGCGAGACGGCGGCGTTGTCGGCAAAAAACGGCTGCGTTGTGTCGGTGTGCTGCTGCGGAAACGGCGAAACGACGTCCGATTATGTGCGGGCGGGCGACAAGATTATCGCGCAAAACGGGCAAATTTTGGCGGCGGAGGGCTTTGACGCGCATTCGGCGTCGGCGGTTTTGAATGCAATCGACACAAAATCACGATATATTGGAAAACAAAAATATGGTAAAACAAAAATTGAACTCCCCGACTACACCCCTCGCTACCTCCCCAAGGCAAGCGAAATCACGGAAATTTTGGACATAATAAGTCGCGGGATAACCGGCAGGATGCGCGAGGCAGGCGCAAAAAAGCTGATTTTGGGGCTTAGCGGCGGCTTAGACTCTGCGATGGCATTGCTTTCCGCGCTCAATACGCAAAAATACGGGCTTTCACCCTCCGATATAATCTGCGTCACCATGCCCTCGCACATCTCCTCAAACAGGACAAAAAACAACGCGCAAAAACTTATCGCCGCATTCTCCGTGACGGGACTTAACATACCCATTTCCGCGGCGGTCACACGGCATTTAAAGCAAATAAATCACGACAAAACGGACGTGGTTTTTGAAAACGCGCAAGCGCGCGAGCGGGCGCAGATTCTGCTTAATTTGGCGAACAAATTCGGCGCGCTCGTTTTGGGTACAAGCGATTTGTCCGAAGCCGCGCTCGGGTTTAACACCTACGGCGGCGACCATTTGGCTCACTACAACCCCAATTCGTCGCTGACCAAAAGCGCGATACGGCTTATCCTCGGCGGGGTGGTCAAAAATCCGCCCTTTTTTGTTCCTGCGGAGGCGAAAAAGACGCTGAAAAGCATACTGAACACGCCGGTTTCGCCCGAACTATTGAAAAACCAGCGCACCGAGGATATTTTGGGCGACTACCGCCTGCACGAGTATTTTCTGCTGCGTTTTATGGCTTACGGCGAAGCGGGGCAAATTATTGTCGGCGGCGCGGGCAAGCACTTTAAGGAATTCAGCGCGGAATATATCCAAAAAACGTACGAAACTTTTATTTCCCGCTTTTGTGGGTCGCGTTTTAAGACCGATTTCGCCTGCGACGGCGTAATGCTGACGCCTTTTGACTTTACGGGGGAGAAGTTTGTTTCGGGGCTTTCACCTGAATTGTTTGAAATATAATGGTCAGTGATCAGTAGTCGGTGGTCAGTGAAGGTTGGGTTTTAAAAACAATGTAATGCAAAAAAAACACCTCACACAATCCCCAACAAAAAACAATTTCAATTTAAATCTGACCATCACTGACTACTGACCACTGACCACTAATTCCGCCACTTCCTCCACCGTCTTCCCGTCCGTGTCAATCGTAATATCCGCGTAAAAACTGTACGTTTCCTCGCGTTCCGCTATCGCTTTTTTTATGGCGGCTAAGGAATAATCCCAAATTTTCGGGCGGTTTAAGGCGGTAAGACGGGCGTGGATTGTATGCGCGCCCGCTGTAAAGCGCACCTTCACAAAATCCTGCAAAAGCTCCATTATACACGAATTAAGGGGCAGTCCCCCACCCACACATATGACAATATCGTCGTGCCATAACACCTCAGAAAGCGCGCCTTCCTCCAAACTGCGGAAGGTCTTTTCCCCAAAGGTGATATACGTCTGCGCAATCGACATCCCCTGTTTATAAACGATAATTTCGTCAAGGTCGGCAAAACTCAGCGCCAACTTTTCGGCGATTTTCACCCCCGCCGCGCTCTTTCCCGTTCCCGAATAGCCAATAATTGCGATTTTCAACGGTTTTTCCCTTATAATGCTCAATGCGCAATGCTCAATGCGCAATGAAGGATAATTTTTAGAAATGTGCCTTAAACATCAAGCATTGATACGCTCAAAAAAACTCGACCGACATTGAGCATTGAGCATTGAGCATTAAGCATTTCATTTACCTGCCTCTTCCCCCGCCGCCGCCAAAGCCTCCCCCGCCGAATCCCCCGCCAAAGCCGCCTCCACCAAAACCACCGCCCCCAAAACCGCCGCTGCGCCCCGAATTTGACGGGTGGGACACGGCGACGCTTCTCACATTGTTGTTCATACTGCGGTACAGCCTGTTAAACACCAAAATGCTGAAAATAGTGCTGTACGGAGAGTAATAATACCGCGGCGGCTGCAAGGTCAATCCCTTAAACTTGTTTTCCCAGATGTCCGACACGCCCAGGACGTTGGCGTACGGCAAAATATCGTAATAATACTGCGGATTGTCCGCTAAAAGCGCTTCCAGCCTATCCTTTTCGGCGGCTATCAAAAAGTTCCTAAAACCGATAAGCCGCCCCAAAAGATTGCGGTAGTAATCGGTTTGCTGTATCAAAAACGGCGCGAAAAATCCCCCCGCCACGGCGGCAAAATTAAGCGGCATACTGAACAAAAGGGGCAGAGCGTCGGCGTTTAAAAGCGAAAATACAACCCCGACAACCGCCGCAAGCGCGGCAATGCCTATCATGCTCCACCTTTTTGCCTTTGCGGAAAGCTTGTGAATTTTCATCTGCCGCATAAACCCGGCAAAGTACATTATAGCCGCGGGAATCGCCGCAAAAATCCCGCTCCAAATCAACAGCGTCGCGCTTAAGGTAAAGCCGTAAATCAAATACCCGAAAAACGCCGGCAAAATGGACAGCGCGGCAAGCAAAATACTCATTCCCGCCTTGTGTAATTTGCCGTTATACTTCTCCTTGACCGCTGCCTGCGCTAAGGTTATATGCATATAAAACTTGTCCTTCAGCGAATCCACCTTGACGCGGTTTCCCGACTCAAAAAGCGCGGAAAACAGCTTTTTCTCATAGGCGGGGGCGTGTGCGGGAAGCTCAACAAGCCTGACAAGGGTCATATCCTCCCCTCTTTTCTCCTTTTTTTCGTCGTCGCTGCCCAGTATTTGCAGGTTGCCCTTCGACGCCCAGTAAAAAATCAGAGCGGTAATGTCCGCGGGCGAGCAGTGGTTGTCAATCAGCAGCCCGACCTCTGCGGGATTCAATCTCACTCCGTTTTCGTCCGGGGGATAAAAGCCGACCACCTCGACGACGGGCGCCTGGCGTCTGAAAAACCACAGCAAAACCACGCCCGCGACAACAAAAATCGCGACTAATATGCCGAAAAATACGCGCAGGTCAAAGTCGGTGCCAAGCCTCCCGTCGATTGAGGCCTGCATCGTTATTCCCTGAAAGGCGGATAGGTGCGCCGCCTCGACGTAAAAGAAATTGACCGCTCCGTCAACATTCAGCGCGGCGTGCAAAACGCTTTCGATGCCCGATTGCAAGACAAGCGCGCCGCCCGTCATTTTGTAGTGCGCGCCTTCGTTACTCCCCTGCTTGTCGTAGAAAAACAGCTCTTTTATGTCGTGCGGAAAGCTCACGTCCACGCGTACGTCGCTCTGCGATGTCGCCCAGCCGAACCCCACAAGGTTCATGTAGTAATTTTCGGCGACGGCGTACTTGCCCGGCGGGTTGATTTTATAACTGTATGTGTACGTTACTCTGTCGCCGGCATAGTAAAAGAAGTCGGCCTCGCTGTCCTTTGTCCCCATATTGATGGACACAAAGCCGTTAGATGATGTGACAAAGTAATTGTTGGGCACGCTTTGCGGCCTTCCTGCGCTGTAAGTTCCCCAGCTTACAAGCTTGGTATTAACTTTGATATCGCTGTACGTTTCGCCCGCGCCCGTCGGCAGGTCGCGTATTATACCCCGCCGCTGCCGGTTGAATTTTACGTCAATATTTTCAACGACAAGCGCGGAGCCGTTCTCCTGTATGTCAATAGAGGTACGCACTTTGACAACGCTAAAAGCGTCGTCCGGGGTTTGGTCAGTCCCGAACAACCAATCCGTAATCGTGCACCCGCTTAGGGCAAAGGCGACGCAAAGCAGTATTGCGATGGTAACGATTCTTTTTCTCATTTTTACCATAAAACCCTTTTTCAGAATGCGCAATGCTCAATGCGCAATGCTCAATGAAGGATAATTTTTAGAAATGTGCCACGAACATCAAGCATTGATACGCTTAAAAAACTCGACCATCATTGAGCATTGCGCATTGAGCATTGAGCATTAAAAACTTACCTTCACGTTAGCCCTCTCCGCCTCCGCAATCTCGAAAAACGCCTTCTTCTCAAACTTTTTCATTTTTGCCACTATGGACGATGGGAAAACCATAATCTTATTGTTGTACGTCTTGACCACGCCGTTGTAATACCTCCGCGCCTGGCTGATTTCGCTTTCAAGGGACTGTAATTGCTTTTGCAAATCCAAAAAGTGGCTGTCCGCCTTCAAATTGGGGTATGCCTCGGAAAGCGCGAATAACGACTTTAATGTCCCCGACAGCGCGTTTTCGGCGGCAGCCTTGCCCTCTACCCCTCCGCCCGCGCTCATCGCCGCGTTGCGTGCCCTTATGACGGCTTCTAACGTGGAGTTTTCGTGCTTTGCGTACCCCTTGACCGTTTCGACAAGGTTGGGGATAAGGTCGTACCGCTTTTTAAGGTACACGTCGATAGTGGACCAACCCTCTTCGACGTTGTTGCGAAGCCTAATCATGGCGTTCATGGTCGAAATAAACCAGCCGATGATTATTATCAGCAGTAACAGGATTGCCGCGCCGACGATAATGCCGACTATACCGCCGGTAGAAATTGCCAATAGATTGTTCATTTTGTTTACCTCCGTATAATAGATTTGTTTGCCGACTTTTTATCATTGCCGCAAAAGCGAACATAATCGACACTACCAAGATTATACAATTTTTTCGCGCAAAAAAGCAAGCCTATCGCGCGGCTTTTAAGGTTAATTTTATATTAAGTTTTTGTATTAACAGCTAAAAATAACCGCATCAATTCTGGAATTTCTGCGAACTCGGCTTACGATGCGCACTTTCAGAGCCCGCCGTCAAAATGTCCCGTCACTTGAAAAGCTCTAAGTTGCAATTGGTATTTCATTATCCTAATTGTTTTGCGAGGAGGACGGAATCGCTCTTAAAAAAGCCGACGAGCCGGTCGTCCTGTCTGCCGCCTGCATCGTTTTACTTGCTGAAGTCAAAAAACACTTTCTTCAATTTGTAAAAAGCCTTTGCAAAAAACAGGCCTCTATCGCGTCACCGTTTTTTCCACCCGTTTTTTGAACGGGTTCTTTTCGGTTGCTTTAGTACCTGCCGCAAGGTTTATCTTTGGCCACTCGCTTGATTTTTCCATAAATAATAAAATGACTCATCAAACGGGTTGCGTTTATTCCGGATAATGTGGTATAATTTTATTGCGACAATCAAGCGTATCGCGCTTACCGCTTGTTGATTGTAAGGCGGTCTTAAACTGCAATACCAAATCCGTGCCGATACGGACGGCAGCGCAGTACGCATATCGCACCCGCAAACTCACCAATAGTGACTTATGCTATCCTTTGGTACGCATTAAGTCCTCGCAGAACCATTTTTTTGGCCGATAAATTTATACCCTTTATGGGCGATTATCCAAAGTAATGTTATTTACATTGTATTTTTCTAAAAAACAGTGGATTCGTTGATGTCCCCGTGCAAGCGAAGCGCAACTCGGGGCGAAGGAGGACAAAACAATGATAATCAAAAAAGGCATGTGGGTGCAAATCCGCGACACGGTGCTTGCCGCAGGCGAACGCGCGCCACAGGTTCCCGACGACACAAAAAAGGTGCCGCTACTCATGTGGGTCAAGGGGTACCTATGCCACGACGCGCAAATCGGTGAGGCATGTCAAATCACCACCGTTACGGGCAGGGTGGTGCGTGGGGTTTTGGAGGATGTGGAACCCGCTTATACGCACGGTTTTGGCGCGTATGTGCCGGAGCTTGACGCGGTGCGGCGGCAGGTGAAGGACATTTTGGGGTATTGACCATTATCCTTTTGTCATTCCTAACGCGAAGCGAGATCCTTCACTACGTTCAGGATGACAAATAATGAAAGGCGGAATAGATCCTTCGCGGAGTTTATCCTGAGCGAAGCGAAGGACCCGGATGACAAAAGGAAGGAAGGTTGCCAAAGTAACCCAACCTTCCCTCTTCCCTCTATCCTCTCCCCTCTACCCTTGCAATTAAGAAAAGGAGACATCGACTATGAAAGACAACACCTATGCCGCCGTAATGGCGCGCAAAAACGAGATAATGAAAAAGTCCGTCGGCATAGATTACGACGCGTTCGAGAGCGGCGGCATCGCCTTCGACTATGAAAAAATGATGGCGGAAACGGGCTATACCCTTGACGAGGTTTTTGCCATTCAAGAAAGCGTCGCGGTGGGGCAAACGCCTATTATCGAACTCAAAAACCTTACCGCCTTGGCGCGCAAGGTGTCAAAAACGGGGCAGGCGGCGCGGATTTTCGTCAAGGACGAAGCCTGCAACCCCTCGGGCAGCTTTAAGGCGCGGCGGGCGGCGTGCGCGGTTTATCACGCAAAGCGCATGGGCTATAAGGGCGTAATCGCGGCGACAAGCGGCAATTACGGCGCGGCGGTCGCCAGCAACGCGGCAAAACACGGCCTGAAATGTATCGTCGTACAGGAGTGTTATGACTCCAAAAAGGTCGGGCAGCCCGAAATTTTGGAGAAACAGCGCGCCTGCGAGGCTATGGGCGCGGAGGTCATACAGTTGTCCGTCGGTCCCGAATTGTTCTACAAATTCCTTATGCTTTTGGAGGAGACGGGGTATTTTAACGCGTCGCTGTACACGCCTTTCGGGATTGCGGGGATTGAGACGCTTGGGGCTGAGATTGCCACGCAGTTTCGCGCGAAATTCAACCGCTTGCCCGACATAGTTTTGGCGACGCAGGCGGGGGGCGGCAACGTGACGGGCACTGCGCGGGGGCTAATCAAGGCGGGCGCGGGGTCGGTCAAAGTTTACGGCGCAAGCGTGGATTTGTCGGGCTTACACATGGCGTCGGACACGGCGTTTAACCGCAAGTCTTTCACCACGGGGCACAGCGGCTTCGGCATACCCTTCGCTACGTGGCCTGACCGCAGCGACGTGCCGCGCAATGCCGCGCGCAGTTTGCGCTATTTGGACAGGTATTTATTAGTCAAGCAGGGCGAGGTTTTTTATATCACCGAGGCTTTGTCGGCGCTTGAGGGGCTGGAAAGGGGGCCCGCGGGCAACACCTCCGTCACCGCCGCCTTCGCTTTGGCGCAGGAAATGACGGACGACCGGATGATTTTGGTGCAGGAAACGGAGTACACGGGGGCGGGCAAGCACCAAATGCCGCAATTAAGTTTTGCAAAGGCAAATGGGATTGAGGTTTTATTTGGCGACCCTGAAACGGAAATTGCGGGTGTGAATATCGTGCTGCCCTCCGACCCGTCTTTGATTAAGGCGCGGGACTTTGATTTGAACAAGGCGCGCAAGTCGTACATCAAGAATTGTTTGAACAATTACGGGTACGGGGCAAACGACAAGGATGTGAGGGGGATTTACGACGCGGATATTGCGTTTTTGGCAGAGGAAACAAAGGCGGACATGGCGTTTGTTAAAGAAGTGTTCAAAGAAATAAAAGGAATATGAAAAAAATAACAGCAAATAGTACCTTTCATAAAATGCTTAAAACTGGTTTAATAGTTGTGGTGATTTGCGCCGCTGTTTATACAGTTATTTTTATTTTGGACAGGCAGCTTTCTTTCGAAATGGGGTTGCCTCTGTGGCTGACAATACTTTGTTGGGCGGTAGCGGCATGGCTGGTCTTGCTTCTTTGCCTGATGGAATATACCAAAATATTTGGCAGATTGACCACAGTTTTTGATCAGGCAGAAATAACCATATTGGAAGAAACTGTTAAGGTTAAGAAAAATACGCACATTAATTATAACAGCATTTTAGAAATTGAATACGGCAAATTATCAGTCATTAAAGTCTCCATAGGTGTTTTTATAGGCAGATTCAGCGACAGGGTGGGAGTTATGCGGATTAAATACACCGAGTTGCAGCATATTGAAAACGGCAGCCCGATTAAGGTCTTTGACTTAAGCATTCCGTATTCAAAAGTCAAGGCAGTTATGCGAGAATTTAATCTTAACATTATATTTATAAAAGATAGATTTTCTTTTCAGTAAAAAAGTTGGTATAAAATAATGGCTCTTGTATACGTACAAACCGTAGGGGCGACCATCGGTCGTCCGCATAAGGAAATGTTAAGTGGATGAAATTCTCACAAGAAAACCTAACCGATTGATCGGGTTCGATTATTCCGCGCCGTCGTGTTATTTTATTACGGTTTGCGTAAAGGACAAACACGCGTTATTGTGGGCAGGCGGACGGCCCGTGGCCGCCCCTACGGTATCATTATGCACGGACAACGAATACGACCCAAAACAAACACCTATTCCGCCGCTGTCAAAAATCGGCGAAATTGTTAAGACCGCGATTGAAAATATCCCAAAATTTTATGATTGTGTAGAAATTGACAAGTACGTTATTATGCCAAATCATGTACATTTGTTGGTCAGTATTGTGGATAATGGAACCGTAGGGGCGACCATTGGTCGTCCGCCCACGGATACGAGCTATAAATCGACACAGAACGAAACCGTAGGGGCGACCATTGGTCGCCTGCCCGTTACAAACGACCAGCCCACCATAAATGATCCATCCGCGTACATGGATGAATGTACAAACGGGCGACCGATGGTCGCCCCTACGGTATCGCGGATTATCAATCAGTTCAAAGGATTCGTATCAAAACAGGTGGGATACACATTGTGACAAAAATTATTCCACGACCGCATTGTCCGCGACGAAAACGAATACATAAAAATTTGGGAATATATCGACAACAACCCGAATGCTTGGGATAAAGATATTTATTTTTAGTATTTAATTAGCGGGCGGGCGATGCCCGCCCCTACGGATACATTAAACCATGAATGTCGGATTAAAACCGTGAACATCGGATTTAAACAAACCGTAGGGGCGACCACCGGCCGTCCGCCCAATAGTTTTTCAAGAAAATTCCAATACAATAACAGTTCCAACAACAAATCCAATTACAAACAGGAGAACACAAAAATGAAAAGACAGGACGATTTTGAAACAAGGCGGGAGCACCTTGCGGCGCTGACCGACCAGGAGCTGTACGAGCGGTTTTGGGCGCTTGCGGAGGAGATAGTGCAGCCGATGCTTGACCTCGGGTACAAAAACACCACGCCCGCCATCGAGCGCAGCGTATTGTTACGCATGGGTTTTTCTTCCGTCGAGGCGGCGCCCATCGTCGAGGGCGTCATGAAAAAGGGCTTGATGGGCAAGGGCTGCGGGGGCGTGGTCTGGCGGCTTGCGCAAAAAAAGGGCGTGAGCGTGCGCGAGGCGGGGCTTTTGCTTGCCGCAGGTCAAGAGTGGGATAATATAGACGCATTATTTGCCCAAATCGGAGGTGTGAAATGAAACACGACCAAACAAACAATCAAACGGGCAATCAAATGGGCAACCAAATGAACGAAACGGATAATAAAATGACACTCACACCCAATAAAAAGCTGGATTTAAAAGAAATCCTCACGGACTTAGAGAATTACGCGCCCAAGCGCCGCGGCTGGCACTGGCGCGAAAACCGCGGTCAAACAAGGCAAATCGGGGATTTTGAGTATCACGAAACCTCCGACAGCCTTCTTAATTCAATACCATTACCCGGCGCAAGGGGCATAGGCGGCATAGACCCCCAGCCCGACTGCGTCATCACCACGGAAATAGCAAGCGGGCGCTTTGAAGACGACATCCGCCGTATGCGCATGGCGGCGTGGGCGGGCGCGGACCACATCATGGTGATTCGCACCGCCGGTCAAAGCCACTACGACTCGCTGATAGAGGGCACTCCGCAGGGCATTGGCGGCGTGACCATTACCCGCAAACAGGTGCGGGCTTCCCGCAAAGCGTTGGACGCCATTGAAGAAGAAGTCGGACGGCCCATCAACTTCCACTCCTACATTTCGGGGGTGGCGGGCCCTGACATCGCCGTCATGTTCGCCGAGGAAGGGGTGAACGGCGCGCACCAGGACCCACAGTACAACGTTTTGTACCGCAACATCAACATGGTGCGCAGCTTTGTGGACGCCTGCGAAGCCAAAAAAATCATGGCGTGGGCGGAGCTTTTGCAGATTGACGGTGCGCACAACGCCAACGCGACCGCGATGAAGGCGTGGAAGGTCATGCCCGAATTGTTGGTTCAGCACGCCATCAACTCCGCTTTTTCGCGTCGCGTCGGGATTAAGCCCAAGAATATCGCCTTATCGACCGTGCCGCCCTCCGCGCCGCCCGCGCCGTGCATGAGGCTCGACCTGCCTTACGCCGTCGCCTTGCGCGATTTGTTTAAAGATTACACCATGCGGGCGCAGCAGCACACCAAGTACATGGAATCGGATATGCGCGAGGCGACAGTGACACATACGCTTAATCTTGTGATTTCGCGGCTTACCAGCGCGGATATACAATCGACAATCACGCCCGACGAGGGGCGCAACGTGCCGTGGCATTACAACAATATCGCGGCGATAGACACGGCGCGGCAAGCATTGAACGGCTTGGACGGGCTGCGCGAAATGGTTGAATTGAAGCGGGACGGCGTTTTGGGAGCGAAAGCGCGGGAATTAAAGGAACGCGCCGTGCTGTTTATGGAGGAGATTTTGGCGGTCGGCGGCTACTTTAAGGCGGTGGAGGAAGGCTTTTTTATCGACAGCGGCTGTTATCCGGAGAGGAGCGGCGACGGAATCCCGCGCGAGATTAACGGCGGCGTGGGCGTCGGGCTTGTTTTCGAGCGCGACAAGGATTATTTCGCGCCCGTGTCCGTGCATTACGGGTATAACTGCGTTCCCGCGGGGTTTAAGAGCGCGAGCGAGGCGATTGGCGGCGACACGTTTGAGGACAGAAGCAAGATTGCGTATATTGACGAGTTGGACGCGCATGATAACGTTAATGTGCGGCTTGCCGAGGTGGCGAAGTACGAAAATTCGTCTATTGTTAAGCCGGAGGTTGAATGGAAGGCAGACGGAATCGTCACCACCTCTATCTTTTTGCCGCTTGACGCAAGAACGGCGGAATTTGCAGCGATTAAGTGCGGCGAAAAAATGGGCTTAGAGGACGTGGTTGTCGTGCATAAACGCGCCCTGCACCCCTCGGAGGGGACTCTTGTTGAAATCAAGGGCAAGGTTAAATTCGACATTGATATTAAGGAATTGGTTATCCCCGAAGTTATCCCGCTGCTTAGCGAGGACGAAATTCGTGCCGACATCGCGAAACACCCCGTGCTGATTGTGGCGGGGACGGTGGGCAACGACGAGCATTCCGTTGGTCTTAAAGAGGTTTTGGACATCAAGCACGGCGGAATCGAGAGGTACGGGGTCAAGTACATTTATTTAGGTACGAGTGTACCGTGCGAAAAGCTTGTGGATGCCGCAATCGAGGCGGGCGCGGGCGCAATTTTGATTTCCACCATCATCACCCACGACGACGTCCATGTCAAAAACATGAGGAAAATCCACGATTTGTGTATCGAAAAGGGGGTTAGGGACAGGTTGATTTTGGTGGCGGGCGGCACCCAAGTCACGCACGAAATAGCCAAAGAGGCGGGCATGGACGCGGGCTTCGGCCGCGGGACAAAGGGGATTGACGTAGCAAGTTTCTTGGTCAAGGCTGGACGGGAAAGGAGGGGCTGATTTGACCTCAAACATACCGTAGGCGTTGAAACACGGATAACCCCGTGTGAATAAAGCGTAACACAGAATATCATAAGCATAAAAAACAAACTCCGCAGGGGTGTGACATTTTGTTAAACTTCCGACGGAGTTAGGTGTATTCTTAGTCTTTTCCTACCCCGAGTTGCGCTTCGCTTGCACGGGGTTGTCAATGTTCCGAGCCTACGGCGTGGATCTGACTGACTCCAACTCACCGACCTTAACACCGCTCTCCACTCTTTCTACGAATTATACAAATAATCATAATTGCTCCCTCCCTTGCTAAGCACAGCGTGTATGCCCGAAAAAATCAGATACGCCATTTTTTGCTGATATTTCGCGCTTACTAATAATGCCTCCTCCTCGGGGTTGGACAAAAAGCCGCACTCCACCAGCACGGAGGGATACTCGCTGCACTGCAAAATATAATAATCCCCCTTCATCGGCACCCTTTCCGTACCCGCGCCCGCGTTCAAAATCCCCTGTATTACAAGCGCGTACTCTCTGCTTGTTTCCGCGTCGGGCGAAAAAAACACCTGCGGCCCGTGTACGCTGCGTAAGGGATAAAAATTTTGGTGGATACTGACCACAAGGTCGGGCTTGGCTTCAGCTATTATGTCGCTGCGCTTTTGCATATCGGCAAGTTTTTTGTTACGGTCAAACGCGCTGTACAGCCCTTCTGAATTTTTGCGCGTAAGCACCACTTTGTATCCCGCTTTTGTCAAAAAGTCCCGTAGCGCACGCGTTACGGCAAGGTTGATGTCGCTCTCCTTTGTGCCCGTGGCCCTGCCCGACACGCCGCCGTCCACGCCCCCGTGCCCCGCGTCAAGCACCACGGTTAAACCTATGTTAAGCCGCGTCCCGGCGGCAACGGCAAACGCCCCGCACACCCCGGCCACAAGTAAACAAAAGGCGGCAACTACCGCGACAGTCCTTAATTTAATCGATGTAATCATAAAAATCCTTCTGTTTTATTTCGTTGTAAACTTGTTTTTTGCGCCAAAAATTCTATTGTGTCTCGTAATATACTCCGTTTTACTTCGTCGAAATTTCCATAATTATGTAATACAACAGGGCGTGAAAATGTGGATAACTTGCAAAGTTTCGACAAAAACACTCTTTATTTGTCAAAAAAAGATGAATTTTGCATTTTAATAGCCTTTCGCCGCTGTGGATAACCTGTTGATATGTGGATAACTATTAAATGCTCAATGTTCAATGCGCAATGCTCAATGAATGACGAATTTAAGCAATGTGCCTTGAATATTAAGCATTGATGCGCTCTAAAAAAAGCGACCATCATTGAGCATTGCGCATTGAGCATTGAGCATTGTTACGCCGCAAACATTTTGACCTTGCCCGTTAGCCAACTGTTAAAAAATCCTTTCAAATTCGTACGTGACGCCGCCTCGAACGCACCGATAAAATCGTCGCACGCCGCGCGCCCAAGCTTATTTTCCCTATAATAAATCTTCAGCCCCTCAAAAAACGCTTTATCCCCTATCGACTCCCGCAGAGTATCAATCATCAGCTCGCCCTTGACGTACGTCAAAAAGCTGTACTCCAAGGCGGTCGAAAACTGCGCCACGCTGCGATTCATCGACGTGTCGTCCTTCCCGTTATTTTTGTATCTTTCGCAAAACAAAATGTACGCGCTCATCGCGTCCGCAAGCCGCTCGTTCCTCGTCACGCCGTACGACGGGTTAAACTCATAAAACAGTGTGGTGGTGTATTCGGTAAGCCCCTCGTCCAGCCACGCCTCGCGAATTTGGTCGCTGCCCACGGCGGCATACCACCACTGGTGCGCGGTTTCGTGGGCAATCACCTCGGTAAACAAGCTTTGATTTAGTTCATCTGATATATAAATCAGCGCAGGGTACTCCATTCCGCCGTGTAAAAAGGGCGTTTTCACCACGCTAAGGCTGTCATAGATGTACGCGCCAAACATTTCACTGTAAGTGTCCAACGCGTCCGCCGCCGTGCCAAGCTGATAGGGCGGGTCCATATCGCTGCGGTAATAATAATTCAGCAGCACGCCGTTGTGCGTTTTAGAAATCACGTTGAACTGCCCTATTACCGCCGCAAGGTCGCGTGCGTTTTCGATTTTTGCCCGCACCGTTTTTGTCCCGTTTGATTTGCTTTCCGTCTGCCTTCCGCTTGTCGCAACCTTGAATTTTTCGGGTACGCTAATCGACACATCATAGTCAGCGATGTCCGAATTAAACGGGTCGCCGTTAGAGTAATAAGGCGTGGCGTCGTATTTTCCCTCCCTCACTATGCAGGCGATGGGGTACCAGTTGCCTAAGTTGACTATGCCGTCAAAAAGCCCAAAACGGTGGCGCACGGTGGGCAGGCGCAGCAAAAAATCTATCTCGATTGTCGCGCTTGCGTGAGGTTTTATCGCGCCGTCAACGCGCAAAATATCCTCGTCCTCGCCGACAATGGTGATGTCCTGTTCCTCCCCGTCGCGCACTACTTTTAGTATGGAAATATCGCCGTAACTCATTCCCAACGGATAAGCGTCGTATAGTTGCGAGGGGCTTACGGCGGGAAACCTTGCCCCCTCCCTAAAAGCGCGGGGATAAAGATGAAACATCACGCTATCAAGTTCGATTGCGGCAGAGTTGACGTATTCCACAATCATTGTGGCGTCAATCCGCTTTTCATTCTCGTAGTAGGTCGCGGTGATTGCGTACTTGCTTTTCGCGTCAAGTTGCGAATTGCACCCAACCAGCGGAAAAGCGGCGAAACAAAGGGAAAAAACAAGTATCGAAAGCGCGACAGCCTTAATTTTTTTTATCATTGATTACTCCAATAATTCCCCTCCTTTGGAGGGGTGCCCACGAACGCCTCCTCGAATTGGGGCGGGGTGGTTCTTTAAATGCAAAACGCATTTTTACTATGTATATGCGCGGTAAAACAAAAAAACACCCCGCTAAAACAAATTAGCAAGGTGACTTACAAAGGTCAACGTTTTGCACTATCTTCCGTTTTTTATCCCGAACCAAAACGCCGTTAATTTTTTTGTGAATTGTATTTCCTAAAAGACCGTTTCCTATTTTCACCTCAATAATCAAGTTTTCAACTCTACTGTAACGAAAGATTGTCCAAGGTATAATAACATCATACTTGAAACTGCCGCTATCGTAATAACCGTCTTATTTTGTCGCGCAATCAGAAAGACTTATTTCCAAAATGGTTATTATTAGGGCTATACTCATATTTTTTTCATTTGCATTTACATCGCCTTGTTTTTGATAAAGTCAGTAACGAATATCCATAGGGGCGACCATAGTCGTCTGCAATCAAATAAATAGCGGCTTTTGTGTCCATTGACCATTGACGGACGACCGGTGGTCGCCCCTACGAAAACTTAATATTCGTCACCGTACACGTAAACGTTTTTGATTTTGACCCTGCCCCTGCAAATCGGTTTCCCGCCGTGCGTGCGGCTTTCAACAGAAAATGCCGAGGTCGAAAAGCTTTGCATAAATCCGTCGTCGACCTCGATTACCAATTTAAAATCCTTTGACAAAACCTTAGAGAAAACAAGGCGCGAATTGCCTTTTAAGTCGGCGATTTTGACCCCCTTGCTGTACCGCCCGATTACGTCAATATCCGAGCAGTCCACCCTTTTGGCAAGCCCCGTGTCGGTCAGCAGCGTAATCTTAAACGTTTTGTCCACCAAAGCCGCCGCTATACACTCGTCGCCGTCCGTTAGCTTAATCCCTTTGACCCCGCCCGAAATGCGGCCTTGCGCGGGAATATCCGACGTGTCCGCGTTAAGGCACATCCCCATTTTGGTCACAAACACCAAGGACGCGCCTTTTCTATAAGGCTCGATTCCTATTATTTCGTCGCCGTCCTGCAGTTTCGCCGCCTGATAAGACGACTTCACAATGTCGTATTCGGTCAAAGGTGTCCTTTTCACCATGCCTTCCTTGGTGTAAAACATCAGCTCGCCGTGCGGCATTTTGTCGCCCGCAGGCAGCGCATATATTATCCTCTCCCCCGTTAAAAGTGTCGGGATAACCTTATTCAAAGGCAGGGTTTTCTCCCGCCACTTGCCGTCAGGAATCTCCTCCGCGTCAAGCCTGTAACAATTCCCCAAATTGGTAAAACAGTTAAGGCGCGTCCCCTTGGGCATAAGCCGCACGATATGGCACATCTCAAACGGCGTGGAACCCTCGGTAAAGTCGCGGTTCGCCATATTAAAGCTCTTGACCGCCATTTTTTTGATGCCGCCCACCGCGTTTACCACCGCGACGCAGTCGTCCACAATCCTTTCGTCGTCGTCGCTGGGCACGACGCAGTCACTCACGTCCGCCATAATCGCTGTCTTGCGCGGCTGCTTATACTGCCGTTTTATCGCCAATAATTCGTCCTTAATCGTCTCGTATTGCAGCTTTTTACTTGCCAAAAGCGCGGTCAGCTTTGCCACTAATACCTTTAATTCCTCAAGCTCATTCTCAAGCTTAAATATTTCAAGCGAGGTAAGCCGCCCCAACTTAAGGTCGATAATTGCCTGCGCCTGTTTCTCACTCAAAGTAAAGCGGGCGCGCAGTTTTTCCTTGGCTTCCATCGTGTTTTGGCTGCTTTTTATCAGCCGTACCACCTCGTCGATATTGCGGACGGCGATGACAAGCCCCTCCAAAATGTGCATACGTTCCTTGGCGGCGTCCAATTCAAAGCGCGTGCGGCGTACAATCACCTGCCGCTGATAGTCGGAATAATACGCGATGATGTCCAACAGCCCCATCTGCTGAGGCTTGCCGTCCGCAATCGCCACCATGTTTATGCCAAACGACACCTCCAAATTGGTGCATTTAAATAGTATTTCCAAAATCTTTTTCGGGTCGGCGTCCTTTTTGACTTTGATTACCCCGCGTATGCCGCTGCGGTCGCTTTCGTCCAAAATCTCGCTTATCCCGCCCAAAATATCCTTTTTTTCCTCGCGGGCGGTCAAAATACTCTTGAGTAGCTGCGCCTTGTTGACCTGGAACGGCACCTCGTCGATGATAATCGCCTGTTTTTCGCCGTCGCGCTCGATGTGGCACTTGGCGCGGATTGTCACCTTGCCCTTGCCCGTCTCGTAAGCCTTTACCAGCTCGTTAGCTATTAAAATGCCGCCGCCGGGAAAGTCGGGACCCTTTATTACCTTCATCATCTCTTTAAGGGTGATTGAGGGGGAATTGATATATGCGATTACGCCGTCGATACTTTCGGCAAGGTTATGCGGCGGGATATTGGTGGCGAGCCCCACGGCAATGCCGCTCGCGCCGTTGACTAATAAATTAGGGAAGCGGCCGGGAAGGTAATCGGGTTCCTCGGTCGTGTCGTCAAAATTGGGACTCCACCTCACTGTTTCCTTCTCTATATCGCGCAATAATTCCAACGCGAGGGGGGCGAGGCGGGCTTCCGTGTAGCGCATAGCCGCCGCGCCATCGCCGTCGATACTGCCGAAATTGCCGTGACCATCGATAAGCACCGCGCCCATGTTGAAGGGTTGGGCAAGCCGCACCATCGCGCCATAAATCGACGTGTCGCCGTGCGGGTGGTACTTGCCCAAACAGTCGCCCACGATGCGCGCGCTTTTTTTGTACGGCTTGTCAGGAGTAATTCCCAGATCAAACATGGAATACAACACGCGGCGCTGAACGGGTTTCAACCCGTCCTCGACGCGGGGCAAAGCCCTATCCATGATGACATACTCGGAATAGGGGATCATGGAGTCGTGCATGACCTCTTCCATGGTTTTGTTAATTAGTTTTGAGGTGTCGGTTTTGGCGTCCATAGTGGGTGTTTCCTATTTGATTTATAATATTTTGTGATATTTTCTGCTGTAGGGAGCGGCATCCCCAACGCGCCGAACATATGTATATGTTCCTGTCTCGTTACTCTATTGAATTAACAACTCTTTTCTTTGCAAAAATTTTGCTTCATTTGGTCTAACAATCAATACATCGATTGGTCCACCAACGGATTTTACTTTTAATTGAAATCTCATAGTATCAATGGTTGTTTTTATGGCATATATCGCAAAATCAACCGCATCCTGTAATGTTAATAGATTCCACGGAATATCAGCCTGCTCAAATAAAACGGTATTCTTTTTTTCAATTATGAAAGCATCATTTATCTCGTCGCCTGTCGGTAATGTGATTTTGTTTTGAAAATTAATATTTCCCATTGGCAACGCAATGGCTTTTATCAGCCTTGACATAGTTTCACTTTCGCCATCCCATGTCGCTCCTGAACTAGATGTGTCAATCGATATATATCTGTTTTCATCAACAACAGCCTTAATAACAACGGGCTTATCCACATTATTTTCATTTGTATATCCTGAAACATGGAACACAGTTTGAAGTTTTGGATTGATATTATAAAAATAGCTGATTAATTCTCCCGTTGTTTTTTCAACAGAAAAATCATTTTTATAAATATTATTAATAAAGCTTTCAATGTAACCCGCTATTGGTCTGCCATTTACACTTGCATCTCCACAAGTAGATATTCCTATTTTCTCTCCGCATAAAAAAGTTTTATAGGTTGATTCCGTGAAATGCAATCCGTAGTGGCTAATTGGCGACATAGGTGTCGCCATACGATTATAACTTGTCCTACTATCACTCGCCATAACAATTCCTTCGCTTGTATGTACTGTAACAATTAGTGACATTTTATTTCCTCCCAAAATATCAGATTTTGCGTTTTTTTGTATTTTTTCACCATCAGTGCTTTCTGCCGTACAAACTCGCCTAAGGGCTGGCGAAGGAAGCGGTTTTAAATGGATTTGGATGGATTTTCGAGCCGATTTTTAGATTAAACGACGAAATTCGTAGCAGAGCTACGGATAAGGCGTTTAAGCAAAAAACGGACGAAAAGACGCCGAATCCGTTAAAACAAGCTTTCTGAGCCAGCCCTACCTAAACCCGTCTTCCCTGTTAAAGTTCGCGTTCTCGATAATATACGCCTTCCGCACCTCTATCACGTCGCCCATAAGGGTGGAGACAAGCATTTCCGCATTTGCGGCGTCGTCGATCGAAACCTGAATTAACGTCCTTCGCATGGGATCCATCGTGGTTTCCCAAAGCTGCTCAGCGTTCATCTCGCCTAAGCCCTTATACCGCTGCACCTCGGCGCCCCGCCCCACCGCCGCCTTTGCCGCGTCCAATTCGCGGTCGTCATACGCATACACAACCTGGTCTCTTTTCGCCACCTTGTAAAGCGGCGGCATACCGATATACACTTTTCCGCCCGAAATCAACTCTCTCATATACCTAAAAAAGAAGGTCAGCAAAATAGCGCGGATGTGCGCGCCGTCCTGGTCGGCGTCCGACAAAATCACCACCTTATGGTAATTAAGGTTGTCGATTGAAAAATCCTCGCCTATCCCCGCCCCAAGCGCGGAGATAATCGTGCGGATTTCCTCGTTGGCAAGCACCTGGTCTATCCGCTTTTTTTCGGCGTTTAACGGCTTGCCTCTAAGCGGCAAAATCGCCTGAAAAGCGCGGTTTCGCGCCTGTTTAGCTGTGCCGCCCGCGCTGTCCCCCTCGACGATAAATAATTCGTTCCTTTCCGGCTTTTTCCCGCTGCAATTCGATAATTTTCCCACCAAATTAAAACTGTCGATAGAGTTTTTGGCACGGGTTATCTCCTTTGCCTTTCGCGCCTCCTCCCGCACCTTTGCCGCAATCGTCGCCTTTTTTAAAATAATTTCAAGCAAGGATTTGCGGCGCGGCTCCTTAAAATATTCACTTAAAGCGGCGACCACTATGTGTTCGACGGCGGGCTTCGCCTCCTGATTGCCGAGTTTGGTTTTGGTCTGGCCCTCGAACTGCACGTTGCTCATTTTGACGGACAAAACGCCGGTAAAACCCTCCAAAAAGTCGTCGCCCTTAAAGTTTTCGTCCTTTTCCTTCAAGACGCCTATGCGCCGCGCCTCCTCGTTCAGCACCTTTGTAAGCGCGGTCTTTAATCCCGTTTCGTGCGTGCCGCCCTCGGTCGTGGGGATGTTGTTGACATAGGAGAACATATTGTCCGTGTACGCGTCCGTGTACTGGAACGCCAGTTCCAGCGTGATATTGTTTTCCGCGCCCTCGACATAAATGGGAGTTTCGAAGGCGGGCACCTTGGTTTCGTTCAAATACTTGACAAAGTCGATTATACCGCCCTCATAGCAGTATTCCCGCCTTATCGCGTTTTCGCCGCGCTCGTCAAACACGACGATTTTTAGCCCTTTATTCAAAAACGCTAATTCCTTTGCCCGCCGCGTGATGGTGTCCATGCTGAAAACCACGCTCTCGAATATGTCCTTATCGGGCTTGAATTTGACAAAGGTACCGTGCTTATTGGTCTTTACGCCAGTGTCGAAAAGGCTGAATTTGGGGACGCCTCCCTTGACCTTGCCGTCCACAACCCGCCGCTCAAATTCCATGCGGTAGGTGGTCTTATTTTTATACACCTCGACCGCCAGCCACTGCGACAGCGCGTTGGTGACCGACGCCCCAACTCCGTGCAGCCCGCCGCTGTGCGCGTAATTCTCGTTGTCGAACTTACCACCCGCGTGAAGCTGTGTGAAAACAACCTCGACCGCACTGACTTTAAGCTGCGGGTGGGTGTCGACGGGGATTCCCCTGCCGTTGTCCTCGACCGACGCCGAGCCGTCCGCGTAAAGCCCGACTGTGACGGTGTCAGCAAAGCCGTTGGCAGCCTCGTCGATGGCGTTGTCCACTATCTCCCACAGGATGTGGTGCAGCCCCTTTGGGCCGGTGGTGCCGATGTACATCCCGGGCCTTAGACGGACGGCGTCAAGGCCTTCGAGTACCTTAATGTCTTTTGCTTCATAATTTTTTTCGTCATAAATCGTGTTCACAAATATCTCCTTTATAATGCTCAATGAAGGTCGGACTTAAAATAAAAAATAACTGAATAAACTCCCCTTTGGCGGAGAGGTATCCCACGAACTCTTCCTCGAATTGGGGCGGGGTGTTTCCGGGACGGAGTGGTTTTAAAACTATTCCATCAGATACAATAATAAACGTCGATTAAAGCTGATTCCTGTCATTTTCCATTAAATTATAACATTTTACGTTTACTTAACGCAACTAAAAAACGCTAATAAATATACATATTTTTCGCTCAAAACCTTTCACAAACTGCCACAGTAAAAAACTTTGTATATTTATAAATATATTATGCATATATATACATTATTGCCTATGCCTGCCTCTGTTTGGGAATAATTATCCCCTTCAAACCATAACTTATTACTATGACAAAGCCAAAATTACTCCTCACAGGCGGCGGGACGGCGGGACACATAATGCCATGCGTCGCCATAATTGAGGAATTAAAGGACGAATTTGAGCTATTCTACATCGGGTCTAACGCGGGAATGGAGCGCGAAATAATCTCCAAGCTTTCGTATGTGACCTATTTTCCGATAACAACCATCAAGCTGATTCGTTCCTTGACGCTGAAAAACCTCGCTATTCCCTTTCGCCTTTTAAAGGGAATACACGAGGCGAAAAAAATATTAAAAACCGTGGAGCCCGACGTGATTTTTTCAAAAGGCGGGTACGTCGCGTTGCCCGTCACCATGGCAGCACGCTGTCCCCTAGTCTGCCACGAAAGCGACGTCAGCATGGGGCTTGCCAACAAATTAGCTAAAAAAAAGGCGGTTTTTGTCGCCGCCTCCTTCCTAGAAACTGTGAAAAATTTAAAAAACGGCGTCCATACCGGCTGCCCTGTGAGGCAAAGTTTATATAGGCCTAAGCGGACGACCAATGGTCGCCCTTACGATTTCGCGGCAACCGTCACTTCACTAAACCCCAAACCTCAACTCTTCACTCCTCACTCCTCACTCCTCACTCCTACTCCCCGCCCCGTCTTACTCATAATGGGCGGGAGCTTAGGCGCGACGTCGATAAACGACTGTGTGTTTGCCGCTTTGGACGAAATTGTCAAAAAATACGACATCATTCACATCACGGGCAAAGGCAAAGCGAATCTGAATAAAGAATTATCCGCGACAGCCGCATCGGGTACAAACACGCAAAACCATTACACCCAAATAGAATTTGAAAGCGACATCGGTAGGCTTTACGCAAAAGCAAGCGTGGTATTAAGCCGCGGCGGCGGCACCGCGCTCTTTGAGTTAGCCGCCCTCAAAATCCCTTCGCTTGTTATCCCCCTTCCCAAAGGAGCGTCGCGCGGCGACCAAATCGTCAACGCGGAATATTTTCAAAAACTGGGGTTATGCCGCGTCCTCCCCCAAAACGAGCTCAGTCCCGCCCGCCTTTTGTCCGAACTTGACGCCGTTTTAACCGACAAAACCATGAAACAAAATTTACAGACCGCCCAAAATATCGACGGCACAAAAAAAATCGCCGCGCTTATACGCAACTGCATTCCAAAAGGTCAAGGCTGTTCTCTTTCTTAATCCTCTAAACCTAATAAATAATCTGTAGTAACCTCAAAAAACTTTGCAAGAATTATAATAAAATCTACAGACGGTTCGGAACGCCCTTTTTCCCATGAGTATATGCTGTCGGCAGTCGTTTGAACAACCTGCGCCAATTGCTTTTGCGTCAGGCTTTTTTCTGCCCTAAGCTCCTTTATTTTATCTTTTAGCAAATTCATAATTGCATTATACGTAAATTTTACGTTATTTTCTTGACAACGGTAAAATTTACGGCTATAATAAAAATATGATTAAATGTCGTCCCGGGCGGAGCATGAGCTATTTTATTTCTAATAACTTGGTAACATCAAGTTTCAAAACATCTGCAATTTCAAACAGCATTTCTAAAGTAATGCCCGTATTCATGTTTAATGCCTCCATATTACTCAAGTGTGTACGACTTATATTTAATTTCTCGGCTAAATTTTCTTGCGTAAAACCCAGCTTTTTTCGGTAATAACTGATATTTAGCTTGATGGACTGTAAGCGCTCATAAAAATCTTTACTCATTCTTACATTGTAACCCAAAACAAGAAGTTTTTCAACAATCAAATAAATTGTATTTGCAATTTATTTGATTGCATCTGCCGCTAAAAAGTGTTATAATGCAAATGGTTAAAGGCAATGGTTTAAAGTTTTTTAACGAACTCAATTTCAAGGAGGAGAAATATGATTAATTGCGATTTGCACAAAAAAAATTGCCGCGCTCGTATGTAGCTGCGTATCGAAAGATAGAGATTATCCGCCTTATTAATCCTCTAAACCTAATAAATAATCTGTGGTGACTTCAAAAAACCTTGCCATTTTTATGATTATGTCGTGAGGAATTTGCCGCTTGTCAGTTTCATAGCAAGCCAATGTGGAATGACCTATTGAAAAATACTCAGCAACTTCTTTTTGAGTAAGAGACATATCTTTTCGGAGTCTTTTCACCCTTTCGCCTATAGTCATAGTCTTATTATTGCAAAATGCAATTTGTTTATGTATAATTCTTGCAAAATGCAATAATATTTGGTATTATTATGGCATATAATTTAAAATCAATTCACAAGGAGAAAAATAATGATTAATTGCGATTTTGATTTATGTATTTATAACAAAAACAGAAAATGCCTTTTGGATAGGATAAGTATATCGTCTGCGGGCTGTTGTGACACTTGCATTGTCCCGAACTTTCCAATATCGATGTTGGAATCTTATAAAAAGGATTTGCTTGACACGCTTGATAAGAATGAGTCAAAATAAATTTAAACTACTCCTCTCCCCCAAAACCCGATAAAATACCGCAAATCCTTCGTTTTTTCTCCCCAATTCCCATGCTAAACTTTAACCTCAAAGTATCGTAATCGGAGGAAAAAACCAATGTTAAAAGGATTATCCCCGCTTAGACTCCGCGTCATCATCGTCCTCAGCTTTGTCGCCATCGCCCTTTTGACGGGGCTGTTATTTGTCCGCCCGTGGGAAACGATCCCCGCCGGCGGCACCCCCGCGCCCGACGACCCGCCGGAGCACAAAAAAATAAGGACGGCGGAAATATCGCTCAACCCCGCCCTAAGCTGGGAATTGTCTCTCGCGGGCAACAATAAGGAAGAGGCGGTGGCATCATTTGTGCGCGGCGGGTACCTATACATATTCGGCAACACGGCGTCATTCGATTTGGACTTTGACCGTCCGGGTGTTTTTTTAGCGGTGATTGACGTATACGGTTTGACAAAGGGTTTTTTTGTCTACGGCGGCGAAAATGAGGTTTTGCGCGCCGTTACTCTTTGCGAGGGCGGGTTTTTGCTTGCCGTCGAAGTTCCTACATCCCCAAAATTATACGTCGTCGATTTTTCGGGCAATCAAACAAGGGTGATAAGCGGGTTTTTACCGTCATTTGAAAGCGTTTGGGAGGTAAAATACTACTCCGGCGGCTACCTCCTTTTCACCGGCCCCGCCAACAACCTTACGGGGATAAAAGGCCTGCGGTGCTGTTTTTTCACCACCGCCCTTGAGTTTTCTTCTAGCCGCCTTGCCGTCAGCCCATATTCGTTAGAACATTTTGAGTCCGTAGTAATATCAAACCGCGCGGTAGCGCTTGTCAACGCCGTATCCACGCTACATACCCTGCCCGCCGCCGTGGAGTTTTCCCAAAGTGATTCGCCGAAAATCCATATTTTTACCGGCTTCGCGGGCGCGATCGCGGGTCTTAGCATATTCGAGGGCGAATTCCTGTTGCTTACCGCCATGGAAGGCGCATCTCTCCTGCAAATCACGCTCGATTACACCGTCAAAAACCGCGTTTTCCTGTCCCAGCTTTCCGCGCTTTCTTTCACCGAGGTCGGCCCGTACAATCCGATGCAGCTATACCTCGCGTTTGTGGACAGCGCCGTGTATTTGATAAACGGCAAGGGCGAGCGCAAGGCGACTTTACCTGCCTTTATCCCCGCAAAACACGCGGGCGGGCGGGCTTACGCAGGCGATTTGGTCGTTTATGCGGGCGAGGGCGGAGTGCGCGCCTATTCTAACCAAAAGGTAGAACTCGCCGCTAATATTGGGGGAGGCGGGCGTGACTCCTTCATAGTCATGGACGAAAACAACCTTTTTTACATTTATCACGTTTCCGGCGACGTCCGTATCGTCAAGCTGCGGACTATGTATTGATGGGTTAGGGATTAGTTAGGCACCCACAATAACGGAAAATTTCTTTCACCCCATAAAAAACGCTTGACAAATACGCATAATGCGCATACAATATAACCGTGAAGTTTAAAGAAATCGAAAAACTCATAAAAAAAGACGGTTGGATATTAAAAGATGTCAGCGGCTCGCACTATCAATACGTCCACCCTGTCAAAAAAGGGCGGGTTACGATACCCTACCATAATGGCGACATCAGCGTGAGCGTTCTTAACAGTATCCTAAAGCAAGCGGGCATAAAGGGGGAATAAAATGAAATACATTTATCCGGCATTTTTTTACGAAGAAAACGAGGGCGGCTATTCCGTGCTTTTTCCGGACTTCCCTTGCGGAACGTGCGGCAAGGACTTGGCGGAGGCACATTATATGGCGGTTGATTTTTTGTATTGCGTCATTTCGGGAATGATAGAGGACGGCGAAAAGCCCCCCTCCCCTTCCGACATAAAAAGAGTAACCCCCGCCGACGATTGGGAATATAAAAGCGTGTTTTCCTCGTTGGTTTCCGTCGATACGAAGGAATACGCCAAGTATTTAGACGAGCAAAGCAAAGCGATTCGAAAAAATATTACTATTCCTAAATGGTTAGGCGAGCTTGCCGACAATCAACATATCAATTACAGCGCAATTTTGCAAGAAGCGTTAAAAAAACAGCTTGGCGTGTGAGTGACCAGTAGTCAGTGACCAGTGGCCAGTATCATATAAACAACAAAAAAGGGCGAAAACAACAGCTTTTGCCCCTTTTTTTATTTCGAATATTTACATTACGGTAATAGAATAACTTAATCCAACCGTCACTGTGCACTGTGCACTATGCACTGTACACTATTTCCCGTTACTTTATCACTAATTCCTTCTTTATAGGTTTCGCCTTATACAGAATTTCAAACGCGATAAGCCCCGCGACCACCAAGAACTGCGCGATTGCCAAACCGAAATTAAGGCTCACTTGGGCAAATTGGCTGGTGATGTTAAGCCCGCCGCGCAGCGACGTCACCCCCATTATCAAAAATATCAAAAAGTTAACGGCGGCGGTAATTATCAAAAACACCCGCGGTTCGTTGGGCTTATAGTCCGCCGACAAAAAACGACCCGTATTCGACAGCATAAAAATAATCAATAGCGTGGCGGGCAAAAGCATCAGCGCTAACATCAAAAACTCTGTAAGCGTATACGACATAACCGCCGACATATACGCGTTTTCAGTCAAAGCATAGTCCATCAAATACGCCCAGCCTAAGTTGGTCGTATTTCCGCCCGCGCTCGTTAATTTAAATATAGGCGACATAAACAGCGCGAAAGCCGTTAGTCCCCCAAGCAAGAACACGCCGTTGCGAACAAGCATACTCGACGAAAAGTCTTCCCTCTCCATTACTGCGTGAATTATCAATACATAAAAAACGGCGCATAAAAACACCAAAGACATGACCAAATATCCAGCCCAGTTCATAGCCAAAAAGCCGGCGGCCGAAAACAGCACGATGTTGACAAAATTGCAAATCATAAGCAGAATAAGCATGAATTTTACCCGTTTGTTGGGTTTTTTCTTGACAAGCGCGATAATACTAAAAACCAAAAACACCGCTGCAATCAGAAGGAGCGCGAGTTGCGGCAACACCATCAGTATCAGCTGCCCGCTCATTGCCGTAATACGGTGGCCGTCAAGGGACTGGCGATGCGCCGTCGTATTAACGTCCGCCACAGCCAAAGAGTAAACCAGTTTGTATTTTAAAAGGTTGACCTTGTGCGCGTTTTTGCCAAGCTGCTGCGCCAAAATACCAAATTCCCCAAGGTGCCCGAAGGCGGGCTGACGCTCGAGTGCGGGTTCTATAACGGTGTTAAAACCGGCGACGCCGTACTTTTCGAGTAAGACGGTGTTGACGCTTTCAATATAACGCACAGCCTCCTCTTTGCCCATTGTGCTTGAAAAGACGGTGTCGATAAGCTGAAACAGGTTTTGACGGACCCGCGGATATTCCTTGCCGTCGTCAAAGGCCGTCGAGCCAATATCCGCCTTCACCCCAAAGCACAGGGTAAAAATTATCACGAGGGAAAGCAATGCTATCGACATGATATTGACAATCATGTGACTGTGCTTTTCCTTTTCGGCGGCATTTTTAATAAAGGCTTTTATGTCCATTTTTCCTCCAATAAGTCAGAGAATAGAAAATAGGGTTAAATCCGGGAGCTTCAGAGGGCATCGCTGACAAGCAACGAATCAATGCAGCTTAAGTTAGACCTTCATTGCGCATTAAAAATAGTGTATAATTAAGGACAAAGTCACGGTAATCACAAACCTCACCCATAACTTAATGTTCATTTTAACATACAAGCCATAGTATAGTCAAGGGCAAAGCGGATTATTTAATAATGTTTCATAAATTCATTAAATCAGCGACACAATCAGTGCACAGTGAGGAGTGGGGAGTGAGGAGTGAGGAGTTGAGGTCAATTAATAATTATAAATATCGTCGTCTTTCTTATTTCTGCTCTTTTATTTTTTCTTTACTAAACCTAACCTTAACTCCTCACTCCACACTCCAAACTCCAAACTCCAAACTCTACTTAAAATACCTCATTCCCGACTCAAAAATCTTCATATCGAAGCTTGTGTCGTCCGCGTTCTTGTACAGATACCGACCCGCCCGCTCGCTGTGGCCCATCTTACCTAAAATCCTGCCGTCGGGGCTGGTAATCCCCTCCACCGCCAAAACCGAGCCGTTGGGGTTGTGCGGCGTAAGCACGGTAGCGCGACCGTCAAAATCGGCGTACTGTGTGGCGATTTGTCCCACCTCGACAAGCGCGGCGAGGTGCTTACCCCCCGCGACAAACCGTCCCTCGCCGTGCGAAACCGCCTGATTAAACACCGCGCCCACCTTTACGCCCGACAGCCAAGGGGAAAGGTTGCTGCTCACCCGCACCTTGACGATCTGCGACACGTGGCGGTTGACACTGTTAAAAGTAAGCGTAGGACTGTCGGGTTTTAACGGCTCGATCCGCCCGTAAGGCAACAAACCCAACTTAATCAAAGCCTGAAAGCCGTTGCAAATCCCCAAAGCAAGCCCTCCGCGTTTATACAAAAGCGCGCTTATTTCCTCGGCAATCCCCGCGTTTTGCAACATGGAGCAGATAAATTTCCCGCTGCCGTCCGGCTCGTCCCCGCCGGAGAAGCCGCCGGGCAGCATCAGAATATTCGCCTGCTTTAACCGCTTTTTTATCTCCTCGACGGACTGCGCGATAAGGGACGCCCCGCCGTTTTTGATCACGAAAATGTCCACCGCCGCGCCGGCCTTTTCAAAAGCCCGCGCGGTGTCGTATTCACAGTTTGTACCCGGAAAAACGGGGATAAATACTTTTGGCAGAGGCGTGCGCGTCGGACGGGTGATAAGGATGCCGTCGCGGTAGTCGGCGATTTTAGCGTTGTTGTTTGCGCCGCTGCTTGCCTCGTTATTTTCGCCGCCATTCGCGCCGAGATTTGTGCCGTTATCTCTGCCGCCGTCTATAAATGTGGGATAAATCCCCTCGAATGCGTCCGTATATGCCTTTTTCAGTGTGTCCAAGGCAATTTCTTGCCCCCCAATCGACACTGTCCCGCTTGCATCCGTCCGTCCCACAAATTCGCACATTTCCACTAAATGCGCCGATTCCAAATTATCCGCACCACCCGCCGTCTTACTTACTCCGAATATTACGTCGCCGTGCGAAGGGGTAAACATGTCCGGGCCGCGACTTTCAAACGCAAAGCCTAAGTCAAACCCAAGCAGTGACTTGACAAGCGCCGCCGCCGCCCCCGCCGCACCGCAAACGGTGACAAAATCAATCCTTCTCTCGCCCAAATTCCTCTGATAGACTTTCAAAAACCGCGTTAAATCGGCAAAATCGGGCATACCCTCGCCATCTTTCTTGATTTTATACCTATAAACGTCAATCCCCGCAGAGGACGCCGCCCCGCCGACGATAAACCTCGCGTCCCCTATGCCCAAGGCAAAGCAGACAAGGGTGGGCGGCACGTCCAAATCCCCGAAGCTCCCGCTCATCGAATCCTTGCCGCCTATCGCCGCCTTTTGCATGGCTAATTGCACGTGCAACGCCCCCAAAAGCGCGGCGGCCGGCTTTCCCCACCGCGCCGGCTCCCCTCTTAATTTTTCAAAAAACTCTTGGTTAGTTAAATAAATCCCGTCGTAGTCTGCGCCCGATACCGCCGCCTTAACCACCGCCGTCAGCGTCGCATAAACCGCACCCAAAAAAGGCGAAAGGAAGGACAAATAAGGGTCAAAGCCGTAAGCCGCCACCGTCGCGGTTGTAGTTTCGCAATCCATGGGGAGTTTCGCCGCGATAGCACAGGAGGGCGACAACTGATTTTTCCCACCCAAAGGCATGAGCACGGTCGCCGCCCCCACGGTGGAATCAAACATTTCTATCATGCCCTTTTGGCTCGCGCAGTTATAGTCGGACAAAAGCATGCACAACAGTTTTTCGCGGTCTTCGACCGTATGATTAAGCTTTCCCCCGCCAATCCCCTCAAAATATGACGCGGCGCAAATATCGTTAATTTCGGCTTTCGCACTCTGCCGCACCCCGTTTGTATCCAAAAATGCCCGTTTTAAGTCGACGATAACCCGCCCTTTATGGCGCATCCGCAGCCTGCCGCTGCCCGTAATGTCCGCAATCTTTGTCGCTTCAAGATTTTCCTCGCCGCACAAACGCACCGCAAGCGCGACGTCGTGCGGGGACAATACCACCGCCATGCGCTCCTGCGACTCGGCTATGGCTAATTCCGTGCCGCTTAGCCCCGCGTATTTTTTCGGCACCCTGTCCAAATCTATTTCAAGGCTGTCGGCAAGCTCCCCCACCGCCACGCTGACACCCCCCGCGCCAAAATCGTTGCAACGTTTGACAAGCCGCGCAAAATCTGGGTTCCTAAACAGCCTTTGCAGCTTTCTTTCGGTAAGGGGGTTGCCCTTTTGCACCTCCGCGCCGCACTGCGTCAGCGAGGAAACGTCGTGCGCCTTGCTGCTGCCCGTCGCCCCTCCCAAGCCATCTCTGCCTGTCCTGCCGCCGATAAGCAGTACTGCGTCGCCTACCGCGGGTTTTTTGCGGACAATATTTTTGCTCGGCGCCGCGCCCACCACAAACCCCGCCTCCAAACGTTTTGCCGCGTATCCGGGGTGGTAAATCTCGTGTACCGCCCCCGTCGCTAGACCAATCTGGTTGCCGTAGGACGAAAACCCCGCCGCCGCCCTTTTACTCAGCACACGCTGGGGCAGCTTACCTTCCATTGTGTCTTCAAGCGGGCGCAAAATATCCGACGCGCCGCTTATTCTCATAGATTGATAGACATACACTCGTCCCGCCAAAGGGTCGCGGATGGCGCCGCCAAGGCAGGTCGCCGCGCCGCCGAAGGGCTCGATTTCGGTCGGATGATTGTGCGTTTCATTCTTGAACATCACCGTCCAGTCCTGCTTGCGCCCGTTTGCGTCCGCCTTAATCCTTATCGTACAGGCGTTGATTTCCTCGCTTTCGTCAAGTGCGGGGGTCAATCCGCGCGAAGAAAGGTCGCGGGCGGCGATGGTGGCGATATTCATCAGCGACGGTTTTTTGCCGTCCGCCCCACTGTGCTTATGTCCTTCCTCCCCCCCGCTCTCTTTTCCGTAGTGCTTGTTAAATAATTCGACGTATTGATTATACGCTTTTTTTATCGCGGTTACGGGGGAATTGATTTTGATGTCGGTCAGCTCCGCGTTGAAGGTGGTGTGGCGGCAGTGGTCCGACCAATAGGTGTCCAAAACCTTGAGTTCCGCCCAAAACGGGTCGCGTCTCTCGGTTTTAAAGTACGTCTGAATATGCTTAAGGTCGTCGAAGGTAAAAGCGAATCCGTTTTCTCTATAAAAACCTTTGAGCTTGTCCTCGCCGAAGAAAACAAAGCCGTCAACCGTTTCTTCGGGCGGGGGTTCGGGGTACTCCGCCTTTAATTCGCAGTGCAAATCGTCGCCGCACTCCCTTGTCTCCACGGGGTTGATAAAGTAACGTTTTATTTTTTCAAACTCCGCGTCCTCCGCCCCCTCTATGACGTAAACGGAGGCGCATTTAATAAAAGGACGCTCCCCGCCGGTCAGCATGGACACGCACTGCGCCGCGCTGTCCGCCCGCTGGTCGTATTGGCCTGGCAGAAACTCCACGCACAAAACCCGCCCCTCAGCGTTAATCGCGTCAAGATAATAAATATCGGCGGGCGGCTCGGAAAAAACCACGTTTAAGGCTTTTTCAAAGTCCTCGTTTTTCCCCTCGAAGTCGTACCTTACAAAAAACCTGAGGCCGACGTCCGCGCCCAAAACCTCTTTTATCTCGTGTTGTAAGTTTTGCGCCTTTACGTCAAAGCCCTTTCTTTTTTCCACGTACACTCTGCGTATCATTGTTGGTCTCCCGTGTTTTTGTTGCTTGTCTTTTTTTGCCATTTTTCTTTTAGTGTCATCCTGAGCGTCAGCGAAGGATCTATTTCGCATGATTACGAGTTCAAGATCCTTCGCTGACGCTCAGGATGACAAAACAATGAATACTGACCGCTTAAATTCCCCAAAAAAAGAAATGCACACCATGCTTCACCTCTTTACCACTCGTCGTCGATTAAAAACGTGTTACGGATTTCGTCGCTCCAATCGGATATAACGGGCTTATCAAAACGACAGGTTTCGCTATTCCAAACATTGCCGTGTGAACGCACTTTGTAAACGTGTTCGCCGGAAATAAACGGAAGCGTCTGCAAATTCAGCCGCATCGCGGAGCCCATCATTGTCGATTCGCCGCGTACTATTGTTTCATCTATTATCTCATTATTTTGATATACTTGTCGCATTATTGCGTACGAATTACCTTTATATCCGTCCCACGAAAGAATATTGTTCTCAATTTTAAGGTTTGTTGGAGTGGTTGTTAAAGTACAAGCATTGAATGCAATTGCTAAAAACGCCGTCGAAAGCAGCGTTATTATAGCTTTATAAACTTTTTTCATTGTGCGTTGTTTCATTGTGCGTTCCTCACGATATCCCGCCTAAAAATCATCCCCTCAAACGTCATTCTTTTCAAATTCGCATACGCGTTATTACACGCTTCCGAAAGCAAATCCCCTTCCCCCACCGCGCATAAAACCCGCCCGCCGTTGGTGACCAATTCCCCGTCCTTAATCGCCGTCCCCGCGTGGAAAATCAGCCCTTCCCCGTCCTTAATGGTTATTTTTTTGCCCTTTTCGTAACTTAACGGGTACCCCTTACTCGCCGCCACCACGCAAACGCGATATTTACCATCCCACTCGATGTCCAATTCGCCAAGCTTTCCATCGATACAAGCGTCGAAAACCTCTAACAAGTCCGTTTTCAGCCCCGGCAAAATCACCTGCGTTTCGGGGTCGCCGAATCTCGCGTTGTACTCCAAAACCTTCACCCCGCCCGCAGTAACCATCAGCCCGAAGTACAAAATGCCCCTGAACAGCCGTCCCTCCTTATTCATCGCATGTATGGTGGGCATAAAGATACTGTTCATTGCTATTTCTTTAAAATTACACTTGGAGTCCTCAAACTCCGTCACGGGCGAAAACGCGCCCATCCCTCCCGTATTAAGCCCTTTGTCGCCGTCCTTCGCCCTTTTATAATCGCGGCTTGTCGGCATAATCTTGATAGTTTGCCCGTCGGTAAAGACCAAAACGGACACTTCTTCGCCGTACAAAAACTCCTCTACAACCACGCTCGCCCCCGCCGCCCCGAACTTTTTGTCAAGCATTATTTCGCGCAACGCATTTTCTGCCGTTTTAAAATCCTTGCAAATCACCACGCCTTTGCCCAAAGCCAGCCCGTCCGCCTTAATCACAAGGGGATATTTCGCACCCGTTATGTACGTTAAAGCCGCATTAAATTCGTCAAAAACGCGGTAATCGGCGGTGGGAATATCGTATTTCCTCATTAATTCCTTGGCAAAAGCCTTGCTGGACTCGATTTTCGCCGCCGCCGCAGTGGGTCCAAAGGCGCGGAACCCGTTTTGATTCAACAAATCCACCAGCCCCATACTCAAAGGGTCGTCGGGCGTCACCACCGTCATATAAATATCGTCGTGCGCCCTTACAAACTCCAAAATCCCGTTCAAATCCGTCGTTTTTATGTCCACACACTCGGCGGTCGGCATTGCCGCTATACCCGCGTTGCCCGGCGCGGCGTAAATCCTCCCGATATTCTCACTGCGGGCAAGGGTGTGACACACGGCGTGTTCGCGCCCGCCGGAGCCGATGACTAAGACGTTTCTTTTCATAATTAGCAGCCCTCCGTTTGAATGCTCAATGCTCAATGCTTAATGCTCAATTATGGTCAAATTTATTAAAAAATCATTCTTTGTGCCCGGCTCATTAGTCCGTCACGCACCAAAAGCCAACCTTCACTCCGCATTGCGCATTGAGCATTGAGCACTAATGCCTAAAGTGCCTCTTTCCCGCGAAAACCATAAACAGCCCGCGCATATTGCATACATTAATGCTGTCCTGGTCGTTTTTAGAGCCGCCTGGCTGGATTATTCCCGCAACGCCGGCGTCCGCTAAGACCTCGGCACAGTCGTAAAAAGGAAAGAATGCGTCGGACGCGGCGACACTCCCTTTTGCCTTTTCGTCCGCGCGCGCTATCGCCTGCTCCGCCGCCCAAATGCGGCTGGTCTGCCCAGAACCTATTCCCACTGCGGCAAAGTCCTTTGACAGCACTATTGCGTTGGACTTTGCGTGCTTGACCACTTTGTAGGCAAATTCAAGCTGCCGCATTTGCGCATCGTCTGCCTCCACGCGTGTGACGGTTTTTAATTCGTCGAACAATTCATCGTCCGTGCCTTGGACAAGTAATCCGCCGCCGATAAATTTTTGGTTAAACTTAGTCGTGGAGGGTTTATCCGATCCCGGAAGCTTTAACACTCGCAGGTTGGGTTTTGCCGTTAATACTTCCAACGCCCCATCCGTAAAAGAAGGCGCAATCACAATTTCCAAAAATATTTTGACAAGTTCGGCAGCAAGCTCCCGGTCCACCTCACGGTTAAGAGCCACAATCCCCCCGAATATACTGACGGGGTCGCACTCATACGCTTTTTTATAAGCCTCAAAAATATCCGCCCCAAGCGCCACGCCGCAGGGATTGGCGTGCTTTATCGCGACGGCGGCGGGGCTATCAAATTCCTTGACAAGCTCTATCGCCCCGTACGCGTCACCGATGTTGTTGTACGACAGCTCCTTGCCCTGTAATTGCTCCGCACCTGCCAAACTGTCAGCCCCCGCGTTCCATTCCTTATAAAAAGCGGCAGACTGGTGCGGGTTTTCGCCGTATCTCAGGTCCATAATCTTGTTGTAGGCATAGGTTTTTTTGCAGCCCGCATCATTTTCGCCCGTTTGTTCGGCAAGATAATCGGCGATAACGGTGTCGTAATACGCGGTATGGCGGTACACCTTACCCATAAGTTTGAGCCTGAAAGTGTCATCATCCGTCTTGTTTTTCAATCGCTCTATAATCTCGTCGTAATCGGTGGGCGAAACCGCGACCAAAACGCCCTTATAGTTCTTCGCCGCGCTCCGCAGCATGGCGGGCCCGCCTATGTCTATGTTTTCCACCGCTTCCGCGAGCGGGCAGGAGGACTTTTTGACGGTCGCCTCAAAAGGATAAAGGTTGACCGCCAACACGTCAATGGTGTTTAAGTTAAGTTCGCGAAGCGTCGCCATGTGCTCCTTATCATCCCGCAAAGCCAAAAACCCCGCGTGCACGGCGGGATGCAACGTCTTCACCCTCCCGTCAAGACACTCGGGAAAGCCCGTAATCTCGCTGATGTTTTTAACGGGCAAATTTGCCTCTTTTATCGCTTTTTCCGTCCCGCCGGTAGAAACCAGTTCATACCCAAGCTCATGCAGGGAACGGGCAAACTGTACAATCCCCGTCTTGTCGCTTACGCTAAGTAACGCGCGTTTTGTCATATTTTTCGTCCTCCTGCTTTGAAATGATATTACTTCGTAATGATATTCTCGCTGCGCTCGAATTACGGTCAAATTTAATCTATGGCTACATTAAAATAAAATCTGACCTCAATTCCCCGTTAGGGGAATATCACTCGCGAAGCGAATATCATTACGCAGTAATATCACTGACGCAGTCAATATCATTCTCCAAACACTACCCTCAGCGCCTCCACAATCAACTCATGCTCCATCCCAAGCACCCGCTCCTGCAAGCTCTCCGCCGTATCGCCGTCCAAAACCGCGACCTCACGCGACATGATGATTTCGCCCGTGTCCGTGCCCTCGTCGACATAGTGGACGGTCGCGCCGCTCACCTTGTCGCCCGCGTCAAGCACCGCCTTGTGTACGTTAAGCCCGAAATACCCCGCCCCGCCGTACTTTGGCAAAAGCGCGGGATGGATATTGATGATTTTTTTGGGATACGCGTCGATCAAAATCTTGGAACAAATCCCCAAATACCCAAGCAGCAGGAGATAATCCGCCTTGCACTTTTTCGCAATTCTCAAAATTTTTGCGTCCCTTTCCTCGCGCGAGGCAAAATCGCCCAAAGCGCACACAAAGGTGTCGATTTTTGCCGCCTTGGCGCGCAAAAGCCCTCCTGCCTCATAGTTTGATGAAATCACCGCCACCACTTTTGAATCTAAATTGCCCAAGCCGCAGGCGTCCATAACGGCTTGCAGGTTTGACCCTCCGCCGCTGATGAGGGCGACCAAGCGTTTTTTTACCGTCCGCCGCTTTTTTTGTTTTGGCATTTTTGTATTTCCTTGTTGCTGTTTTTTTATGCTTTGCGGGGGTAAGTGTGGAGTGTGGAGTTAAGGTTGGGGTTGAT
>WRDI01000003.1 GCA_009783515.1 Bacillota bacterium | reverse complement strand
TATCATGTCCCTCTCTACCTGGTAGAAAATCTTCTTGCACTGCTCGCTGAACTGCTTGATACTCTGCTCTGTTATCATGGCTTTCTTGTCCCTTCCTTAATTTGTTTTTTTTTGGTTGGTTTTTGTATTATATCCGCATTTGATACGGATTATATCCTGTGGGCACGTACTCGCCGCTGCATATATCTATATAAAACGATATATATTAAGATTTATATAAAATTATCAAAAAAATTATCAAACTTTGTCGAAACTAAATCGTTTATAACCGGCATAGCTATGTTATGACATAGAAATAAAGTTCTAAAAGCCAGTGCAGTTCTTGGGGCAATTCCTCTCCGGCGGTAAGCATCGCGTGTATCCTGGCGAGGTATTCCTCAAATATTTCTTCCTCGCGGTAATATATTGTGCCGTCGATGACTCTGTTAGGGTCAAATTCAAATTTGTCTTCGCCTCCCTCGTTTGGAAGCGGCTGATCCTGGTCACCGTCACCGTCGTCTTCAGCGTCTTCGCTCAGCGGATAAAAGAAGGCGATATCAACCCTGTCCTCGCGAACATCCAAATCATGTTTGACGGGTTCTTCCCAGCCGCTGAGCCAGTATGCAAACCCGAATCCTTCAAAAGCTATCGCGGTGACCTTAGTTGCGTTTTCGCCGTCGACTACGACCTGAAACTCGTCTCCGTCGATATACCCTCCTCCTGATACGAGGTATTCTACCCACCAATAGGTGTATTCCTTGTCGTCGGGAGGATCCTCCTTTTTCTTTTCCCTCGGGTCGTGGCGATGCCATTCTATCGGCGATTGGACGCTCAAAGCCGACATAGTTGTCATCGTTATGAAGGCCAAGGCGACCGCCGAAACGGCAATAACGGGGACAAGCATAAACACGGCAAGCTTAAGCCGCCGTCCGCTTACCGTACCCAGCTTTGCCTTAGCATCCTCGCGCTGGATCATCGCAATATATGATTCGTCTTTCTCCAAATCAATCATCGTGATTAACCGCTCTTCCAGTCCCAGCCGGTCTACCCTTTCGGCGATTTGCTTTGCCTTGGGGCGGAACAACCAAAAATAGAACAGCGGGGCGGTAAGGGCGGTTGCCCCGACAAGGCATCCCGCTGCAATCAGGCTTGTTTTAAGGGCGGTTGAAGCGATAGAGACAAAATTACTTACGGTCGCAAAGCCGTTCGCCGCAAACGAGCAAACCGAAAAAATCAGACCCGCCGCAAAGCCGACAATAAGCCCGAAAATCAGCGCCTTCAGTATTCCTTCCCAAACCAGCCGAGAGTAGTGCTTTTTGAAAGGACCGTTTCTATACATCTTTATCCTCCTTTCGTCGGCGATTCCGCACGGCGAACAACGCACGCACACTGTGCACCTATACACACTATATATATTATAACGTGTCGACCAAGTTGTCAAGTCATTTCTATACGATCTTTACAAATTTCACAAATAACTTTGGATTTTCCGGCTCATCTGTAGAGGAGTTGTTCTGAAATTTACAAAAAATGAAAAAATGTCGAAAGTGAAAGAAACAAACTTTTCGTAGCGGAGACCGCACTGTTGGGCGTACGCAAGTCAGTGACATCGTATTGTGTTTACCCCTGCGCGGTTTATGTACGGGCATTTGCGGGGGACACGGCGGTCGCCCCGGCGCAAGGCTTGCATCGGAGATAAACCCGTTATTGAGATGTGCCGGCACGTCTTTATGGATAAAAAAGTATAAATTTCATAAAAAATAATATAAAAAGTTTATTTTGGCACGAAAAAAATCATAGAAACGCTTGACAGTGGAAAGTATACGTGATATAATCACAGCATATTCACGGTGAGAACTCATAAAAAGACTGGAGGTTAATTTATGAAAAGGAAAAGTTTGTTATGTGTGCTGCTTATCGCAGTGGTGGTTTTCGCGGGCTTAGCAGCCGTCGCTTGTCGCCCGCCCGCGGTAATCGTACCGCCGGGACCGGAGTCGGGGACATACTACTGCGTGAACAACGACGAGTCGGAGTATCGGCTCACGTTGCACAGCGGCAATCAGTTCGCCATTTCCGTCAAGGACACAATAAGGTTCGGCGAGTACACGTTAGAGGGCTCGCAGTTAAAACTTGTTTTCGTCAAAGCGGAGGACGCGGACGTCGCTGACGTAACGGCGACGTTGCAAGGGTTAGTCATAACCATGGACTACGCGGGCGAAACAATAACGTTTTTAAAACAGGTTGTGTTTACTGTCGACTTTAACGCAGATCAGGGCGTTCCGGTTCCCGCCTCTATTCCGGTGATGAACGGCAGGACTATACAGGCAAGCCAAAAGCCTGTCGACCCCGTCCGCGCCGGCTATTACTTTGTCGGCTGGTACAAGGAATCTTCGTTTGCGACCGCGTTCAGGTTCGGCGATGATGTTGTAACCGGGAACATGACGTTGTACGCTTACTTCGCGCCGATGGGAATCGGTCGGCAGTTTGCGGTCGGCTTTGACTGGAACTTTAACGGGGCGCCGGCAAACCCTGCGGAAACGGAGACGATCGGCGGCAAGCTGTATACCCAGCCGGCGCAAATAACGCGGAACGGATATACATTCCGCGGCTGGTGGGTGAGCATGCATGACCGCGGAGACAGGCTTGCCTACCCTCTTGTTTTGGCGAGCACGGTATTCGAGGAGAACACCACGCTGTTCGCTCTGTGGCAAGAGAACGTGACGGGCGGTCTAACACCCGCCGAGCCTGTCGTGGAGGTTTCCGCAGGCTTGATCAAGTGGACTTTGGACGCAGTCGCCACGTCTTGCACGCTTAAGATAGTCGACCCTAACGGAATCACTGCGATCGACACGACGGTTTCCGTGCAGTCCTCGTCCTATCCGTTTACGTTTTCTCAAGCGGGAAATTATGTTGTCACGATGACGGCGATAGGCGCCTCGTCGGCTTATGTTTCGCAGCCTGCGGTAAGGCATTACATAAACAGGGCATTGGCAAGGGTCTCGATTTTTGACATAACCGACGCTAAGACGCTCAAATTTGAGCCCGTCAAAAATGCTACGCAATACCTTTTGACGGTTGATTGCGGTAACAAGCTTCACAACCATACGGACGTCAACCTCGGCAATTCTACCGTTTATGATTTTTCCACCTGCGAGATGCAACGGGGGGGAATCAAATTTACGGTTAAGGCTTTGGGTAGCGGCTGGGTAACCTCGGAATCAAGGACAGTACCGTATGACAAGACGCTGGCAAAGGTAACCGCGGTCGAAATTGACACCGTTACTCAAACGGCGATATGGACTCCCGTGCCTAACGCCACCAACTATATCGTTTCGGTCAAAGCCGGAACCGCCGAGTATCAGACAGACAACGGCGGAAAGACTGTTTATTCACTCAAAGGTTACAACGCGGGCGCGTTGCAGATAAGCGTGCGTCCCGAAACGGTCGGGTATAATTCTCCCGAGGGAGCGGCGATATGGTTTGCCTATAACAAGACAAGCCTTGCCGCGCCCGGTGACGTCCGTCTTGAGGGGAATGTTATAAAGTGGTCTCCTGTAACGAATGCGACGGGATATAACGTAAGAATCGGAGGCTTGGAAATTGATGTTACGCCGGATGGGGAACTTGAGGGCGATATCGAGTACGAGTTGACGGCCGATGATTTGGCCGCTTTAAAGGCGCTTGGCGCAAGCAGTTTTGAGTTGAGCGTAAGGGCGGACGGAGCGTCGCCTTCGTTATACAGCGATTCGGTTGTCGTCGGGAACGCGATGTCCGCCGAAATTTCTTACTATCAGGGCGCTGTCTATTGGCAATATGTGCTGGGCGCGGCAAGATATGAAATAAAGGTGAACACCGGGACCGCGGCAGCGCGCACTTATGTTGTGTACGACGCAAACAACGTCAGGATAGAGCTTACTCAACCGCAAACAAACACCATAACGTTCATGGCCTTTAGCGCCGATGGCGAACCGCTGTCTTGGGACGAGGCCATAATACAGGTTTACGCTTATACCGTAAGCTTCGAGGCGCGCGGCGGGCTTTTGCAGACAACCAAGCTGTACAAGGCGTTTGGCGATCCCGTGGACGATTTCCCGGTCGCGACAAGGACAGGGTACGACCAAAACAACTGGTATACATCTCCGGGCGGTGCGGCGCAGAATGCCGGAAAGTACACGAACAATACGTTTACCGGCGGGGACATTGTATTATACGCCGATTGGAAGGCGCATAGATACACGCTTACGCTCGATTACGGCGAGGGGGTTGTGGTCAACGCCGAACCGGAAGTGACTTACGACGGCTATTACGCGTTGGAGGTTCCCGCAGTAGAAGGGAACGGATTTGTTGGCTGGTACACACAGCCGGACGGACAAGGCGATAAGTTTACGAACGAAAGGGGTGTAGGCTATACCCCGTGGACGGTAGCGGATGCGGATGACATGGTGCTTTACGCTTTTTATGCGCAGCTTCTCAGTTTTGTTGCGCAGGGAAGTTCTTACACGGTGACGAGAGGTCCAGACATCGGTTTGGTGACCTCGGTGGTTATACCCGATACGTACAACGGCCTGCCGGTAACCGTCATCGGAATACTTTCTTACGCCCTGTTAGAAAGCGTAACGGTGGGTAAGAACATAGAGATAATTGAAGACAACGCTTTCAACGGTTGTAGGAGCCTTGTTAATATTTACGCAAACCCCGGCAGTACGCTTTACAGCGACAGAAACGGCATACTTTACAACAAAGTCGGGACGGAGCTGGCGCTTTATCCCACGGGAAGAACCACACTTACAATCCCTGTAGGCACGACAAGCATCGGCGACAAGGCTTTCAAAAACTGCTTAGGTCTTACCGAGATCACGATTCCGGGATATGTGGAAACCATCGGTCAGGACGCGTTTTATAACTGCAACAACCTTACCGGCGTAACGCTGCTCAAGGGCATAAAAACTATCGGCGATTACGCGTTCTCGGGCTGTTATAAGCTTACCGAGATAACTTTCCCCGCGGACATGACGTACATCGGGATAAATCCTTTTGAGAACTGCACCGGGTTGAGAAAAATAACTTTCGCAGGGGGCAGCACAGTCGGTTTGGACATAGGCGAAAGCGCGTTTGTCGGAGCCTACAGGCTGAACGAAGTGATCTTCGAAGAAGGCAGTATGGTGGAAACCATCGGCGCAAATGCTTTCTTCAGCAATGCGGGGCTTATCGAAATAAACATACCCGCCAGCGTTAAAAAAATAGGCAATTACGCTTTCCAAGGCGCTTCTCGGTTGGAAACGGTAACCGTCGCGGATGGTAGCCAGCTTAGCGAGATCGGCACCTTGGTCTTTAAGGACGCGATAAGCCTTAAGACCGTGATCTTTGAGGGAACAACCGAGTTTACAAGATTGTATGACGATATTTTCAGCAACTTGAAAGCGCTGGAGAGCGTAACGCTTCCCGTAGGATTGACATCTGTCGATGCAAAAGCTTTCGAAGGTTGCGCCGCGCTCAGGACGTTGACGTTTGCCGCGGGCTCGGTCGTGACCATCGGCGCGGGCGCGCTGAACGGTTGCGTCAGCTTAATCCAAATCACGCTGCCCGGATTGGCGACGAATCTTAACGGCTCGTTGTTTGCGGACTGCGTCAATATGGAAACAATCCTTGTTACGGAAGAAACCAATCCCAATTACGTGGCGCAACTCGACGTACTTTATACCGCGGATATGACAAGGCTTGTGTACCATGCCGCTATGAGAGGTATAGCGTACCAGCTGCCGGCGAGCGTGACAAGCATCGACGCGGGCGCCTTGGATATCTGCCCCCGCATCGGCGCTTTCACCGTCGCAACGGGCAACCCCGTCTTTACGGCGTTAAACGGCGCGCTTTTGGCAAATAACGGCGCCACATTATTGCGCTATGCCCCGGCAAGGACAAATACGTCGTACGAAGTTCCCAACACCGTACAAACCATTGCCACTTACGCTTTTAAAGATTGCAAAAATCTCACGACGATAACCTATCAAGCGGTGAGCGTGTTGGAGACCATCGCTACCTACGCTTTTGACGGTTGCAGCAACCTTCAGACCATGACGCTTCCCGGGACTGTGACAAGCATCGGCGCGTACGCCTTTAGCGGCTGCACAAGGCTTACAACCATGGCGCTCGCCGAGGGCGCCGTAAGTATACAGCCCTATGCTTTCGCCGGTATGACCGGCCTTACAAGCATGACCATCCCCAGCACGGTGACACTGATAGGCGAAGGCGCCTTCAAGGGCTGCACCGCTCTTACTACGGTCAATTTTGCTGCCGGAAGCGAGCTGGAGGTTATCGGCGACTATGCCTTCCAAGGCTGTACTGCCCTCACCGCCACGGGCGCGGCAGGCGTCATACTTCCGGTGGGGCTGACTACAATCGGCAATTACGCCTTCCAGGGCTGTACCAACGCAAACTTCAGGGTTGTGGAAATTCCGAACACCGTGACGACGCTGGGCAGCTTTGCTTACCAAGGCAACAATCAAATAACCACGATAACCTTCAAAGGCGGCGCGGGCAGCGCAGAACTGGTAATGGGGACTAACGTCTTCCAGGGCTGCATCCGTCTTGCGACCTTGACCTTCGAAGCGGACAGCAAGGTGCAAAACATCGGCGATTACGCATTCCAAGGCTGTCTTAACGGCAGCACTGCCGCAAGCGTTACGTTTAAATCCGTGATTATTCCCGCCAGTGTAAAAGCCGTAGGCGATTATGCCTTCCAGGGTTGTACCATAGTGGTATCCTTAGGCGCGCCGACATGGACATACGCTGTCTATGGTCTTGAAAATGTGACTTTTGAAGAGGGAATCCAGCTTAAAACCGTCGGCGACTATGCCTTCCAAGGCATCGCTAATACAACGCTGGTTCTTCCCGAAGGCTTGGAAGAAATCGGCGACAGCGCTTTCCGCGCCCCTTCGGCGAGCGGATTCGTTCTTACCGACTTGACGTTGCCGAGCAGCCTGAAAATAATCGGCGACCACGGCTTCCGCGACCAGCGGGCGCTTACCGCTTTGACTCTGCCGGACAGCTTGGAAGTTATCGGCCAGTATGCTTTCTATTCTTGCTTTAAAATTGCCAACAGCCTTGTGATTCCCGCGAATGTGGTGAGCGTCGGCGACAGTGCTTTTCAAGACGCTTTCGGAAGTCAGAACACCAACTCCGGCATGACCTTGAGTTTTGCCGCGGCAAGCAAGTTAGAAACCATAGGAGTAACCGCTTTCGGTGGCAGTTCTAAGCTTGTCGGTACGGATTTGATTTTGCCCACCAACGTGAAAAGCATCGGCGACACGGCTTTTTCCAGCTTCGCGTTTACCGGTAAATTGGGGATCCCCGCCAGCGTGACAAGCATGGGTCAGGGCATAATCAGCAGTTCTTATTTTTCTTCTGTCGAACTTCCGGAAGGGATAACGGCCATAGGCGATCAAGTCTTCCGTGGGCACAGGTTCGATAGCGTAACAATACCGGCTAGCGTAACAACCATTGGCTACAGAGCATTGGAACCCCTCACATCACCACCACCAGCAGCACTCTTTACAACCTTAACCTTTGCGCCGGGAAGCCAATTAACAAGCGTCGAGTTGGGAGCCAAGAATGCAAACGGCGTATACGATTATGCTCCTTTCCATTATTATGGCGCGGGACCCAAGGCGATAGAGAACCTGCCCGCTTCTATATTGCCGCAGGATATATACTCCTTCTTCGGCAACGCAACCACGCAGTATACCATTACCGACCCTGCCAGTCCCTATACGGCTTTGAACGACGCGCTTTACGATAAGGCCGGAACTACGCTTTTGTTTTATCCTTTGGGCAAAACCGGGGCGTTTACGACACCGACTGCCGTGACGGCAATAGGCGATTACGCCTTTGCCGGCCTTAACGCCAGTTACCGTCCGAAAGTCACCTCGATTACGCTATCCGACAATGTGGTGACTATCGGCGCTTACGCTTTCCAAAACAGCTCGGTTACGGCCTTTACGGCGGCCTTAGCGACAAGCAAGCTGACGGGCATCGGTGAAGGCGCCTTTTACGGCTGCAACTCGCTTGCAACCATAAGCATTCCCGACGGGCTGAAAGTCATCGGCCCGGGCGCCTTTGGCGGGTGTTTGGCAATCGCCACCGTTTTAATGAACGAGCCGCATAGTGTTTTTGAAAAGGACGGCAGCTTCTTGATGTATATAACGACCGGCAGCATCGCATGTGTCATCTCCAGCACGCCCACGATTACCATTCCCGGCAGCGTGACAAGCATTCCCGCTTACGCTTTTGCCGGACGCACAAACATTACTACCGTCAACATTCACGCCGGCGTAACAAGCATAGGCGCATATGCTTTTAACGGCTGTACCGCCCTTGCTACGGTAAATTATACCGGCACAAGCCAGCTGCAAACCATCGATGAAAGGGCGTTCTTCGGCTGCTCCAATTACAGAGCCGTAACAATCCCCGCAAGCGTAACAAGCATCGGCGACTTTGCCTTCAATAACGGTACTGGCGTCAGTTCGATAGACTTTGGGAGCGGAAATGTGCCGCTGACCATCGGAAACAACGCCTTTGCGGGCGGCTGGAATACTTTGGGGACCACTTTAAATGTCACCGAGCGCGTAGTCAGTATCGGCTCTAATGCGTTTAACGGTACTTTCAGAGGGACTACGCTTAATCTCCCCGCCAGCCTGGTCAATCTTTCCGAAAGCGCTTTTGCCGCCTCCACGGTTGTCACGATAACCTTTGCCAACAACAGCCGTATGAGGACCCTTGGTATCAGGGCGTTCAGCGGCTGCACAAGCCTTACAAGCGTAAACTTTGGGCAAAACTCTTCGCTGACGCGTATCGGGCAATTTGCTTTCCAGGGTTGCACTAACGCGAATTTTAACTCGATTACCCTGCCCGATGAGATTGAGGGCTTTGACATGGAGGCTTTCGGCCAATGTAACAACCTTAGGCAGTTTGTCGTAAGCGAAAACAACCTTAACTTTACGGCGATAGACGGCGTACTTTTCAATAAAGCAGGCAACACGCTCGCGCTTTATCCGTTTGGCAAAAATATGGCAATCTATACGGTTCCCGAAATGGTGACAACCATCGGCACCTATGCCTTTAGTATGGGCACCGCCGCGCCGACCAAAACCGTGAGACTGCACAACGGCGTAACGACGATAGAGTCCGGCGCTTTCCGTTACGGCATCACCATTAACATCCCCTTAAGCGTGACAAAGATTGGTGTCAATGCTTTCAGTAACGGCAACAACACGACGATAGTCAACGTTCAGGGGCGTACACCGTACGACATACCCGGCGGCTGGGCCGAGGGATGGTGCGAACCGGGTGCCACGATAAACTGGAATCAACCCGTCACTAATTATTAAGAGCAAGATCCGGCGTTCACGGTTTGGCGTACCGGCTTTGCAACAATATCAGCACACCTTACAAAAAAACCACCGACGAAACAATGCCGGTGGTTTTTGCTTTCGCCCAAAAGGCGTTTTTGTGTCAAACGCACGCAGGCTCGGTGTCAAACGTCGGGGTGAAATTAAACCTGTATATATTGCTTGGCAAGGCAAGTATAGCTAAACAGTTTACAAATGAGGGTACTTACGGCGTCTTTTTGTCAAACTAAAGTTTTTTTCGCCTTTAAGCGTACCTACAGTACGCTTAAAGGCTCAAAAAATCTTTGTTTTGCCTAAAAATCCACTCGTAATTATATCTCATTTGTAAACTGTTTAGCTATAAAAAGAAAAAGTTAAAACGCCGCTCTTTTTTGTGCGCCATCCGGTATTTGTTGGCCTTTCACGGAAGAATGTGAAGAAAAAATGCCCGCCGAGCCAATGTCTGTAAGGCCGCAAGCCTTTATCGGAAAGGAGGAGGCCGGCATTACGCGATATACCGCAATCGTAAGAACGGGGAGTGAGCGGCGGAACAAACCGGAAATTTGGCGGCAGCATGGTGATTCCGCCGCAAAAGGCACATAACCGCGGCTTGTTGCGAATATCGCGTCAAGGAAGGTGTGGGCTCGGGACTCTGCCACTACGGCAGATACCGGTCGTTGAATCGAATAATAGCGGACAAAAGTCAAAGAATTATGGCAAACCAAGCTTAAATTCCTTGACTTTTGTTCTTTTTTTGAATATAATAACGACAGACTGTTTTGTAAATTGGTATGATTCGAATGGTGGTCTTTTTTGGGATATGGCTCAGTTGGCAGAGTGCTTGATGGCATATAAGAGGTCATACTAAGTAATATTGTCGAAAATACCGTTAATCTACCTAGAAAGCCCGTGTTTTAAGCCTTTTTTCGGTATCTTTGCGGCGTTCACAAAAATCGTTATAAAAAAAGTCTGAAAAAAATCTATTTTTTTGGGGATATAGCTCAGTTGGTAGAGCGCCTGAATGGCATATAAGAGGTCATATAAAGCATACTGCCTAAAATGCCGTATATTTACCTAAAAAAGCCCTATTTTAAGCCGTTTTTCACTGATTTTGAGGCGTTCACAAAAATCGTTATAAAAACTTTATAAAATTTTTCTGAAAAACCCTATTTTTTTGGGGGTATAGCTCAGTTGGTAGAGCGCTTGAATGGCATTCAAGAGGTCGCCGGTTCGAACCCGACTACCTCCACCAAAAAGCGAAAAAGCACCTTTTTACGGGTGCTTTTTTGTTGTCAGGCGTTTTGGAGCGTCAACACCTTGTCAATGATATTTGCCGCCTGTTTGTCGGCGCGTGCCGTGCGGTGCATATATACGTCAAGCGTGGTTTGGACTTTCGCGTGCCTTGCCCGCGCCGAAACCGTCTTAACATCCACTCCGTTGTCAATTTGCAGGGTGATGTTGGTGTGACGTAAGCCGTGGGGCGTAACGTGTTTTAGCCCGTTTTTTTGCTCAAAAGCAATCAACCATTCTCTTACCGTCGAACTTGCCATATTCTTGCCGCTATCTTGGCAAAAAAGTCTATCCGTGTTTTCCCACAAATCCCCGTGAAGGATTTTTTGCTTCGTCCACCAAGCCCTATATTCTTGCATTAACGCCATTAAGCCCTGCGGAGCGGTCAAAACTGCCTGTGAGCATTTTGTCTTGGGGGCTTTTGTGATAACCCCGAACTCCTTACCCGCATACCCGCTTTGCCGCCTAATAGCAATCTCGTCCGTGTCAAAATTAAAATCCGACCATTCAAGCCCCAAAACCTCGCCTATACGAAGCCCCATATACAGCAGAATGGAAAACGCCGCCTTTTTGCGAATATCCTTTTCGGCATTAACGCATTGCATGAATTTTTGCAATTCGTCTGCGGTTTCAAAGATTGCCCTCTCGCCCTCCGTCCCCGTCACGGGGTCGGTAAACTCGCTCAAAGCATAATTACGCTCGATATACCCGCGTTTGACGGCTTTGGATAAAATTTTGCTCACAAGAGCCTTTAAGCCAGTATTTGCACTGCGGGAATAGGGTGATTCCTCTGTTTCCACGCTAAAATACTTGCTTATCGGCACTTCTAAAAATGAGCAAAATTTTGTCGCCGTGTCGGAGCTTACATTATTGCCGACTTTTAAGACGGTTTGAACCGTTATATACGCTATGCCGCTCCCCTCAGCCGCCTTTTCATAGGTCAATTTGCGCTCTTTAAGAATCGGGCGCAGACTTTTCTTGACGGTTAAGACCGTTTTGGTATAAGTCCGTTGGTTGATATAGGCGCAAAAATCTTGAATAATAAATTGATTTATCTCATGCAGATAGTAATGCCCCAATTTGTCATTGACGGTTTTCAGATTGTTTTTGCTCGCGTTGTAGTATAGATAGGCTTCGGGGTTTTGCTTTAAAATTCCTTCGACGACTTCGGCGGCGAAATCACTAAATTTGATTTTTTCCCGCTTGACGACCAATCCAAGCGACAGTTTTTCCACTTCGTCTTGGAACTCCTTTTGACGGTCTAACAGGAATTTGTCAACAGCCTTTTTCCCTATGCAGTCTGCGGGGAGCTGATACGTTTTTTGATATAGCTTATTTTTGCGCGTTTTAGGGTCGCGTCCCATACAATAAAACTGATAGGACACGCTCCCGTTTTTATTTTTGCGCGGCTCTTTGATGTGCATAAGAGCCTCCTTTTTATTCTTTTTTGACGTATGCTCGCGGCGCGGCGATTTTGATACATTTGCTTTTGTCGCCGTTAAAATCTACTTGAAAACAACGGCTTAGGACTTCAATCACCTTGCCCCTTTGCTCGTCGGTAAGGTCGTGAGCGATATAAAATTCGTCTTGTTCACTCCAACGACTTTTATTCGCCCCGTAAGAAAACCATTTTATCCAAATGCCCTTTGAGTCCTCGCCGTACAAAGCAATAAGTTCGGCGTCAGTACAGCTTGGGCAGCATATCCCGTCAATACGGGCGTAATCAAGGTGCGCCTCTCGTTGGGCTTCTTGGAAAATTTCGTCCATTTTCTTCATTGAAACATTCATTTTTCACACATTTCCTTTATAATACATTATAAATTATTTGCGTCACGGGGCTTTTCAGCCGATTTCTTAGATGCCTTTTTTGGTGGTGGGTCGCATACCCATTTTAATCTCTTGAAAACCTCTAATTGGGTTTTGCAAGGTTGGCATTCTTTAATTTTGTCACAAGGGGTTTTTACGCTCTCGCAACAGGTAAGATTTTTGATAAAATTTGTGCCGATTAGCTCGTCATACCCTTGCAAAGTCAGATAAATCGCCTCCTTGCAGACTTCCTGGATAGGGTAAAATATTTTGGGAAATCTCGGAATAAAAGCATTTCTACAAACCTCAACCAATTTTTCATTGAAAGTCGAGCCATACATGGAATCGCCTAACACCACACCCATGTGAACTTCGTCAAATCCACTCCCTGTCAACAGCGCAAACATACCGAATATTATCTGCTGTGGCGCGGGACATCTGCCAAAGGACTCGCCCTTGACGCTGATACTGTGGTCGCCCATAATAATGGGCTCTTTACACTTGAAATAATCACAAAATTTGATTATATCAGCGTCTAACAGCTTTCTCGCCGCCTTTTCTCTATCGCTTTTGCTCCTGTTATTGGTTATATTGATCCGCCCTTTTCGAGGCTTTGCGGTAAGCTCCGCCCCAACTTATTGTTTAGTTTGGGATACACGCCAAAATAGCCGTATCGGTCGGGGACACAGCTACCCGATTTTGAAAAGCCTTAATTTATAGAAAATTTGACTGTTTATTGCTTTGGTTTTTCCCAGTCTATATCATTCAACTCGACAAATTTGCCAATTAAAGGTTTGAAACCATTATCAACATTCTTTTTTGCTTCACACAAAAAAGGCTTCACAGCTTGTAAAAAAGCGTCAATAATCTCTATTTTTTCTGCCTTTTCTTTTTTACTTATACCTAACTCGGCTTCCATTTCATCAATGAGGGCAAGTAAGCTGTCCGAGTTTGTATTGGCAAATTTATCCCCACCATTTATAAAGCCGATAATGCTGTTGATATTTACATCAGGTAATCCTAATAGAAAAAGGCGTTTCCCTTGTACTCGACTGTCATGTAAAATCCAACCCGCACCAAGTTCTTCCAAACAATAATTGCTTATCATAAAATTACTTGATAATATGTAAAGCAATGCTTTGTCTTGGACTATCTCATTTCTTACGCTTTCCTCAATCTTATCTCCGTTTTTTACACCTTGTCCCTCTATTGATGAACAAAAAACAGCATTTACACCCAGCTTGTTGAGCATTTCTGCAAACGGTATAGCAAATTCGTTGTCAGCGTGAGCGTGGCTAATAAAAACCTTATTTTCGCCTGAAAATGTCTTTTTCTCTAAAATAGTCATAATAGTTAGTCTCCTTTTTTTGTAAATTTTTATTGATACGCCCTGTTAAATTTGGCGAAACAACCATAATAAAATAATATTTTAGGGCTGATAAGCAATTATCGCATTGCAACCGCCACGCCAACCCGCGCCCCACGCCACGTCCGCCGCCGCTTGGTCGGCAAAAGGCACGATTATTGTTTGCTCGTCAGTCCAGTCACTGAACGCAGAATTGCTGATACTGGTCACGCTGTCAGGGATTGTGATAGTGGTTAGGCTTGTGCAATTTGAGAACGCATAATAGCCGATACTGGTCACGTTGTCGGGGATTGTAATGCTTGTCAAACCCCTGCAACCGCTGAACGCATAATAGCCGATACTGGTCACGCTGTCAGGGATTGTAATGCTTGTCAAACCCCTGCAACCGCTGAACGCAGAATTGCTGATACTGGTCACGCTGTCAGGGATTGTGATACTGGTTAGGCTTGTGCAACCGCTGAACGCAACATCGCCGATACTGGTCACGCCGTCGGGGATTGTGATACTGGTTAGGCTTGTGCAACCGTAGAACGCATAACTGCCGATACTGGTCACGCCGTCGGGGATTGTGATACTGGTTAGGCTTGTGCAACCGTAGAACGCAACATCGCCGATACTGGTCACGCTGTCAGGGATTGTGATAGTGGTTAGGCTTGTGCAACCGCTGAACGCATAATTGCCGATACTCGTCACGCCGTCAGGGATTGTGATAGTGGTTAGGCTTGTGCAATTTGAGAACGCATAATAGCCGATACTGGTCACGTTGTCGGGGATTGTGATACTTGCTAAATTAGCTAACCCGCTAAAAGCTTCGTCGGCAATAACCGTAGTTGTCAATTTTAGCGTTGCGCTTGTAATAAATGTGTTTGTTACTCCTATTAAAGCATTATTCAAATACCTTAAACTGCCGCCAAACGTTTCAAATTTAAGATTGATGCACCCATTGAACGCACTACTGCTGATACTCGTTACACTGTCATGTATCGTTACGCCTGTTAGACTTGTGCAGTCTTGAAATGCGCCAGCTTCTATGCTAACGACGCTGTTTGGGATTGTATAATCAATGTTGGTATGGTTGCGAGGAAAACGTATCAGTGCGGACGCATTTTTATTTAACAAAACCCCGCCGATTGAACTGAAATTTTGATTTTGTGGGCTGACATTGATTTCGGTTAGATTTTGATTTGATATAGGAATATTGTCAGTGGTGGACAGACCGCTTCCCATTGTTATGCTCCTTATGTTATTACAACTTGAAAACGCGGAACCGCCGATATTCGTCACGCTGTCGGGGATTGTGATACTGGTTAGGCTTGTGCAACCGCTGAACGCATAACTGCCGATACTGGTCACGCCGTCGGGGATTGTGATACTGGTTAGGCTTGTGCAATTATAGAACGCCCCACCATTGATACTCGTCACGCTATCGGAGATTGTTATGCTTCTTAATTGAGATAAAGAACTGAATGCAGAACTTGGAATATTATCGCCGCCTGTAATTATGACCGTTAGCGGTGACGGGACATTGCTATTACTACCGCCAAATATGTAGTTAAACGCTCTGTTGACCGTGCCGCTCGGACGTTCCCCGACAAAAGGTAGAGTTATACTTTCAAGATTGTTACAGCCGAAAAAAGCGCGGCTTTCTATCAGCCTTACGGAATCGGGTACAACCACGGACTTCAAGCCCGTGTTCCCCATAAACGCCTGATAACCGATAGCCGTCACGGGTTTTCCCAAATGCTCGGACGGGATTGATAAAACTGTTACATTGTTTTCAAGATTGACTGTCGTGACAACATATTCCGTATTGTCGTTAATAAGCTGAAACGACAAGCCTTTTGTGACATAAATCGCAGTTACGACAATATTTTCGGTGATATTGGTAAAATCGGTACGATTCCAAGTTCCCGTATTATTGACTTGTTCGGGGACTTCGGGAATGTCTGTTAATGAATAGCCGTAAAAGACGCTTTTCACTATGTCGGGACTGCCCGCGGCTTTGAATGTGATTGTGAACCTTACAAGCCGCCCCGCAATATAGTCGTTTATCCATTGCGCCTCGTTGCCTAAATAATCGGGATTATGCCGAATAAATATGTCAAACAGGCTTTCCCCGTCCTTGCCGTCCTCGCCTTTGGCACCCGTGTCACCCTTTGCGCCTTGGTCGCCCTTTATGCCCGTATCACCTTTTTCGCCTTTTTCGCCTTGCTCGCCTTTTGCACCTTGCTCGCCCTTTGCGCCTGTATCACCTTTTTCGCCTTGGTCGCCTTTGGTGCCGTCCAAGCCATTTGTACCGTTAGTGCCATTAGTTCCGTCTTGACCCCTAAGCCAATTCAGAAAATCGCTTTGTGTGCCGCTGTGACCGTTGTCAAGCCAAATTTGATATGCGGATTTGCCGTCCGCACCGTTTGTGCCGTCCCGTCCGTCTTTGCCGTCAATACCGCAAGCAGCAAACCCAAACACCATTACTCCGACAAGCAGTATCGAGAGTAATTTTGTCCATAGTTTTTTCATTTTGTTTTCCCTCGCTTTTGTTTTTTTTGCGGCGACAAAAAGAAAAATGCCGCCTGCATTTAAGAGGCGGCATTCCGCACAGCCTACCCCAAAAATGCTTGCGACACATTACAGGAAAACCTGTCCGGGAGTATAGCCGATTGGCTATATTTTCGGACAGACTTTCCTATTTGTAATGTGTCGCGTCTATATTATACGACATTATCTCTCAAAATCCAATCAATTTCCTTCGCTTTTTCGCTGAAATTCGCTATTTTTTCGGGAAAAAGCAAAAAAAGCACCCATATCAGGCACTTTCAAATTGAAAATCGTGGAGATACTTTATCTTTGGCGACGCTATTTCTTGACAAAAAATCAAAATTATGCTACAATTTGCTTGCGCAGTGAGGAAATTGACTTTGGTAAACGCCGAATATCGAAAAAAGTTCTGATTTTGTGTATAAATTTTATAAATTTTTTCTAAGAAAACTTATAGCAAAACGGAAAAGTTGTGCACATAGCGGATTATAGAAACAACGTGAAACTTACAGGAACACGTTGAAAACGCTATAAATGCCGCGAAAAACATGAATTTTATGCAAAGATACGGACGTTAAAAACGTTATTTTCGGTTTCGGGGAGATATGGCATTCAAGAGGTCGCCGGTTCGAACCCGACTACCTCCACCAAAGTCAAATAATCCGAACCGCCTAAACCGCATAATTTATGGCGACGGCTGGTTCGGATTTTTGATTTTATTAAAGGATTTAAAATAAAAAAGTATTGATTGATGTTTTGCTCATAAAAAGGGTAAAAAAATAGCGGCGAGTCAGAAGATTATAATCTCTACCCGCCGCCATATTTTACTTTTCTAAATATACTTTTATGAATGATAAAAAAGAAAAAATTCCTAAAAGCATATCCGTAACCATTCATATCCGCTATCTATTTTGGTGGCAACGATAAAACTATCCGTGCCGAACTAACCCCGTTATCAATCTGCAATGTGATGTTATCCATTTGTGTCTATTCCCCGCAACTTGTTGCGATTGACCGTATGAAAGAGATAGGGTATGACCAATACACAAGTCACACACTAGCTAAAGATCTTGTCCGATACCCTTTTAAGCGCGAAATAAAGGGGGATGCCGAGGGCGACCAAAACCGCCGCCTGACCTCCGCCCACCTGCAAAACGCTTATTAAATACAATTCTTTTAGCTCGATTGCCGCCAAAAAGAGGAAGGGTACGACAAAAGCGTTGACGGTTATAGGGGGGATAATGCCGACCGCTACGCGCCAATCCTTTTTCATGCCTTTGCCGATAAGACAGGTTAACGTGGCGGCGCAAAGAGTGGCGAGCGTGCCGAAAACGACGTCCCATGGGTAGGCGCTTAAAGTATTCGCAATAAAGCAGCCTATCGTAAGACCGATTACGGCTTCGGGGCAAAACAGGGGTAGGATAGCGAGAGCTTCGCTTATGCGGAATTGAAAGGGCCCGTAGCTTATAGGCGCGAAAGCCAGCGTCAGGGCGGCGTAAAGAGCGGCGATAACGGCGGCGCGCAACAGTTTCCTTGTTGTGAGGTTTTTCATGGCAGTCCTTTGTGAGAGTGGAGTGTGGAGTTTGAAGTGTGGAGTTAAGGTTGGGGTTAGGTTGTCGTAGGGCGGGGGCCGTCATTGCGAGGAGCGTAGCGAGCCGACAAATCGCTTGCGATTTGCAAGGTCTGCGACAGCAGACCTCAGAGAGGCGAGCAGCGACGTGTCAATCCCGCCGCAGTGTGTGGGACATAGGTCGGGACGAAAAAACAACAAAAACAAAAACAGGGTAGAATCCGCCCTGTTTTTTTCCATAGTTTTGTTTATTATGACAGGGTGGAGTTTCGAACTGTCCTTATTGAGTTGTGATATCGACAATATTATACTGCAAACGCACGGCTTTTGTAAAGGCAAAGCACAGGGGTTTACTAAAAATTCGGCGAAAAATATTTGGTAATTATTCAATTAGGTCGGCGGACGGGCAATAAGACCGTGCCAAGAAGCATTCGTGGTCTTGCTTCGTAGGCCCGTCCCTACGGATACATTAAAACCGCGAAAATCTGATTTTAACAGACCGTAGGGGCGACCACCGGTCGTCTGCCCTGTCGAATAAAAACCAAATATTTTCTGTAAAAACTTGCGAAAAAAAATTATTTGGTGTATAATAAAAAAATGAAAGAATTTTTGATTTTGATAGACGGCAACAGTCTTATCAACCGCGCTTTTTACGCGCTCCCGCCCCTAAGCGATAAGGACGGCAACCCCACGCAAGCGGTGTACGGGTTTTGTACCATGCTGATTAAGGCAATCGCGGATTATGCCCCCACGCACGTTGCCGTTGCCTTCGATTTGCCCGCGCCCACTTTTCGCCACAAGCGATACGACGCGTACAAGGCGACGCGGAAGGGGATGCCGGACGAATTAGCGGTGCAACTACCTATCCTAAAACGTCTGCTTCGCGAGATGGGCGTCAAAATTTTCGAGAAAGAGGGATACGAGGCAGACGACATTCTTGGTACGCTTTGCCGTCTGCCCGCGCCCTCCGTCATAATTACGGGTGACCGCGACGCGTTTCAGCTTATCGGCAAAAACACGCGTGTGGCATTCACCAAAAAAGGCATTTCTTACGTCGAATTATACGATGAAAACAAATTTATAGAGGAGTTTTGCTTTGCTCCCGCCGCAATCGTCGATTATAAGGCGCTGTGCGGCGACACCAGCGACAATATTCCGGGCGTCGCGGGGGTGGGGGATAAGACAGCGTCCGCACTGGTGTGCAAGTATGGCACTTTGGACGTAGTGTACCAAAATATTGACGAAATTGCGGGGAAACTGGGCGAGAAGCTGAAAGAGGGACGGGACAGCGCGTATTTATCGCGGGAATTAGCCAAAATAGACTGCAATGTGCCGCTTGACGCGCATTTGAGCGATTGCGAATTAAGATTCCCGTTTAACGACGGGGTACGCGAAAAATTTGAAAAACTGAATTTCCGCAGTTTAGCGGCACGGGGGGAGCTTTTTGGCAAGGAAAAGCGGGTCGTTTCGGCGGCGGAAATAAGGCGGGAGATTGTTATTGATTTGAGGATACTGCCCGATTTGGCAAAAGGCGGGTTTGCGTTTTGTGTTAATAAAGACGCGGTTTTGTTGGCGAAAGAGGGGGTGCAGTACGAAATCCGATTGGGAACCGACCTTTTCGGACCGTCCTTGGGACAGATTATAGGGGTGTTAAAGCCGCGATTTGAAAATGAAAATATCTTCAAAGCGGTATTGGACGCCAAGCAACTGAAACACACGTTACGGGAGTGGGGGGTAGGCTTAAACGGCTTTTTTGACGTAAAATTGGCGCAATATTTGTTGAACGTCAACGTTAAATTCGAGAGTTTAAGCGAGTTTTGCGGTGAGTTTGGGTACAAGGAGGAGGACGCGGCGCACGCCCTTTGGACGGTTGCGACCGAACAAAAACAAAAATTAAAGGGAACCGGTTTGGACGATTTGTATTACAAATTGGAACTGCCGCTTTGCGACGTGCTTTTCGATATGGAAAACACCGGTTTTAAGCTTGATATGGCGGAAAACGAGCGTTTAGGCCGTGTTTACGCTGTCGAAGCCGAAGCCTTGACCGCTGAGATTTTCACCTTAAGCGGCAAAAACTTTAACGTTAATTCGCCTAAACAGCTTTTAGAGGTGCTTTTCAGCGATTTGCAAATTCCGTACCCAAAGAAGGGCAAGGCGACCTCCACAGCATTTGAGATTTTGGATCCGTTAAAGGAAGACTATCCGATTGTCGCAAAAATACTGCAATATCGCAAAATAAGTAAGCTGATTAGCACCTATATCGAGGGGTATAAACGCTTAGCGGACGGCGAGGGGGTAGTGCGTACAGAGTTTAAGCAGGCATTGACCGTGACGGGGCGATTGAGCAGTGTGGAGCCCAACCTGCAAAACATTCCCGCAAGAGAGGAGGAAGGGCGCAAATTACGCGCGCTTTTCACGGCAAGAGAGGGCAGTGTGCTAATTTCGGCGGACTATTCGCAGATTGAACTTCGGCTTTTGGCGGCTTTTTCGGGCGATTCCGCTATGATACAAGCTTTTTTGAATGGGGAGGACATACACAAGCAAACGGCGGCGGCGGTGTACGGCGTGCCGCTCGATAAGGTTACCAAGGAGATGCGGCAGTCTGCAAAAGCTGTCAATTTTGGGATTGTGTACGGCATGAGCGACTTCGGGCTGTCGCAAACTTTAAAGATTTCGGTTGCTAAAGCTGGGGGACTGATAAAACGCTATTTCGAGCGGTTCTCGGGGGTTAAAGAATATTTGGACGGGTGCGTGGAAAAGGCGTACAGGGACGGTTATGTGAAAACGTTTTTGGGGCGGGTGCGGCGGATTCCCGAATTAAAGTCGCCCAATATGAACGTGCGGAAATTTGGCGAGCGCGCCGCTATGAACACCCCCTTGCAGGGCAGCGCGGCGGATATAATCAAGGCGGCTATGATTAACGTCCACAAGACTTTGGCGGGGACGACCGCGAAGCTGATTTTGCAGGTTCACGACGAGCTGATAGCCGAGGCGGAGGAAAAGGACGCGGACGCCGTACGTGAATTATTGGTACACGAGATGGAGAACGTGGTGGAGTTGGGCGTGCCTTTGCGCGTGGAAGCCGGTATCGGAAAAAGATGGATTGACTGTAAATGACATAAAGTAAGCGTATTCTTACCTCATTGTTTGTACTTTTTCGTGCGCCGAAAAAGTACAAACCGGGGTCCCCAAAAAACATTTATGTTTTTTGGGGTGGTAAATAGGCGCTGGGGACACTTGCGGTGGCACTTGCTACAAACAGTCCACTGGACTGTTTGCTTAACGCAGTGCCCTCCAGACCCCCGCAACGCATAAAGGCTGGGAAAAACATCTGGTTAAGGCATAAAAGTAGATTTGCCGTAAAACCAAATAAGAAAAAATAATAATTTGTAGGTTTATATACATGAAAAAACAGAAAATAAAAGTATATGTAAATTTTGATAATTACTGCCATACGTTTTTGGTTGGCCTGACCGGCGGGATAGGCGCGGGCAAAAGCACCGTGGCGCAAATACTAAAAGGCAAAGGCGCATATATTATAGATACCGACGAGGTGTCGCGCCGCGTTATGGTTGAGGGTATGGGGTGCTATCAAAAGCTGATAGAAGCATTTCCGAGCTGCGTGGTTGATGGAGTTTTGCAGCGTTCCCTACTTAAAAACTTGGTTTTTTCCGACGAAAACAGCAGGAAATTACTTAATTTTATTACTCATCCGTATATTTTAGCGGCGGTGGCGGAGGAAGTAAAAGGGAGGGATTGGGTCGTCGTGCAGGTTCCGTTGCTGTTTGAAAGCGGATTCTACGGCGTTTGCGACGTTACCTTGGGTATTTTGGCGAACGAAAAAATCAGGATAGAGAGGGTGCTTAGGCGCGACGGCATGACGGAGCAGTTAGCCGCCGCAATAATCAAAACGCAGTACACTGACGAGTTTTTAAGGGAGAAATGCGACTTTTGTATAGAAAATAACGGAGACGGGGAGCAATTAAGGGATAACGTCAATGAATTTTACCGAAAAATCGAAAAAAGAATCGCCCTCGGAAGCGTCCCGCCGTACAAAGAAATACGAGACGGGTTATGCGGCAAAGGTCGAACAAAGCGAGGCGATGGGGACAGCTAAAATTCCCCTCCATCGGAGGGGTGCCCACGAATGCTTTAATTCCCCTCCATCGGAGGGGTGCCTCACGAATGCTTCTCTGACAGGAGGCGGGGTGGTCCGGTGGCGGGGTGGTCCGGTGGCGGGGTGGTTGCTAAAAGGCGTGGCGGCGGGCGCGGTTGTTTTGCTTGTTGCCGCCGTTTTGTTCCTTAATATTTTGTTTCCGTTTAAATATACAGGGTCGGTCGAGGCGTATTCAAAACAGTACAATGTGGACAGCCGCCTTGTTTACGCCGTGATTTGGACGGAAAGTAAATTTGATAAAAACGCGGTCAGCAGGGCGGGGGCCGTCGGGCTGATGCAGCTTTTGCCATCTACCGCCGAGTGGTGCGCGGAAAAGGTGGGGGAAGAGTACAACCGACAAAGGCTGTACGAGGCGGACTATAACATAAAATTGGGTACATATTACTTGAGTTATCTGATAAGAAAATACGGGGAAAACGACGCGATAACCGCCTATAACGCGGGGGAGCGCAACCTTTCGCGTTGGGCGGGCGAGGTGAGGTTTAAGGAGACGGAAGAATACATAAAGCGGGTGTGGCTTGCAAAGCGGGTGTACGAATTTAAGAGCAAGTAGAATGCGGGCTGAATTATTTAGACCTGCTGATATAAACAAAATTTCAGAAAAAGTCAGTCAAACGCTTTATTTCTCCACACGGATATGGTATAATAAACCACTATACAAATGGATAAAAAGAGGATAAACTTAGATGAAACTTGTCTTAAAGTTAGCCATACCGCAAATAATTATCGTAATAATCTTTGGCATCGGCAGCTTTCTTGCAATCAATTCATCGTTTAACAATATGCGCGAAGAGCACGTCCGCGACGTTTTAGAAAACCGCGTGAATTTTATCCTTGATCAAATCAATATAAGTGCGCAGAAATCGGTGAGGGAATCCTCGCTGTTTGTCCGTCAACCCGCGGTAATAGAGGCGTATAAAATGGCGCTTCATAATCCTTACGGCTATAAGATAGACGAAGGTATTGACGGAGAGGAGCTTCAGGAAATAGTCGAAGCACAGGAGTTCAAGGATGCGCGCGCGCATTTGCATAGTGAACTCGGTCCGATGCTGAGCAGTTACAGAGCGTTATCCGGCGGCACTAATTTAGAATTACATTTTCACCTGCCCAACGGGCTTAGCCTGGCTCGTATGTGGCGCGTTGCGTCCAACAATGACGGAAGAAACCACGATTGGTCCGACGACCTTCGCTCGTATCGGTTCACCGTTATGCACGTTATCGAGAATAAGGGTACAAAACTCGCTTTAGGTTTAGAGCCCGGTAGCGGGGGATTCGCGATACGCGGGGTTGTCCCTATCTTTGACCCGGGCGAAGACGGGGTATTCGGTACCGGTGACGATATATTTATGGGCACCGTAGAGGTATTGCAACAGTTTCCCCCGATTATTACCTCGGCTATCGATGAAGCAAAGGTCTTTGTCGCTATTTATGCCAATAGAGATTTGACATTCTTTTCCGCAGACCTCGCCAATCCGGAATTATACCCGCCGTTTGACGACGACTTTATACGGGTTATCCGTACAAAGAGCGTCGACGCGGCGGTAATCGCCGAGGCTGAAACAGACAACGACGAGGTAAAAAGAGATAAAGAAAAAAGGCGCGAAACTGAACAAACAAAGGTTGATTTGTTTGAAAACAAGTTAATAACCTCCGCCTTATTGAGTATCGGAAAAACCGCCGACGGTATCTATTTTGAAAATTATAGCCGCGATAACATGACGTTGGCGGTTCATCCCCTTTTTGACTATAAGCAGGAACAAACAGGCGTACTTATCTGCGCTATGGATACCTCCGCTGTATCGGGTCTTGCGGACACAGGCAGATTTATTTTGTTTATTATGTTACTGTGCATGACGCTCGCCCCTATCACCGTACTGCTGTTGCGTTCGCACAGGCTGATTTCAGTGCCTCTGGCTATGGTTAAGTCAAAGATTCGGGACATCGCCGAGGACCGTGCGGATTTAAGCGAACAAGTCCCCGACCAACAAAAAGACGAAATAGGAGATTTGGCGTATTGGTTTAACACGCTGACCGCAAAATTAGACGGTATCTTAAAGGAACGTCAGTCGATGATGGACGAGATTAACGACGAGTCCGAAAAATTTCGGGCGATGGTGCATTGGTACGGCTCGATTTTGGATTCTATCCCATTCTTAGTCTCTGTTCAGAACATGGACATGAAATGGACTTTCGTCAATGCTGCGCTGGAAAAAATATTGGGTAAAAAGCGGGACGAGGTAATGGGGCTCGCTTGCAGTACATGGAACACCGCCGTCTGCAACACCGAAAACTGCGCCGTAGTCTGCTCTAAACGCGGTGAAAGGCAAACGCGGTTTACGCATAACGGCGTGTTGTATCAAGTCGATGTCGCAACGCTTAAAGACCTGCACGGCAAAATTACAGGCTTTATCGAGATTATTCAGGACATAACGAGCATAGAGCAATTAGCGGGTGAACAGGCTCAGGCAAAGGCGGCAAGCCAGGCGAAATCAAACTTCCTTGCCAATATGAGCCACGAAATGCGCACCCCCATGAACGCGATAATAGGCATGGCGAGGATAGCCGAAAAGACGGACGACGTATCCAAGCTGAAATACTGCCTTACCACCATAGACGTATCATCCCGCCACCTTTTGGCGATTATCAACGATGTTTTGGATATGTCAAAAATCGAGGCGGGGAAATTCGAACTGGAAAAAATTCCCATGAATATCGAAAAAATGCTGATGAAAATCTGCAATATTGTAATCGATAACATGGAGAAAAAGGGTCAGAAGTTCAGTGTCTTTTTGGGCAAGGAACTGAATTTAAGCTACGTCGCGGACGACTTGAGGCTTTCGCAGGTCATTACAAACCTTCTCTCAAATGCCGTAAAGTTTACGCCCGCAGGCGGTAAAATAACGCTGAGCGTAGAGCAGACGGCGCGGTACGAAAGTTCTAATACGGTACGGTTTTCGGTGACCGACACCGGTATAGGCATGACCGGAGAGCAGATTTCCCGGCTTTTCAACGCTTTCGAGCAGGCGGACGGCAGCGTGTCTCGTAAGTACGGCGGCACAGGCCTCGGCCTTGTCATCTCCAAAAACATCGTAGAAAAAATGGGCGGGCGTATTTGGGTGGAATCGGTGCCCGGCGTCGGATCGACTTTCAGTTTTGAGGTGACGCTGGAACGCGCCGTCCATCAGGACACGATCATTTTTGACGGTATCCGTCCGAGCGATATACGGCTTTTGGTTGTCGAGCACGACGACGATGTAAGGAAACATCTATTAAGCATAACGGACAGCTTTGGCATACGGGCGGATACCGCGGCAGACGGCGCCCAAACGGTCGCTCTTTTGGATGCGGCGGAGAATATACGCCGCCCGTACGATATAGTATTCTTGGATTATCACCTGCCTGGGACGAACGGCGTCGATTTTGTAAATAATGTAGGCAGCCGCGTCGGAAAGAACGCCGTTATCATCATCACAACATATTTAGAATGGCACAGGATTGAGAAATCCGCGTTTGACAACCAGCTAACCCGTTTTATCACCAAGCCGCTGTTCCCCTCCTCCGTTTTGGATGCGATTAACGATGTTGTGGGTAGTACGCTTAAAAACTTGAATATAGGAACGAAAAAGAGTACCGGAGTCCCCGACCTGTCGGGCATAAGCATACTTTTGGCGGAGGACGTGGAGATTAACAGGGAAATTTTTATCGAGCTGTTGAAAAATACAAAGATTAAAATAGATACCGCTGAAAGCGGGGCGGTTGCCGTTGCTAAGTTTGGGGAAAATCCGGACGGGTATGACCTTGTCGTTATGGATATTCAGATGCCGGAGATGGACGGCTATCAGGCGACACGGGCAATCAGGGCGATGGATATACCCAAGGCGAAAAGTATCCCGATAATCGCCATGACCGCCAACGCTTTTAAGGAGGACATCGACCGTTGTCTCGAGAGCGGCATGAACGACCATTTGGCGAAGCCGATAGACGAGAAGGCGGTGATTGAGAAGATTATGCTGTATTCGGGGAAATAGAGGTAAAAGGCACCTCAAACAAGGAGACAAAAATAATGGACGAGGAAAAAAGAGTGCGGGAGGAGGAACGGAGAAGCAACCACCCGCTTAGAAAACTTCTTTATGATAACGAAAAGCTATAAATGAAAATAAGTAAAGTTCCGCTTGAAACAGTGCGACAGGGCGTTCGCTTGGACGCCCTTTTGATTTTCGTATTTTTTCATGCAAACCTATATGTAAATTTTTAGAATATAATAATATTTATGCAAAAAAACGCTTGCAAAATGGTTAAAAATGTGATAGAATGCACACGAAGTCACAGATAAAACGACGCCGCATAAAAAACGGCGTGATTTTTGGGTTTATATATACGAAACGGTATATACATAAGGGTATATAATAGAAAAACAAGAGGCGAATGAAAGGAGCGGGGTATGCCCAAAGTAAGGATTCCCAAAGAAATGATTATCGAGGCGGCGTTCGAAATAACGAAGAACTACGGCATGGAATTTGTCACGGCGGACGCGGTCGCAAAAAAATTGAATTGCTCCAAGATACCGATTTACTGGGTTTTTGAGAACATGGACAGTCTTAAGGACGTTGTTTTGGCAAAGGCAAAGAAAAAGTATACCGATTGTTTGCTTTGTAAAATACCCGGCGTGCCGGATGTCAGCGCGATAGGGCTTAATTATGTGCGGTTTTCCCGCGACTATCCGCACTTGTTCAAGCTCATTTTTTTCAACGACAGGGAAGAAAATAAATCCATCGTCGAGCACAGCTTGGATGACAACAAGCCGTACGTCGTGGAATTGATACAACAGGCGTACGGGATAGAGGACACCCACCGCGCCGAAGACATATATATAAAGCTGGGTATTTTTTGCAACGGTATAGCGGCGATGATTATATCTAAGACGTCAAAGTTCAGCGACGCGGACGTCTATCGCCTGCTAATCGAGGTTACTGAAAAATTAGTAAGAGAGTAACATTTATGAACGAGTATCGGAAATAAGCAAAGGGGGAGGAGAAAATGTTGAAGTATTTCAGAATAACCGCCTATCATCCGGAGGGGGATTTGTCCCTTGTCCTGGATAGCAGTGGATTGTACCAAAGGTTGGGGCAGTTCAAATCGTACATGGTTTTGAAGGGTTTTGAGGTGTTTGAGGCTTCTTCGGACAAAAAATTTTTAGAGGGCGACATCGCCAAGGTCGAGCCAAATGCAGATAGACCTGTTTTTCGCGCTTATGTTGCGGGCAAGCCTGAGTATACGATTTTAGAGTGGGAGGGAATCCTTTACCGCGCCGTCAGGGTGGGGGAGAATGCGTATATTCCGAATAGGAGGAAGCGGGTGAAGCTTAAGAGGCTTTTTTCGTAGGTGCGAAGAGTGGAAAGTGAAGTGTAGAGTTAAGGTTGGGGGTTATAGAAGAAAAAAAAGGGTGCTTGTTTGAGCACCCTTTTGAATGCACAATGGGGGGTGCACAACGCACAATTAAGGTCGAGGTTAAATTATAGTAATTACGATTTGGAATCGCCTGCTCTTTAGACTTTTATTTCAAAAATACAGTTCTAAACCATAACCACTATAAAATGTGACAATGTATTTGTGAATTGAAAACTGTGTATTGAGCATTGTCTATAAATAATTATCCGCAATACGGCGGCACTCCGTGGCGATCTCTTCTTTTAGCGCGGAGGGAGAAAGCACCTTGACTGCGGAGCCGAATGATAAAAGCTTGTTGATCAGGACGTTGCCGCCGTACAGCGTCGCCGCGGCGCGGTATTTTTGTCCACGGTCGATTATCGCGTCCCGGCCCAGCCATTCCTCGATGTCAGGATAGGCGGTGGAGAAAAACTCAATCTCTAAGTCCACCAATTCCTTGTCCTCAAAATCCTCGTTCAACTTACCGTACACGTCGCCCGCCCTGCGCGTATAGCGGTTGGGCGTTATGTCAAGACCGCGTATGCGCGAAAGCTTTAAAAGCCGAAAATCACGCCTTAATAGGCACCAGCCGTAAAGATACCACGCGCCCTCTTTAAGCACAAGGGTATAGGGGTCTAATTTTCGTACGCTTGCAAGGTTGTTGCGGTCGACGTACTCTAACTTTAAGGTCAGCTCGTCGTGCATCGCCTTGTTGATTATTTCGATTTTTGCCCGGTATTGGCGCGGATTGGTCCACGTACCTATGTCGATTATTAAAGAGTCGGTTTTTAGGAGGTACTTTTCGTCCTCCTTATTTTTTGCCATGTTCGCAAACTTGTCTAAAAGAAGGGAATTTAAACCGTCGTCAAACGAGGATTGCATAGCGTTTAGGCAGACCGACAGACGAGACAGCTCTTCCTTTGAAAAAAACGAGTTGTCCAAACGGTAGTCGTCCGGAATGCGCAGGCCGCCGGACTTGCCGCTTATTGATTCGATAGGGACGCCCGCCGTGGCGAGGATTTCTATATAGCGTGAAACGGTGCGCTTGTCAAGCTCGAATTTTTCTGCAAGTTGTGTACGCGTCACCTTGCGCGAATTTAGAATAGTAAGTAACATCCCTAAAATAACCGAAAACTGCATAATTGCTCTCCGTAACAAAAATTTTACCTATATATTTTATAATATTGATGACCATGTGTCAACATTAATGTGGTATAATACAAGAAAATATAAAAAAACAGTACAAAAGGAGAAACAAAGATGTATATATGCGTATCAACGCTTAAAAAGACCGCGGTGGGAGAGCCGCTGGTATTAGAAAAGGACTATCAGTTCGGCGAAATCGCGGCTAAAAGTATGGCGGGCGGCGTAATAGGTTTTGCGATGCACAGCCAGCCGGAGGGATGCCCCGCCTTTTTTGAAGCGTTAAAAAACATAGGCGCGAAAAGGCTGGCGGCAAGGGTGGTCATGACGGCGGAGGGCGCGGCGGTGCTTTACAGCGACGCGGCGGCGGTATAGGGAGGGATCAGATATAAGACCATTGCAAAGAAGCATTCGTGGTCTTGCTTCGTAGCAGGAATTAGGTAAGTATAGAATGTAGAGAGCCGAGTCAAGGTTGGAATATGTTGTAGTGCCTGACGCCCGTTGGCGCACCGTATAACTTATTACTACGGCAACGAAAAAGAATACTTTTTGAGCGGCGTCTATTCCCACCCCACAAAACAAGTTTTGTGGGGACCCCGGGGCGCCAAAGCCTCAAAAACAACCATTTTGCGTACTTCCAGTACGCAAAAGAACGGTTTTTAAGGCTTTGGCGTCTAAAATCCGCTCGTCAAAAAGCAATATATTTCATTTCCGTAGTAATAAATCATAAAAATTGACGTGCCATCAAATAATACACATTAATATAGCACGGTGCGTCGGGGGCGCAGTACCATATGGAACATTTCGTTTTTTCCCGAAAAATCATGCGCTTTTGGCAGGTTTTGGGGAGCTAAAGAAAGTTTTTTAAGAAATACGGCAAAAATTTGGTCGATTACGGCAAACTTTGCTAAATATTTTTCCCCTTTACATCAAAAAGATTTGAGTTTTTACTTATTCTGTGGTAAAATATTCAGCATACTAATGAAATACTAAACTGTCGTCTGATTTTAAACGTTCTTCGGCGTCTTTTTCCGCCCCACAAAACTTGTTTTGTGGGGATCCCGGGGTCATAAGCCGTCGGTTTTCAGGTTTCACGTAGCGCTACCGCGTTTAAAGCTGAAAACGCCGTCTTCTGCCACAAAAATATATCCGAATTCACGTCTAAAACCAGCCGCAGTTTAGTGTCCTTAAAAAGGTGTAGGTTTTTTTGACTTTTCCGCCGCTTTTTTGGGGTGCAAAATGCTTACCGCCGCTTTGGGCTTTCTTCCCGGGGCCGGCAATCGGAGAACGAATAATGAAAACTGTAAAATGGATTTACTTTCCCCTTGTAATTCTGCTTGTCCTGTCGTTTGTCGTGACCGGCTTTGTGCATGTGTACGCCGCGGGAAATACAAGCAGGGCGAATGACGCTTTTTTGGATAGGGCTTGGGAAATAACGGGTAAACTTGCCCAGGCGCGCCTTGGCGACAAGACCGCAGGCCGGGATACGACGGAAAAGCTTCGCGACTATATTAGAGGCGATTTTTTGTCGGGGTTTGGTAGTGCGAGAATGCCTGCGGCGTCATGGAGGAATTATCCCATCAGGGATAAGGACGGGATAAATACGGGCGAATACTATAACCTTGTGTATTACGGGACAAGCTCTACCGCGGACAGAAAAATCATGCCCGCTTATTTTGCCCAGCCCGAACCCCTGCGCTCCGCCACGGTAGCGGCTATGTCGTCTTCTTTAGCCTCCGAGCATTATCTTATCTCGGCGGGCAGGGTGGTCGACAACATTGTAGTGCTTATTCCCGGCGCAAAGACCCAAAAGGGAGATAGGGATGCTGACGCGATTTTGTTCACGGCGCACATGGACCCGTCTAAGAAAATACCCGCGTCCGAGGACGCGTCGGAATTGGTCATGCTCGCCGTAATGATGACGGAGATAGAGAGGCTTGTTGGCAACGGATATGACGGTGAAAACGATTTGGTGTTTTTGTTTACCGACGGACGTTATGATAACTCGGTCGGGCTTTACGCGTTTTTGCACCAGTTCACCGGTTTTAGGTGGAGCCAGTCCGAAGACGGCGAGGCCTTGCTGCCTACCGACCTTGTCAGCAGAATTAGGTTTGCTGCCAACTTTGATGCGATCGGCACTGGGCATGCGAGTATGCTTTTGGGCGCGGTAGGGAATGTCGCGGTGACTGATTACGCCTCCATGATGGGCGGCAGCCTGTCTTCTTCGTTTATTACGGATATTATGGGTGGTTTTAGCAGCGGGTTTAATGCGCTTAAGGACGTGGGGATTACCTCGCTTAACCTTATCACCTTCGGCAATTTGAAAAACGAGGGCAACGCAGCCGACAGCATAAGCGCTTTGGGCAAGGATTATGTGACAAAGCTTACCGCCAAAAAAGCGGATATGCTTTTAAGCGTAAAGGACTATTTTGCTGACAAACCGCTTGCCGGAACTTACATTACGATAGACGTTGGCGGAGAGGTAGAGCTTGACGAGGAAACTGCTTCTTTTGTTATTACGTCCGAAAAGACGAACATGGTTTACTTTTCCGTCTTGGGAATGTTTACCGTCGCTTTTCCGCAATTTGCCGCGTATATTTTCGGCGGGGCTTTGGTTATGCTGATATTCGCCGCGTTGATTGCCTCCGCAAAAAAGAAGGCGTTCAGTTTGTCCGCAATGGGCAAGGGACTTCTGTTACAGCTTTTGGCGATAGGGGCGGCTATGGTGTCGATATTTGCCGTTTACTTTTTCACCATGTTGATACTGGCGGGCTTCGGGGCGGTGGCGCTGGTGGGAATATTGAGCTTCACCTATTTTAATCCTGCGCTTATTATCGGCTTTGTACTCTTGGCGGTTGCTTTGCAGGGGCTGTTTTATAATTTATTTAGGAATCTTTTCGGGGTTAAATCCGAGGACGGTACGCGGATTGGGGCGTTAAAAGCTACGGACATAGCGCGGGGCGGCGTCTTGCTATTTCTTTTGGTTTCTGTAATTCTTATTTTCGCCTATCCTTCGATAGGCGCGCTTTTGTGGTTGCCCGCCGCTTTAGCCGCCATTACCATGCTTGTCACGAGTGTTTTCAAAGAAAAATTCAGGTTAGCCACAGGGCAGGATATCGAGCGCATGATGTTTTATATTATTCCCGTCACCTTTGCCCTTCCATTCATTTTGCCCGTTATCTGCATACTGTTTTCGGTTGCGCCGATGGTGCTTGCGCCCGTGCTGATACTGCCGTTTATGCTGCTGACAGGCATGACCGCGCCTTATCTTTTGGCGATTAAAGCTCCCGCGACTCGCCTGCTCGAAAAGTTGCCCAAGCGCACTATAAGGGTGGAGAGGACTGTCACCGAAAGGGTAGAGGATAAAGCCAAAAAAGGCAAGTTCACTGTGGTGACCGGTCAAAAGATTACCAAGGAGAAAATCCACTGGCATTACAGCCACCCCGTCGCTATGGCGGCGATTGCTGTGACGGCGGCGGTTATTATCATGATTTCCGCGTCATTAAGCAAGCCGATTGGCGCGTCAGTGTACGGCTTTGAGAATTACGGGCGCGATTATTACGCGATGTCGCTGTTTGACGACTCGGTTGTAATTTCTTATATTGAGAATACAAAAGGCGTGACCACTACCAATCTGGAGATACACGATAAGGCGCTGTACGGCAGCCTGCGCTATGCCCTGTCGGGGTACAGATGGGACGCAGCCCGCAAGGCTTATGTCAAAGAATTTCCATTTACGTGGGCGGGCAAGAGCCTTGATGCACCCAAAGTCGTCGGCGTCAGCGGCGGCGGCAAAATCAACGTGACCCCCGCTAAAAACGGAACCCCCATCGGTCTGTCCGAGCTTACGCTTATCGGCACCGGGAATATTAGCGAGGTGACCGTCGCATACGGCGAGGGCGGCGAGATGAAGTTTTTAAACGATGAAAAAAAGGAAAGCATGATGATTCGCCTGCCGCTTGAGGAGGGGGCTTTCAGTGTTGTCTTAACCTATGCGGCGGGACAAATCGCGGGGCAGGTAGAGGTTGTTTATCGCCAATATGTGTGGTATCCCGCCCAGGCCACGCTTTTCACGGACAGATCTCCGGATTTCGCGCTGATTTCGCATTATATAACCGGTAAAGACGGACAGGTAAGATACGGAATGTATTATGAGGTGGCAGTCGGAAGTTTGTAAGTAAATGCACAATGCACAACGCATAATGAAGGTTGAATTTAATAACGCACAATGAGACAATGCATAACGCACAAAAAGGGTGAAATTAAGGTGCATTCAGGTAAAGCCGGCGCTTTATACGTGGTCTATATCCGCCCCGGGTTTAAAAGCGGTCGGTTTTGCGCCAAGTTATGTATTTGCTGTATACTGTCGGCGCAAAACGTCGGTTTTTAGCACAAATATCCGCTTGTATAAAGGCGCGATACAAAAGAAATCGTGCGGAAAGCGGTGATATCACCGGTTTTACGTGAATACACCATAAAATAAAAAATGACCACCTTTGTGCGTTGTGCATTCTGCATTGTGCATTGGAGACGCCATGGCTGTCGGAAAAAAGACGAAAAATATTCTTAAATTCCAAAGCCCCGCAAAATGGTGGGGCAGCGGCTGGCGCGAGGCCTTGGTCACCGGAAACGGAGTGATCGGTTGCGGCGTCTTGGGTGGCGCGGCTTTTGACAGCGTCATGGTGACCCACTCCGATTTGTGGTGGCAGGGGAGAGCCGGGGTTTTGCCCGAGGTCTGTGAAAAGCTGGGCAAAGTCAAGTCCTTACTCGCGGCGGGGAAAAACAAGGAGGCGGGGGAGGTATTGCCAGACGCGCTGGTCGCCAAGAGTTATCGTCCGCAACCAAGTTATCCGCTACCGCTTTGCGATTTTAAGATAAATATGCGTCTTGATCGTCCGCCCAAGGATTACCTCCGCAGCGTAAACACGGATACGGGCGAGATTGTCGTGAGCTATCGCGACGGCAGCACAAAGTTCCAGCGCAGCTTGTTTGTGCCCAAAACGCAGGATTATATCGTTTTTGAGGTGACAAAGGCGGGGACAAAGGCAATCGATGCCGAGTTTTCGCTTTGTTTACACGAGAAATTTAACAACCGCACCCCGCAGTCCTTTACCACCCTGCCCGAAGGCGCGGCCGCAAAAACGGACGGCAAGTTTTTGATGTTCGCCGCCCGCGGCGACACGGGCACGGACTTCGGCGCGGTAGCGTACATAAGCTATTTTGGCGGGACGCTTACGCCCGGCGAGACTTCCGCGACGATCACAGGCGCGGAAAAGCTTTTTATCGTCATAAAGCCGTTCATTAACGTTAAAAACCGCGAAAGCAAGTGGAAGGAAATCAGGGACGAATTAAAGGGCTTTAAGCTGACATACGAAAAACTGCTGAAAGAGCAGGCAAACGAGGCGGCGAAAACCGTCGGGCGGGCTTACATAGACCTTGAGGGCGAGGACGCTTACGTGGACGAATTGACTCGCCAAGCGAGCGCGGGAGGGGATCTGCCCTCCGTTTTACTCGAAAAATTGTGGGGGTATGGCCGTCATTTGGCGGTGAGCGCGTCGTCGCCGACCTCCGCGCCGCTCTCTCCTTACGGGATTTGGTGCGGCGATTACAAGGCGCCGGACAGCACGCCGACCGCCGACGGAAGCCTCCAGTTATGTTATGAACATGCCGCGGCGGGCAACCTCGCCGAATATACCGACGCGCTGATTACGTGTTACGAGGCCGTGTTTGACGACCTTAAAAAGAACGCCATTCGGCTTTTCGACTGCAAGGGGATAGTTATATCACCTATTACATCGCGGGGCACGGGGCTTTTGGGGGCGACGGACGCGCAGAATATTTACTTTACGGGTGGAGCGGGCTGGCTTTGCAAGCTGATGTACGACGCCTACTTATGCACCGGCGATGTGAAGTTATTAAAGAGGATTTTACCGTTTTTAAAGGAGACGGCGCAGTTTTACACCGACTTTTTTACCTTGCAGGACGACAGCTTTTTTGAAAGCGTGCCGGGGTATTCGCCTTTAAGTGAACCCGGCAATTTGTCGGGCGAGGGAGTTGTGGCGGTCAAAAACCCGCTTATTGACTTTGCAATAGCGCGTGAGTTATTTGATAATCTGATTGAGGGTAGTATTGCGGCGGGGGTCAACAGGAAGGAAATCGAGGAGTGGAAGGGGTTTGTGCGGCACATTCCGTCTTACAAGACTAACCCCGACGGCACGGTGCGGGAGTATTTTGACAATAGGTTGACGGACAATCTGCGGAGCGGGGGGACAGCCGCGTTCTATCCTTTGTACCCCGGCTGCGAGGTGACGGACAAAAGCGGCGAGATTTTTAAGCAGTACGAAAAGACGGCGAACAGCCGGTTTTGTTACGGGGCGCACCACACGTCGGCTACCTTGGCGCGGTATGCGAATATTTTTGTGCGGCTTAACAATCCTTCGGCGGCGGAGGATATAATTTCAGCGATGGTAAGGTTTACCGCCATGAATAATTTGATTTTTGCCAAAAGCGACTGGAGTGGCATGGGAGTTGGAAACAGCGACATCTGGGCGGCCTACGGGATAGAGCCGAATTTGGTTTTGACAAACGCCATACAGGAGATGTTCGTGCGTTCTAACAAAGATACGATTTGGATTTTGTCCGCGTGCAATCAATCAAAGGGCGAAATTGGTGGTTTTTTGACCCGCTGCGGGGTTGAAATTGTTGAATTGGTTTGGGACAGGAAGAAGGGGCAGATTTCGTTGAAGTTAAAGGCTAAAAAGGCGATAAAGGCGGGCATGGTAACGCTTAAATTTGCGGACAACCTAAAGCGCGTCAAAGGCGGAGGAGTCGTTGACGCGGAGGGCTATGTTTTGCAGGATTTGGAACTGCCCGCAAATAAGGTTGTGACGTTGGATATACGGATATAATGCACAATGCACAATGAAAGTGGGGGTTGATAAAAAAGCCGCAGTTGTTTCAGACCGCGGCTTTTTGTGATTTTGAATGTTTCGGACGGGCAATAAGACCGGGCATGGAAGCGTTCGTGGTCTTGCTTCGTAGGTCCGCCCCTGTCCTAACGCGAAGCGAAGGATCTCGCCCATCCATAACTCCAAACTCCACACTAGGGCGGGGGCTTGCCCCCGCCCTACACATTTGTAATTTGTAATTTTTAGTTCGACGTTACCCTGTTCTTCCCCGCCTGCTTGCTCAAATACATCAAATCGTCCGCCCTTTTTACAACGCTTTCAATAGTGTCGCTTTCCTGCGCGATAGTGACGCCCAAGGATGCGGTGACGCGGAGCGGCTGTCCCTCAAAATCAACCTCGGAATTTGCGATAAGCGCGCGGATTTTTTCCGCCATGTGTACCGCGGCGGAGCTTCCGCTGACTTCAAAAACGCCGATAAACTCCTCGCCTCCCCAACGCCCGAACAAATCCGACCTCCTTATCGTATGCATGGCGGATTTTGACACGGTTTTTAACACCTCGTCCCCGAGTTCGTGCCCGTAGGTATTGTTGAATTTTCCGAAATTATCGATGTCCAAAAATACGACGCAGAATTTGGTGTTAAAGCGTTTCATCTCGGCAATGCGGAATTCGATATAGCTTTCGACGCTGCGACGGTTGGGAATCCCCGTCAGCTTGTCTCGCGTCGCGAAATTAGCCAGTTGCTCAATCAGCTCTTCCTCATATACGTTGGGCGAGTTTTTGGTGAAAATTTCGATAGCGCCGACGATTTTGCCCTCCTCCGTTATGGGGAAAATATTGACCTTTATGGGGATGCGGTGACCGTCACGGTGGCGCACAAAAACCTCGTGCTGCCGCTGCTGCCCGTCTTCGAGTGTGGCGAAAAGCGGGCAGCCCATGACGCAAATTAATTTCCCCTCCGCGTTGATGTGCTGAAGGCGGGTTTCGTGACATAATTTGCCCAGCATATCTTTTGCCGAATGACCTGTGATTTCCTCCGCTGCCTTGTTCCAAAAGTTTATCCGCCTGTTTGCGTCGACAAAGTAAACGCCGTCGCGAAGGTTATTGATGATTTCTAAGTACATCGCTTCGTTTTGCATGCTGTATTCCTTTTTTTGTGCTGTGGGGGAAGTATAACCTTTTTGGGTCAGAATTGTCAAGCAAAAGTAATTGAAGTCCCCGTGGCGGGGGCAAGCCACCGCCACGGGGACAGGAAAAATATTTCTAAAAATTGACCGACGTTTGTAATTTGTAATTTGTAATTTGCAAACTAAATCGGTTGGAAAAAATCTTGACTTATGGTATAATACTCCTGAATACAATAGTAGGGGAGTGTCGTGCCCTGCAAAACAGCCGATTGCTCCCTAATGTGAGGAAAAATGTCCGCACCCTTCATCGAAAGATTGACCCTCGACAAAGTCAATCTGAAAATAGTACACGAAAACCGCCCCAAAACAGGGAGCTTTGCCACCCTTAAAAAGGCTTTTTTGGGGCAACTTTTTAACAACGCCAAGGCGAATTGGCTTATGTTAGCGTTTTGCATTCCCGTCGTCGCGTGGATAATAATCAGCCGGATATGGCAGGTGCAGGCCGACACGGGCATAGCGTACAGCGCCAATATCGGGTTGGGGTACATTCCGGTCACCGACGCTTTTGTAGTGGGCGCGAGGATGGACTTTGACCTTGCCATGCGTCGCGCGCTTATCATGATGCCGTGTATCGCCGTCGCGTCCGTGGGTTTGGCGGGAGTTTTCAACGTGATAAAGTACCTTGTTTGGGGGTTTCAGATAAAGGTAATATCCACTTTTTTCCGCGGCGTAAAAAACAGCTTCGCGCCCTTTTTGTGGGTGGGAATGATGTTGGCCGTCTGCTTTTTATTGGGGACGTTTGTGCTGAACGTGTTTAAGGTTTATACCGATATCGCCATGGTGTGGCAGGTGATAAGCTATATAGCGGCGATTTTGCTGACGCTGTTTGTATGCCTCTTGTCCGTTTTTGTTTGCACGCAGGCGGCGGTTTTCAATCTGACGCTGATGGAAATACTCAAAAACAGCCTGTTGCTTGGCTCTAAATTTATTTTGCAGTGTCTTGTGATAGCGATAATAGGCCTGGTCGGAATGGTGTTGCCGCTTTTGACCTTTAATCCTATTATACAAATGGTAGCGTATGTGATATTTTTTATGCTTGCTTTTTCGTGGCTTGCCGTGGTGTGGACGATATATTCGCATTATTTATTCGATATGCTTTATTCCGACAAGCCGCAGGAAAAGCAGACGGTCGCGTTAAAGCCGCAGCCCGCGGGACAGCCGAGGCAGGCAGGGCAGGCGGGGCAGGCAGGGCAGGCAGGGCAAAAGCAGCAAAAACAGGAACCCAAGAAGCAGGAGCCTAAGAAGGCGTATGTGAATCCAAAGAAACGGAAGAAACAGTAGAATAATGCTCAATGCACAATGCGCAATGAAAGTCAAATTTAAGTAATGTACCTTGATTGGCAGATAGTATGCGCTCTAAAAAACATAACCGCCACTAACGCATTGCACATTGAGCATTGCGCATTAAAACGAAAAATAATTATTAAGATGAAGAAACTTATAAAATTCCAGCCGAACGCAAAGACATTCTTCGATATTGCCGAGGACAAGTATGACGAGGGGGACTACCCCGACGCCGTGCATTACTTTTACCGTTCGTACCTTACCCACCGCGACATAGAATCTTTGGTCGCTTTGGGTGAAACCTATGCGGACATGGGTGAGCCCGAAAGAGGCCTTAAGTATCTTTTTTTGGCGCTTGATTCGGCTCCCGACGATCCCGATATACGCGAGAGCATAGCCGAATGTTTTTTTGACATGGGCGATGAGGAAACGGCGTTTTTCTACTACCGCGCGCGCATGAGCGTGGGACACTTTAAAAGGCTTATGGAGGAATGCGACATTGACAACGAGATTTTGCCGCCCTCTCCCATAAGGGTGATAGAAAAGGACGACGCCGTCGCGCTTAATATCGCGTTCAAGCTTTTGCAAAGCGGCGATACGGCCTATGCTAATGAAGTTTTGTTAACTGTAAAGCCGGATTCGGAGCACTATATTGCCGCCTGCAACCTTTTATCGCTTTCCGCTTTGGATAATAACGAGCCTGCCGACGCCTTAAAGTATGCGGAAAAATCCTTGGAAAAAGGCGACAGCATAGACGGCAGATGCGACATGATGATGGCCTGCCACGCTTTGGGCGAACATGAAAACGCGGAAAACATCGCAGATAAGCTGGAGCGGTTAAAGCTTAAAACCGAGGAACACAGGGCCGTCGCGTTCGCTTATATTAAAATGGGCGACGCGAAAAGGGCGCTTGGGCATTTGCGCGCGCTGTACGATGCGGGCGTTGCCGGGCGCGATTCGCTTGTGTCCTACGCTTTGGCTATGTATGATGTCGGGCAGAGGGAGCAGGCGCGGCAACTGATGATTAAGGCGGGCAGGACGTACCCTGAAGATGTGACGGTAAAGGTGCTGGCTGACGCCATACGGGAGAGGAGGAAATTATCGCTGTACCCGTTATTGCCCGACGAGCTTACCAAGGAGTTTATGGAGAGTATAGAGGATACCCTCGCTTTGATAAGGATGGCGGCGGGGGTGGGATGGAGCGGCGATGGGAGCGGTGTGCATGTGAGGAAGGGGTCGGCGGCGGAGGGCGAAGACGGCGAAAGCGGCAACAAATACGGAACATACGGCAAATACGGCAATTATGATGCAGACTTCGCTTCCGACGAAGACTTTAAGGATAAAATACGCTGGCTGTTCCAGACCCGATTTTCGGTCAGCCAAGGCCGCGCCGCCCTCACTTTGGGCAGGCTTAAAAGCTGGCGGCCGTTTTTGTGCGAGCAACTTTTGGACAATTACCTTGACCTATCCGCCAAAAAATCCTGCCTCTTATCCCTCCTATTGTTCGGCGGGCTTGATAAATTGGGGATTGTTATCGACGGGCTTTTTGTGCGGCTGAAGCCCCGTTATCCCGAGGGTATGGACGGGCGGTTTAGGGCGGCGTACTGCTTGGCTTTTTCCTCTTATGCTTTTTCGGACACTGGATTTGAAAACCGCCTGTATGTCACGGGAAATAAATTACTAAAAAGGTATTTAAAGCATAAGGACGCGTTAACCAATGAGGAAACGCTTGCCGCCGTTATCTTTTTCGCGGCGGGACACAAAAAAATTGCCGCCCCGGTCAACTGCGCGCATTTATTCGGCTGCGACGCGGAGGAAATGAAGCGGTATATGGGGTGTTTGGGAGTGAGGAGCGAGGAGTGAGGAGTGGGGAGTGAGGAGCGAGGAGTGGGGAGTGAGGAGTTAAGGTGTCAGTTAGAAAAAAAAGAAGAGAGAAAAAATAAAAAAGATAAAGTAAAGGACGAATTTTTAATTATTAATTCGTCCTTTATTAACGCGTTGAACATTAAAATATGACCTTAACTCCTCACTCCCCACTCCTCACTCCTCACTCTCGGCGGGGGCAAGCCCCCGCCCTACTAACACGCCACCACAATGCCTTTGTCGGCGGCGTAAAGCGTCGCGGTGCCCCGCATAAGCATCACCTTGATATTATTAAATCCTAATTTTTGCAAAAAGCTTTTCAAAAAAAACGCGTCCTCTTTGTTGTGGGCGTGAGTTATGGTCACAAGCGCCCCCTCTTTTTCTTCATAAGAGCCGACGTCGCTTTTTATCATCTCCGCCATTTTTTGAAGGCCTCTGCGGGTGCTGAGCGCCATGCCCTGCTTTTTTATTTCGCCCGCGCGGTTATCCTCGCAAATCAGCTTGATTTTCGCAGTATTTATTATGGTGCCCACGATTTTCCCCATCCTGCCGTTTTTAATCAGGTTGGTGAGGTCTTGCAGCAAAAACCGCGTGCGGGTGCGCGTCGCAAGCCTTGTCAGCTTTTCGGTGATTTGTTCAAAGGTGAACTCTCCGCTTTGGATAAATTCCGTAAGCGAAAGCAGCAGCTTGGCGACCCCCGCCGCCGCCGTTAAGCCGTCCAGTACAAACAGCTTTTTGTCCGGGGTTTCGGCTTTGATCATTTCGGCGGCAATCATCGCGCTTTGGTGGGTTCCGCTCAATTTAGAGCTCAGCGTCACGACAATGACATTCTCTCCCCTGCGCATAATTTCGGCAAAGGCGTCGGGAGAGGGGCAAGCCGTTTTTGGGCAGACTTTGCTCGCCTTCATTTTTTCTAAAAACACGGCGGTATCCAAATTCTCGTCGTCCGGCATTTCTTCCTTGCCGACAATAAGCGTGATAGGCACTATGTGAAAATCTATTTTTTCCGAAGATATGTCCTTTAAATGAAGGTCGCAGCACGAGTCCGAGATTACGGTATATTTCATTTTTGTTTCCTTACAAACCCGTCCGCTAACCGAAATCAGCAGAGCAAACGGGCCTTTTTTTGCTTTATGAGCCGTTTAAGCTTAGCTTTGAAAACTTTGATTTTTGCTTAAAAACCAGCAGACCCCATTATATAGTGTCGGTGGTTTGGCAGTCAAACAAAACCGTGGTATAAACAGCGAAAAATGAAAAATTAAAACAATAACCCGCGCGATTTTTCAGTTCGTACACACGGATTCAAAATTTAACATAAGAGAATTTTACTCTTCCAATCCTAAAAGATAATCCGTAGAAACTTCGAAAAATTCTGCCAAATCAATAAGCAAAAACACGCTTGGCGCACTGACGTCCGTTTCATACTTTGCTATAGTGGATTTGTCGATTTTTAATGCCTCGGCGGTTTGAATTTGGTTAAGACCCCTTTCTTTTCTAAGATCTTTTATTCTTTCGCCGAGTTTTTCTTTTAGATTTATAAAAAAATCGGCTTCTTTTAATACGTTTTGCTTGTTCATATCGTTTACTTTAATAATGCTATAACAGCCGCTTTCTTTTCAGCTCCGACACCATTCAGCAATTCGATAATTTGCACATCCTGCTTGTAAGCGTCAATATCGTGGTAGAAAAATTCGACCGGAACGCTGCCGCAAGCGGCTATGATTTTTAAGAAGACTTCCATACTCGGTAAGAAGTCTTTTTTGCTTTCTAAACGGTTTATGTAGCCGTCGTTCAGGTCGATGCGGTGGGATAATTCTCTTGCCGAGAGATTGGCTTTTGTCCGCAGCCTGCTTATACGGCGTATGATTTCATTTTTGTCCATAATTATCACCTCGTTGGATTAACTTAGTAAAAGTATAGTCCTAAATAATAATCCAACTCTAAACAATGGTGTTGTCAAAATCACAACGCATGAAATAAAATATCATAATTTATGTTTTTATTAGATTTTGTTTGCGATTTTAGTCAAAAACGCTTGAAATTTATGATTTTATATGCTGTAATATTTGCAAATAATGGTTTGGATATAGCAAACTATGTTAGAAGTGTTTTGCGGTATGAGTTTAAAATAAATACTGTTATGAAAAGCAATCAAAAAAAGGGCGGGGTGTATGGAAAAACAAATTGTAAAAAACAATACGGAAGCCCGAATTGCTATTTCTTGCGATTTTGAGCTGTGCAGTTATAATTATAACAAAAAATGTGTATTAGATACAATACACATTTCGGGCTTTGGAGCTTGCGAGAGCTGCATAATTCCCGATTTCCCCAAAGAGTTGATTAAACAATACAAAATCTATCGGAAGTGAACTTTGATGAGGGGAATTTTAAGCGGGCGTTTTCTCTATTTTGTCATTTCTAACGCACAGCGAAGAATCTATTCCTCTTTCTGTATGGTTGAGATCCTTCGCTACGCTCAGGATGACATTGGAGCTAAAGGATGACAATTAAAATTTGCCGTCATTGTTGCGCTAAGGCGTTGGTTTATCGTACACTAAAACCCACAACCTTAACTCATAACTACTAACTGCGGCGGGGGCAAGCCCCCGCCCTACGGCACGGTGCGTTGCAGCGCTCCGCCCTACGGCATATCAAACCCGACCTTCCTTAACTCCACACTCCACTCTCATCATAAACAAGCCCCCCGCCACATAAACATAAACCGTGAAAAAGACGTTTTCGATGGCGATGCTGCTGGTGGGCACGATAATAGGCGCGGGGTTTGCCTCCGGCAAAGAGATTTTGTCGTTTTTCGGCGATAACATCCCTTTTTATATCGCGCCCCTCTCGGGCCTACTTATATTCGGCTGTTCGGTGCTGTTTTTGGCGCTTAGCAAACGTATCAAGGCCGAAAGCCTTAGCGCGGCGAACAGCAAAATCATGGGTAGAGCCCATGTTGCCGCTGATATATTCCTTTTGTTTAATAGTTTGGTGGTGTTGTCGGGAATGCTTGCGGCTATGGACAGCCTTTTTTCTATGGTTTTGCCCATCGTCCCCGCCTATTCCATCATAAGCGGAATTTTGTGCGCGCTTATTGTCGCAAAGGGGATAAAAGGGCTGTTGGGCGGCAACATGATACTCGTGCCCGTTTTGATTGTGTTAATCGTGATTATTTGCTGTTTTTCGATAGGGACGCCGCAGTTTTTGTATTCGTTTAGGTGGTTTTACCCGTCCGCCGTCATCGTCTACGTCAGCATGAACATGATGCTTGCCGGCACTGTTTATATGACTATCAAGGATTTGAGCCTGCGCCAGATAATCATGTCGTCGGTTTTGGCCGCGCTTGTTATCGCTGCGATTATGTCGCTGATAATTTTCGCGCTCAACACTACGGGGATCAAGACGGATATGCCGCTTATGCAGATTGCCCTAAACAAAAACAAGACGCTGTTTTATGTGGCGCTTGCGGCGATTGCAGCGTGTATTTTCACCAGTATGATGGTGGCGATGAGCGGTCTGACCCAGTGGCTTAAGGGGCTAATCGGCGATACCAAATATTCGGTGATTTTAGTGTTGCTTGCGGGGCTTATCTTTTCTAATTTGGGGTTTGAAAACGTAGTGAGTTTTTTGTATCCCGTGATCGGGGTGCTGGGCGCGGTGTACATAGGGATATGTTTGGTGTATTTTGCAAAGATAAGGAGGCGGGAGAGGAGGAATATCGGGTACAAGAGATCAGGTATCAGGTCAGGGAAGAGGACAGAGAGGCAGCCGAATTTTTAAATTAAAACCTACTGCTAATAACTGCAAATTGCCAACTGCGAATTAGGGTCTGTTCAGGTAAAAACATCGCATTATCCGCTCGTATAAAGATTAATCATACTTACTTCATTAAAAAGGCTTCTTCCGCTGCTTTTACGTGAACAGACCCTAATCATTGGTCACTGACCACTGATTTCTTTTTCACTAAGGATTTGGGCGATTTGGTCTATGGATTTTAAAGCGCACTCCAAAGAGTGAAACAGTATGAATTCGTCCCGTTTTTCTTTTTGCTCGTTGCTTACAAAGCTTTCGAAGGTTTCGGACTGCGATTGCTGTTTGTCGTGCTTAGAACAAAAGCCGTTGGTCAATCGGCAGTAGCTTGCGGGCAGTTTTTTATGGTAAGCTGTGTAGTGTATACAGTTTTTGCATTGTTGTGCTCTCATGTATACTCCTTAGAAAGATGTTTTTCAATAGAAAGATGTTTTTCAATATTATATAAGGAAATTATCCTTATGTCAAGCAAATTAAGGACAAATCCCTTATAATTAAAGCATGAAATTCGGACAAATATTAAGAGAGTTACGACTCGAAAAGGATATGACCCAAAAACAACTGGCGGATGTTTTTAACGTTCACCAAACGACAGTCAAGGATTGGGAATTGCGGGGTTGTGAGCCGTCTTATGAAATATTAAGCCGTCTTGCGAATTTTTTTGGCGTTACCGCCGATTATCTTTTAGGCAGGGAAAAGTAAATGGATTTTGGAAAAATACTAAAAGAAATGAGAATAGAAAAAGGTATCACTCAAGTACAATTAGCGGCAAAGTTAAATGTAACGGATACCGCGGTTAGGTTTTGGGAAAATCAAGGCAGTGAAGCAAGCTATAAGACGTTGTGCGAAATAGCAAAAATTTTCGATGTGACCGTCGGGTAGTTGCTGGGAGTAGAAGAATATTAAAACAGGGTTGTTATCGCTTGAAAAATTTGCGCGTTTTGTGGTATTATATACGCGGATGGAAAAAACGATGGAAAACACGGCGGACAAGGCAGGCAAAACGGAAAAATCGACGGATAAAACGGATAAATCGGCTGCTGGAAAAATCACGGACGAGAAATTTATGCGCGCGGCAATAAAGGAGGCGGCAAGGGCGGCGGCGAAGGGGGAGATTCCCGTGGGCGCGGTCGTGGTTTTTGGCGGAAAAATCGTAGCGCGGGGACATAATTTGCGTATAACCGGCTGCGATGCCACCGCCCATGCCGAGGTCGTCGCGATAAAAAAGGCGGGGAAAAAGCTGTCGCGGTGGAATTTGGCGGACTGCGATTTGTATGTCACTTTGGAGCCCTGCGCGATGTGCGGCGGCGCGGTCGTCAACGCGCGGATACGTCGTTTGGTGTTCGGAGCATATGACCATAGGTTCGGGTGTTGCGGAACTTTGGTCAACATCGCCTGTTTCGAAAAGCTCAACCATCGTGCTGTAGTGGTAGGAGGCGTTTTGGAAAAGGAGTGCGCGGAAATTCTGACGGGGCATTTTAGGAGGATGCGGGGGAGTGGGGATTAGTGGCTGGTGGTTGGTAAAACTGACAAATTCCCTTTGAATGTGCGCTTGCGAACGCTTCCTCGTGCCTGCTTCTGGCGCCAAAAGCAATTTAACGCCTTGTACAAACAAGCGGCATTAAAGCGGGCACCAAATAACCGTATAGCCAACCGATACATGGCTCGGCACCGATGACCTCTTGTATGCCGCCGCGTGTCAAAAACTTAACCCCCTGTTCTCTATTATCTAACTCTAAACAAAATGAAATTTTCACAAACTTTCTTTTTAACTTGACTAAAAACAGCCAATAGGTTATAATTTAACTATGAGCAAAAAAATCTGCGGCATTGTCCTGAAAATCAGCTACCCGTCTATGGGTGACACATCTGATATTGAGCTTTTGGGAAAGACTATGCTCGAGTGGGTGACGCTTGCCCTGCGCGAGGATTTTGTCGCCGCGCTGCCTTTTTCGGACACTGTCACGCTTCCGAAGCTTCTGCGCCCCCACCTTACCGATGCGGAATTTACGGTGGTGTTATTTTCGGACACGCCGCTTATCACCCGCAAAACGGTATTAGACGCGGTGCATGATTTGGACAGGATGGGCGAAAACGTGTTAAGGATGACGCGGGGGTACGTGTTTAAGACGGCATATTTACGTTCCGCCGACAAGGTTTACGCGGGCGACCACAGATTTTTTGACGAGGAAGACTTTTTGACCGCCTTTTCGTTCAAGCAGGCCGCCATGGTGGGCGATATGTTAAAGGCGAGGATTTTGTCCTACCATTTGGCGCAGGGCGTGCAAATCATCGACCCCGCCACAACGCGGATAGGCTGCGACGTAGTGATTGGGCGGGGCTGCGTAATCCACCCCGACAACACCATAGGCGGCAAAACGGTAATTAAGGACGAGGTAAAGCTTTTGTGCGGCAATATTATAGAAAACTCGGTCATAGACAAGGGGTGCGTAGTCGAAAAAAGCGTGATTCGCGGCAGCCTTGTGGGGGCGAACACGGAAGTAGGGCCTTTCGCGCATTTGCGTCCGGGATCTCGTATCGGGGCGGGCTGCCGAATCGGGAATTTTGTGGAAATCAAGAACAGCGTGCTTGGCGCGGGCACAAAGGCGGCGCATTTGAGTTATATCGGGGACGCGGAAATCGGGCAGGGCTGCAACATCGGCTGCGGCACCGTCTTTTGCAATTACGACGGACAGAATAAAAATCGTACAGTTTTGGGGGACAGGGTGTTTATCGGCAGCAACGCGAATCTTGTCGCGCCTTTGTTGGTTGGGGATGGGGCGTTTGTGGCGGCGGGCTCGACGGTGACGCAGGACGTTCCCGCGGGAGCATTGGCGGTTGCGCGGGCGAGGCAGGCGAACAAGGAAGGGTGGAAGAAGAGCAAGGAGTAGTGACCAGTGACCAGTGGTCAGTGGCCAGTTTGGGAGTTAGGGTTTAGGAGATAGGGATTAGGGAAGGTTGGGTTATAATGCGAAAGGGCGTCACGCAAATTCCCCTCCCCGCGGGTGCCCCACGAACGCTTTCCATTCCCCTCTTGAGGGGTGCCCCACGAATGCTTCCCTGATAGGGGGCGGGGTGGCGGGGCGGGGTGGAAAGGGGTTTGTGAAAAGCATTTAAAAAGCGCGCATTATGTCCATTAAACTTTCCACCCCGTCGGCTTCGCCGCCACCCGTGGGGAGGGGAATTTTGAGCGGTCATTGGCGAGACAAAGCTTGAAAGGATTAAAAAATAAGCAAAAAGGGGGGAGTATGGTTGACGACGATGAGACTAAAACCGAAGAAAAAAACAATATGCCCGTGTTAAATAAGAATTATTTGCGTTTTACATGGATTTTTGCACTTATATTTTTTATGTTGTCAGGTGCCGTCGCGCTTTATTCCTTTCAATTTTTAGTTTTTTGGTACGATAAAGCCGCGTTTATTTTTTATTGCATTACGACCGTACATATTACAATCGCGCTTTTATTGCTGATGTTGTTTCCTTTAAGGTTTAGCCGTTGGCCTCAAAAGCGTTTAGCCCTTACGCTCTTTTTAGTGTCGCTTGCTATGGTTGCTACGGTTCTAATTCATATTGCAGTACATTTTTGGCTTGATGATGCACTTTTTGGCTGTGACGGAATGTTTTTTATATTAGCGACGCCGTTCGCCATTATTATTTCATTTGCGGGACTGGTAATTTTGCTAAACTCTATATACTTTTTGGTTTTTTTAATAAAAAACAGGTCAAAGACTTAGCCCCGCCCCGTAAGAGAACCACCCCGCCCCAATTCGAGGAAGTATTCGTGGGGCACCCCTCCGAGGGAGGGGAATTTGCACGGCACGCCTTAAATTAAATCTGACCGACATTGAGCATTGCGCATTAAAAATTGACCTTTACCTGATAACTGATCCCTGACCCCTAATAAAAAACGTACTCTCGACTAACAATACACAAAAGGATACATCAAAAATGGTTGCAATGGGGAACAATAGACTAAAACTCTTCGCGGGCAACGGCTGTCCGCTCTTGGCCGCCGAAATCGCCAGGAAACTCGACATGGATTTGGGACAGTGCGAGGTGGGCAAATTCAGCGACGGCGAAATAAGCGTACATATCAACGAATCCGTGCGCGGCGCGGACGTGTTCGTTATACAATCTACCTCCGCCCCCGTCAACGACAACCTGATGGAACTATTGGTCATGCTTGACGCGTTAAGGCGGGCGTCGGCGGGCAGGATTAACGCGGTTATCCCGTACTTCGGGTATGCGCGGCAGGACAGGAAGGCTATCGCGCGCGACCCGATTACAGCCAAACTTGTCGCCGACTTGATTGAAAAGGCTGGGGCGGACAGGGTGCTGACCATGGATTTGCACGCGGCGCAGTTGCAAGGGTTCTTCAATATTCCCGTCGACCATTTGTACGGCATACCCGTGCTGAAAAAGGTGATTTGCCGCGAAAGCTTTGTAAAGGGCGACGACTTTGTGGTGGTTTCGCCCGACGTTGGCTCGGTAACACGTGCGCGGCAGATGGCGGCAAGACTCGGCGCGCCCTTAGCTATAGTGGACAAGCGGCGGCCGAGGGCGAACGCGACGGAGATTATGAGCATTATCGGCGACGTAAAGGGCAAGGTATGCCTAATGATTGACGACATGATTGACACGGCGGGTACCATTGTGCAAGGGGCTAAGGCGCTGAAGGAGGTGGGTGGCGCGGAAAGCGTGTTTGCCTGCTGCACGCACGGGGTGCTGTCGGGATCTGCGGTGGAGCGGCTACAAAGCTCGGAAATCGAAAAAGTGTACATTCTTGATACCATTCAGATTCCGGACGAAAAGAAGTTCGGCAAATTGGTGGAAATCTCCGTAGCGCAGATTTTCGCCGAGGCGATAGACAGCATATACTTAGAGAAGCCTGTGTCGAAGTTGTATGATTAATAATGCGAAATAGATAATGCTCAATGCGCAATGCTCAATGAAGGACAAATTTAAGTAATGTGCCTTGAATGTTAAGAATTGATACGCTCAAAAAAACGCGACCATCATTGAGCATTGAGCATTCTATTAAAGGGAGGAACTTAAAAATGGCAAAAAAACCAAAGGTTGTGGATAACCAAGGCAGAGAGGTCAAGGTGGACGGCCGCGGGGTGCCCGTAAAAAGCTTTAAGGCGATAAAAAGCCTGATCGCGTTTGCCATCGTTGTCGCGGTGTTGGTCGGCATTATCGTGGGCGGGGTGTATTTCGCCGGCAACTGGGCGGTTAAGGAGATAACCGGTGGCGCGTATACCTATAGCGAGCTTCGGACTGCCCTTAAAAACGTCGGCGATTACCGCAAGGCGGAAAAGCAGCTTGACAACAAGTTTGAGACCGCCGACGCGGACGATTTTACCGGGGCCCTGG
>WRDI01000002.1 GCA_009783515.1 Bacillota bacterium | reverse complement strand
TGGGACCTGCTACAGCCCCAGGATGTGACGAGCCGACATCGAGGTGCCAAACCTCCCCGTCGATGTGAACTCTTGGGGGAGATCAGCCTGTTATCCCCGAGGTAACTTTTATCCGTTAAGCGACGGCAATTCCATTCTCTACCGCCGGATCACTAAGCCCTACTTTCGTACCTGCTCGACTTGTAGGTCTTGCAGTCAAGCTCCCTTATACCTTTATGCTCTTCAAATGGTTGCCAACCATTTTGAGGGAACCTTTGGACGCCTCCGTTACATTTTAGGAGGCGACCGCCCCAGTCAAACTACCCACCTGACATTGTCCGCAGCCGGGATAACCGCGCCGCGTTAGAACCTCGGCAAATACAGGGTGGTATCCCAAGGTTGGCTCCGCCCAAGCTGACGCCCGGGTTTCATCGTCTCCCACCTATCCTGTACAGTATGTGCCAAAGCTCAATGTCAAGCTATAGTAAAGCTCTACGGGGTCTTTCCGTCCAATCGCGGGTAATATGCATCTTCACATATACTACAATTTCGCCGAGTCCATTGTTGAGACAGCGCCCAAGTCGTTACGCCATTCATGCGGGTCAGAACTTACCTGACAAGGAATTTCGCTACCTTAGGACCGTTATAGTTACGGCCGCCGTTCACCGGGGCTTAAGTTCGGAGCTTCGAGTGGGATTGCTCCCCCCTAACCCTTCCCCTTGACCTTCCGGCACTGGGCAGGCGTCAGCCCCTATACGTCAGCTTGCGCTTTCGCAGAGACCTGTGTTTTAGATAAACAGTCGCTTGGGCCACTTTACTGCGGCCTACTTTCGTAGGCTCCCCTTCTTCCGAAGTTACGGGGTCATTTTGCCGAGTTCCTTAACAATGGTTCTCTCGTTCGTCTTGCAATTCTCTTGCCGCCTACCTGTGTCGGTTTGCGGTACGGGCAAATTACAGTTAGCCTTAGCAGCTTTTCTCGCCAGCGTGAATTCGTCTGCTTCGCTTGCGCTCCACATCATCACCTAACCTTAATGCCACGCGTACTTCACTACGTGACGGTCTCATGATTTGTCCGCGGCTTTCCATCTCCGCGGTCAGACTATCCTTCTGTGTCCCTGCCTCGTGCTGTAATTTGGTACAGGAATATCAACCTGTTGTCCATCACCTACGCCTTTCGGCCTCGGCTTAGGTCCCGACTTACCCTGGGCGGACGAACCTTCCCCAGGAAACCTTAGGCTTTCGACGGTATGGTTTCTCGCCATACTCTCGCTACTCATGCCGGCATTCTCTCTTGCATAAAGTCCACCACCCCTTTCGATATGGCTTCAGCCCTTATGCATTGCTCCTCTACCAATGATATTTCTATCATTCCCAAGCTTCGGTGTACGGTTTTAGCCCCGGTTATCTTCGGCGCATCATCACTCGACCAGTGAGCTATTACGCACTCTTTGAATGAATGGCTGCTTCTAAGCCAACATCCTGGTTGTCTGTGAAATGACACATCCTTTTCCACTTAACCGTAACTTAGGGACCTTAGCTGTGGGTCTGGGCTGTTTCCCTTTTGACAATGAAACTTATCTCACACTGTCTGACTCCCGGACATAAATAATTGACATTCGGAGTTTGTTAAAGTTCGGTAACCCGTGAAGGCCCCTAGCTCATACAGTGCTCTACCGTCAATATTCTTAATTCCGAGGCTAGCCCTAAAGCTATTTCGAGGAGAACCAGCTATATCCTGATTCGTTTGGAATTTCTCCGCTAACCACAAGTCATCGCCGACTATTTCAACAGGCGTGCGTTCGGACCTCCACAAGATTTTACTCTTGCTTCATCCTGCTCATGGTTAGGTCATCAGGTTTCGGGTCTACGCTACACAACTAAACGCGCTATTCACACTCGCTTTCGCTGCGGCTCCGGCACTTAGTGCCTTAACCTTGCTGCGCCGCGTAACTCGCCGGCCCGTTCTACAAAAAGTACGAGGTCACGCTGCTTTTAACGGCGACGCGCTTCCTCTGCTTGTAAGCATACGGTTTCAGGTTCTATTTCACTCCCCTCCCGGGGTGCTTTTCACCTTTCCCTCACGGTACTAAACTCTATCGGTCATCAGGTCGTATTTAGCCTTGGGAGATGGGCCTCCCTTCTTCCCACCGAATTTCTCGTGCTCGATGGTACTCTGGATACTCGCTTCGTCTCACCGTTTTCGCCTACAGGGCTTTCACCTTGTTTCGCCGCTCTTTCCAGTTGCGTTCGACTAACAGTTTGACTGAATTTGTGCGAGTCCTAAACCCCGTTTATATTGCTATAAACGGTTTGGGCTCTTACCTCTTCGCTCGCCACTACTAAGGTAATCGTTGTTTTACTTTCTTTTCCTCCGGGTACTAAGATGTTTCAGTTCCCCGGGTTCCCCTCGTATCGCTATTTATTCACGATACGATACCCGCTTTCGCAGGTGCGTTCCCGCATTCGGACATCCGCGGATCAGGGCTCATTTGCAGCTCCCCGCGGCTTTTCGCAGCTTGTCACGTCCTTCTTCGGCGCCTGATGCCTAGGCATCCACCATATGCTCTTATTAGCTTAATCTATTTACAGGCTTTCGCTTTAATTTCTTAAAACTAAGCCCGTCGTCTATTCCCAATTATTGTTTACAAGACTTTTGATTGAAAATTATTAGTATATCAAAGACACGCTATTTGCGCCGTTCTGCTTTCAAAATCACAATTCATTCTAAGGCTTTTTAGTTTAAATCCCAGTCTTTCCCGCTTTGTTACGCAGCGCCGCTGCGCCTGAAAGCGTGAGAAGTCGTAATTAATCTTATAAATCCGTTCAAAAATCCCTTGTGATTTTGAAAGCAGACCGGCTACCCTGTTTAGTGCTTATGGCTTTATACGCTTTAATACGTATATCGCCCAAATTACTCTCCAGTCTTTCCGGGAAGCGCGCAAACACCTCCCGATTATAGCTTATCTCTTCTATATCCTATTTCTCTTTCCATATGCAGTTGTCAATGTACAATACCCGACAGGGCATAAAAAAAGCATACAAGCACCACTACGGTACGTTATGCTCCCAGCGGTATTACTGCTAATACTTGGTTGTCCTGTGTCGCGGCGCCGACAAAATCAGTCGGCAGGAGCATATGATAACATATATAAAGCCCCGTGTCAACCGTTTTTCACAAAGTTTTTTTGGTAATTTGTAGTAATTTCAGATATCAATGACCAGCGGTCAATGATCAGTAGAGGATTTTCACCCTCTTGCCATATTTTGCCCAAAAATATGGCGGGATATTCACTATTGGCAGAGACGTGCACCCAAAATTCCCCTCTTGAGGGGGGCGGCGCGTTAAGCAAATGTGCCTGTGGCACATTTGTAGCAAAGCCCGAACACTTCTCTGACGGGGGCGGGGTGGGATGGAAAGCACAATCGGTTGGGGTACTGACCTCTAACCTCTCTATTCTCTAACCTCCAATTATACACCCAGCTTCTTTCTTAACGCCTCTTGCAACACCTGTGAGATATTTATTCCGCTTGCCTTTGCCGCCGCGTTCAGGTATTTGGGCAGAGTAACCATTCTATCGACGGCTTTCTTTTCCATTTTTTCCTTAAACAGCCCATAGTTAATATCCGCCAGCACGGTATATTGATTTTCTTTCAGCCCGATGCTCTTGATATCGGACGGGTCGGGTAGCTCCTCGCCGTCCTCCTCCATTCCGAAAACATGCAAACTCAATGCCTCGCGGGCGTTTTTGATAGCTTCCTCAACGGTATTCCCGCCGCTTACACAGCCGTCAAAATCGGGGAAAAACACGTTTACGCTTTCACCCTGCTCCAAAACGGCTGGATAACAATAAAAGTCCTTATACATAACTATACCTCATATTAAAATTTGAGTCCCGACTGCCGCTCGACGGACTTCAGCGTGTCGCCGCTTATGTCCTTTTGCGGGTGCTGAACCGTCACCCTGCCTTTTTTTGTCGGGTGGCGGAATTGGTGATGGCTGCCGACCGCATGAACCTCGTACCAGCCGTCCTCCTTAAGCCTTTTTATTATCTCTCTGCTCGTCAGCGGTTTCATGCAATACTCCTGCTTACAGTATAGCATATGTTTTTACATATGTCAATGTTCGTTTAGTGAAATCTTTTATAATGCTCAATGCTCAATTACATTGATATATTTTAATAAAATCTATTCTTCACTGGTCACTGGCCACTGGTCACTAATTACCGCCACCTTTTCAACCCCGCCAAATGCGTCTTAAGCTCCCGCCGTGCCTCGTCGGACGTAAACGTCAACCTCTTGGCGGCGTTGTACTCGTCCAAAAAATGCAAATTCAGTTCTACCTGCTCGTCTATACTCCTGTTATGCGTGAAAGCTCCTTTCTGCATACAATAGCGGCAGTAATCCGTATGCGCGCCGTCCGCCTCCGTCGTCCCAAAGTCCTCAACCTTGGTCAAATCCATGCCGCAGGACTGGCAAACCGCGCCGTCGGGCAGATTCAAGAGCGTGTTCGCCGACACGTTAAACTCCTTAGAAATAGCCTTAAGCGTCTCGATATTGGGCGTAGTTTCGCCGCTCTCCCACCTCGACACCGCCTGCCGCGTAACAAACAGCCTCGCCGCCATGTCGTCCTGCGTCATTCCCCTGCTTTTGCGGATATCCGCAATCACGTCCTTGGTTTCCATAACCCTCCCCCCATCGTTTAGCAATCGTCTTTATTATATCATTATTATACACGATATTAACCCGTTTGTCCAGCAGCTTGCCGTGTTTTTTAGCAACCGTTTGTTGCGTGACATTTTTATTTAAAAATAACCGTAAAAATTCCCCTCTTGAGGGGTGCCCACGAACGCTTCTCTGACAGGGGCGGGGTGGCGGGTGGCGGGGCGGGGTGGTTCCGGAGGGCGATAGGCGTACTCAACAATCCATACTTTCCTCTTGAATATGCGCCTGCGAAAACTCCCCCGCACCCGCTTCCGGCGCCTGTAACTTAACGCGCCACAAAAACACGCGGCATTAAAACGGCGCGAGCAGGTTCCGTATAACCAACCGTCACTCAGCTCGTTGGCGTTGACCTCTCGTATGCCGCCGCGCGTAAGCCCGATTACCACCCCACAGGGCTACAATGCGAAACTTATTCAAACAACTCATAGCCAGTTAATATTTCAAAATCCTTTCTTATCTCTTTAAATTGTTTTGGCGAACAATTCGACCCACTGCTCGTAAAAGCAGTTCCGTCGTCAAATGTGATTGTTAAGCACCAACCGCCGCCGTCAAGTATCAATTCCTTTGGTTCGTATCTCTTTTTTAATTCAAAAATGCCGTGCTTTTTTATGTTTTCGAAAAATTCCGCTGCTTTTTCCTCTGTAAAAGTCCCCCTGACCTGATAATTCGCAAGCGAATCCCACAAATCAATATCCTCTTGTTCCCAATGGTCAGGATATGGCTCGGCGCCCCACAGGTGCTGTGTAGAATAATTCATTTTTTGAAAATCGTAGAATTTATTGTACATCCTCCCGCCCATATAATCGGTTGAGCCAAATTCTATTGATACAATCACTTTGTTTTTGTACTCATTTCCGCAACCGTCAAAAATTGAAATGCAAAAAATTGACAGTATTACTGCAAAAACCGCAACAGTCTTTTTCATAGAAACCTCCCGTTTATTTATGTCTACTATATAAACAATTCAGATCGCCAAAATGTGACACGGTTTTTTGTGAAATTTTCAACTTTTCTCAGCGCGGCGGGGGCAAGCCCCCGCCCTACAACGATGCGGACGACCGATGGTCGCCCCTACGATTATAATCTCAACCTTAACTCCACACTCCTCACTTCCCACTCCAAACTCCACACTCATCTAATCTTCCTGCATTCTATATAATACCGCTTCTCGTTTGCCTCTCCCATAGAGAAGGTTTTGCGGGGCAATACGCCGTTTTTGACCACATAATCAAACAATGTCCCCTTGTCCATCGCCTTTAATACAATGCCTATGCCGCCCTCGCCCGCGCAAATCCCGCGCAAATCCTCCTCGCCGTGAATATAATCCACCCTGCCGCCGTGTTCCTTAAGGTATAAATCAATAAGTTTTTGCACCCTGTCCACGCCCTCTATCGAATTTTCGGGCAGCATAAAAGTTTCGACATTCTCGCCGACAAACAGGGTGCCCTTTAACGTCCCGCCTATCGCCCTTAATTTTTCCACAAACAATTTAGGGTTATTAGGGAACACCACGCGGTGGATGGGCTCGAAAACAATCCCCTCGTCATAGATGTTTTCGACTTCGACAAGCGCGTAACGGCTGGCGGGAATATCCTCGCGGTAGCACGCTTTTGCGGTGGCAAGCGAGTGGTTGCCGTCGCCCACGGCGAACAAAAGCTCCTGCCCGTATTTTTCAATCGACTTTTCTAACAAAACATTCAACGCCTTTTCCACCCCCGTATGGTCGGCGATATGGAAACCCCTTACGTGTCCGCCGTTCTTATTTAAAGCGGTGTCATACAACTTGGTATGCGCCCCCCCGATAAGCGGCTCGATTACCGTCCTGTCCTCGTCGTCAATCAGCACAAGGATATGCGGCAGCTCAAGCGGGCAGTTTTTGCGGATTTCCACGCGGGGCGGAATACGCTCTATCACCGTGCCCTCCGTGGCGCGAATCAACGCCTTGTCCTCCGGGCGGAAGCTGTACGCGGTCAAATCGACAAGCATGGTCAGGCCGTGCCTCACCGCGCCCGTGGGGGAGGTGCGCTCGACCAAAATCAACCCGTTATCAACCGCACGGAAAATGTTTTTATCAAGATATTCCTCCATGTGCGCGATAATTTTGCCGATTCGCTTCTGCGGCTCGTCCTCTAAAAAGCTTTCGGGGAAAATCATCCTGAGGGTGGACGGGGCGTCCCCTATGTAATGGTCCAAGTCATGCCAATACTCGGGTTGCGAGGTGTACTGGTCGCAGGCTACGACGCACCACTTTTCCATGTCGACATCAGATTTGGGGAGCAAAACCTCGCCGAATTTTACGGGAATTTTCATTGTAATATCTCCAATATTTTTTTATTTGTCATTCAGAGCGCAGCGAAGAATCTATACCTCTCAATACAGCACAAACGTAATAAACCACAGCGCCGCCGAACATAATAGCGCCAATGCCGCATAACCTATGTGATATAGCTTAATTTTTCTTTCCTTGGTTTTCTTTTTCACAGTTATTCAAACTCCCTTTCCTGTCAAAAATATGTGGCGTAATTTATATGGTGTGATTTATGCGGTGCGTCGGGGGCGCCGAACCCTACGACATGGCGGACGACCAGGGGTCGCCCCTGTCCTGAGCGAAGCGAAAGACCTTCACCTCATAAAAAGCGAAATAGATTCTTCGCTTCGCTCAGAATGACAAAATAATATGATTTAACCAACATTAACCTAATACCTGATACCTAAATAATTGATATCTGATACCTGCCCCTACTTCCGCTTCCTCAGCTTCTTCCCGCCCAACACCGCCTTAAGCCCGTACACCTGCTCTAACTTGTCGTGTAGCATGACCGAATCGTAATACCGCGACAATTCTCCGTTTGTAGCAATGGAAATTATCCCCGTTTCCTCGGATACGATAATCGCCAACACGTTATTTGTTTCGGATATACCGACGGCGGCGCGGTGGCGGGTGCCTAATTCTTTGTCAAGGCTCGCGCTTTGGGTCAGCGGCAAAAAACAACCTGCGGCGATAACGCGGTTGCCGCGTGCAAACACCGCCCCGTCGTGAAGCGGCGATTTGGTGTTAAAAATTGACTCCAACAACGGCCCCGTCAAAATGGCGTCCAATTTGGTACCGCTCTCCAAAACATTATTGGGTGCCCCCTGCGGCGCGATGACGATAAGCGCGCCCACGTCCTTTTTCGCCATGTTCTGCACAGCGCGCACAATTTCATTAATGGTGGCGCGCAACTCGTCGTCCGAGCAGTCGTACCCTGTGGTGAATATCGCGGCGTCGGCAGCGGGCGAGGAAATTTGCCACAATTTTCGACGTATTTCTTGCGGAAACAGGAGGACGACCGCCAAAACAACGACAACCAGCCCTTCCTTCACTATCCTGCCAAGCATCGTCAGCCCCAACAACTCCGAGCCCAAAACGGTGAAAACAAACAGCGCGATAAGGAAGAATTTGATAAGCCGCGAACAGTTATGCTTTTTCAAAAACAGGAACAAGAGGTACAGACCGAGCGCGACTAAAAGGACGTCGAAAACCGCCGCCGCGACACCCTGCCAAGAGCTGAATTCCTCTTTAAGCCGTTGTAATAAATTTTTGAAAAACTCAACCAATCGCTTTATAACCTCAAACTTCTGCCGTATGTAGCGATTATACAAAAATACGCGCGATTTGTCAAAAGAAACACGGACACTTGAACTAATAAACGCAAAAATAATGCTCGTTTTTGCGCGTAAATCTAATTATTTCGCTAAAAGCAAAAGATATACCGCTTATTTGCAGGTGTTTCAAAAAACTTGTGACGTGATAAAATAGGTGTGATGTGTATGGCGTAGCTCAATATTTTTGTTGTCATTCTGAGCGAAGCGAAGAATCTATTACTTTTAAAAAAAATAAACGGTTTAAATCCTTCGCTTTGCTCAGTATGACATTAATAAATTTGCACATCACTGACTACTGACCACTGACCACTGTATCCGCCGCCTCCACCACAAAAGCCGTCAAGCCCACCCTGTCACCCGCTTTGCCCGTTTTTATGCCAAAGTCAAGGGCGTGCAACTTATCGACAAGCGTCTTGAGCCTTATTTTTGAAAACGCCTTTGCCTGCCTCGCCGCTATGATCACGGCGAAATCCTTCACTCCCAAATAATTCTTTAAATTTTCGTCATTCGGCGACAAAGACACCGCTAAAAGCCGTTTAAAATGCGAGTACAACAGTCCATAGACCTTGGGCGCAGCGCCGTACCCCTCGCTCAGCATATCCTCCAAAATCGTAAGAGCACACTGCGTTTCCTTCTTAACTATCGCATCGGTCAGCTCAAAAACCTTGTATTCGAGTTCGGGTTGAACCAACGCCCGTATCATTTCCGCGTTTATTATTCCCTCGCCCGCGTCCATCAGTTTATATAATTCGTTTTTGACCCGCCCCATCGACCGTCCGCAATATTCCGCCAACATTTCCGCCGCCTGCGCGCCTATGGAAACGCCGTTTTTGTCGCATTCAAACATTATCGAGCGCGAAAGCTCCTGCGCCGTCAATCGAGAGCAGTCGATTAGCTCCGCCCCCGCCACGCTTACCGCCGCCACGCCCTTCATAAGCACGACGACACCCGAATGCGGCGCTTTTAAGTATTCCGTCAGTTCCTTAAAACGCTTGCCGTCCAATACTATCAGGCGGTAGGGCGACATAAATGGCGGGGTATCGAGGGCACGGTATAATTCGTCCCGCCCCGCCGAATCTGAAATAAGCGCGACGTTCATTTCCTTGAACTGCACGACGGCGCAAAGCATTTCCTCCGCCTTTTGGACAAGATAGGCGTCGTCGCCCGCCGCTAAGTAGCAAGGATAAAAATTTTTTTGGTCAATGCTTTGGGCGATATGACGTTTTAACTCTGTAAACCTCACGGAAGTATTATAACGTATTTTTATGGGTTTTGCAAGAGTTTATGGTTATTTTTTTGAGAAAGCGTTCTATTGAAAAAAATGTTATTGATTACGGCACTTTTGGAGTGTCCCAAAAGCGCTATAATAAACGAGACTGTTTTTCAATGTATCAGCAATGTATTTACTGCAAATAATAGACTTTATGGAATACTCTTTTTGGTATACAAAAGGCGTGGCAAGCTACCCCCGCCTTGAAAGCGACATAACAACCGATGTTTTAATAATCGGCGGTGGGCTTGCAGGAGCGACCTGCGCCTATGAACTGGTTACGCGGGGATTTGAAGTCGTCTTGATCGAAGCCGCAAAAATAGGGAGCGGCGAAACGGGGCGTTCCTCCGCCATTGTAACGTTTGCTCACGACCTTTTGTATGACCGCCTGATAAAAAAGCACGGGTACGACGTCGCCGCCAAATATTTACAACTGAATAAAAATGGCGCGGAAAGATTAAAACAAATAATCCGCGACGAAAAAATAGAATGCGGTTACAAAATCCGCGATATGGTGCTTTTTTCCACCACAAGAAAGGGCAAAAAGCAGATAATAAAGGAACACGCCGCCTATGACGAACTTGGGCAGGATACAGAATTGTCGTGCTGTAATTACGAATTACCTTTTCCCGTCACCGCCTCTTTGACGCTTAAAGACCAAGCCTGTCTTGACCCATATAAATTCCTACATGCTCTTGTCGCGGCTATAAAACAAAAGGGCGGGAAGGTTTTCGAGGACTCCCCCGCCCTTGTCGAGCCCAAACACGCGGACAACGGCCAAATATCCCTAAAGGTCAATGGGCACACAATCCTTGCGAATAATATTATTATCGCCACGCACTATCCGTATATCAACCTTTCGGGACTGTACTTTATAAAAATGTACCAGCACCGCAGCCACAACGTGGTTTTCGACGAAAGCGGGGGCGGTGGGACACAAACATACGACACTCAAATGCAAAATATTTACGAGAGCGCGGAGAATAAAGGCTTCGAGTACCGCCCGGTGGACGGCGGCGTAATGTGCGGCGGGGCCAATGTGCGCACGGGCAAATACAAGCACAAAAGCGGTTATAAAACCGTGGAAAACAATATTCATCAGAACTTTGGGGGAGCGCGGATTGTATCCCGTTTCGCCGCCCAAGACTGCATGACGTTTGACCTTTTGCCGTTTGCGGGAAGGCACAACGGCTTCGCTCCGTTTGACGATGAAGAGACCATGGATCGGGAGCCAAGGGTCAGGAACGGCTGCGGAGGCAAAGCGGACAAAGACGAGCAAAACGAAAACAAAGACAAAAATGAAAGCGGCGTATATGTGGTCAGCGGCTTTAACAAATGGGGGTTTTCCGTCGCGCCCGCCTGCGCCGCGCTTATCGCCGACCAGATTGAGGGCAAACACACCCGCAATATTTTCGACACCCGCCGCGCCTATTTGCCCGCCGCGCCCTTACAATTTCTTGCTAATTTCGGGGTAATCGCGGGCGAATTCGCCAATTTGTTAATAAACGCGGACGCGAAAAAGATTAAGCGGATACAAAAAGGTATGGGCGCGGTGGTAAGATGGAAAGGCAAGCGCATAGGGGTTTACCGCGACGGCGCGGGCAGGCTTCATGCCATAAGCGCGTACTGCCCCCACATGAGATGCGGCCTGAAATGGAACAAGGACGAATTATCATGGGACTGCCCCTGCCACGGCTCGCGCTTTGACGTAAACGGCAATTTGCTGAATAATCCCGCACTGGAGAATGCGGAGAGAGTGGATATTAGTGGCCGCTGATCACTCTCAAGGAACGAATGGGATAATGTCAAAAATCTTACACCCGCAAAACTACCTATGCGCCCACAAAAAAAATTGCTTCGAGGGCTGGTACTTCCGCCATACGGAGGAGTTTCCTTTTTCCTTTATTGCGGGGGTGAGCAAGCACAAAGGGACGGAACACGCATTTATCCAATACATCGACCGTCAGTGCTCCCGCGTTTTCCGTTTTCCGCTGTCCGCTTTTTCGTTCTCCAAAAAGGACATGAGCATCAAAATCGAAGGCAATATTTTTTCCATAAAAGGTATTGACGTAAGTCTGTTTGACGAAAAAAATGACAAATTCGCCGTTAAATGCCAAATAAAATATGACTCAATCACCCCCTTTAAAAAAAGCCTGTACGCCCCGTCGATTATGGGACCGTTTGCCTTTTTGCCTCTGCCTTGTTGCCACGCCCTGGTAAGTATGAGCCACTGCGCAAACGGGACGTTGGACAAAAACGGCGAAAAGCGCGACATAAACGCAAAAGGATATATCGAAAAGGATTATGGCCGGCACTTCCCACCGAATTACGTATGGCTTCACGCAAGCGCCAAGGATACAAGCATTGCAGCAGCCGTCGCCTATCCGGTCGCCAAAAGGCGGGGGTTTTTCTGCCTGATAAGCCACAATGGAAAGCAACACAACCTCTCGCTTTACAATTTCGCACGGCTTAAACTAACAGCGCAAAGCCTATGGGACAAAGAAAACAAAGACATAAACATGATTTTCAAAAAAGGCGATACTCATCTCTCTGTGACCGTAAAAACAAGCGACCACGGGCAAAAATTGCTTGCCCCCGACAAGCACGGCGAAATGACCCGAGAGGTCTGCGAGGACTTATCGGCTTCCTTTAACGGCAAGCTTGTTATCGAAGGCGAAGAAATCGACATATTTGGTATCAGCCATTGCGCTTTCGAAACTGCGGGAGAACTTAACTTGTTGTCGTAGGGCGCGGAGTCCCGACACGACGTTTATCCACTGAATATACAACATCACATGAAATATACGGTACGTCGGGGGCACTGCACCTTGCAAAAAACCATTTTCCGCCTCAACTCTATTGACAAAAAACCGCATTTACGCTATAATATTTGCATGAAAAAAATATTTATCATCACGATCATCTTCCTTGCCGCCGCTATAACCCTTGTCGGTTGCGAGCCCTACGGCACCGAGGGGCTGGTTTACGTAAAGGAATACGATGAGGAATTCAGTCGCTATTATGTGGTGGTTTCGGGCGGCGGCAAAACGGACTACACCGCCGTCACCATTCCCCAAAGCCGCGTCGGCGCGTACGTCGAGGTAATAGATTCACACGCGTTTATGAATTGCCGCGACTTAACGCAGGTAAAAATCCCGCAATTTGTGACGATTATCGCCGCCCAAGCCTTCAAAAATTGCGTTAGCCTAAAACAAATCGCCCTGCCGCCGCGTTTGGCAATAATAAGCTCGGAGGCGTTTTACGGCTGTTCATCGCTTGAAGGGATAACTATTCCCGACAGCGTTATAAGCATTAACTCTTGGGCGTTTCAGCAGTGTACCGGCCTAAAAACCGTATTTTTGCCGGCGGATATGCAGCGCATAAACGACAGGATGTTTTCGGGCTGCGCCGCCCTAGATTACATTCCCCTGCCCGCCGCACTGAAAATGATCGGTGCGGGAGCGTTTGAAAACTGTATTAACCTAAGTGATGTCAAACTTCCCATGGAGCTGAAGTCAATCGACTATATGGCATTTAGCGGTTGTACATCCATCGAAAAAATCGAGTTGCCCTCCTCGCTTGTGCGGACAAATAAGGACAAAACGGACGAAATGCTTAAAGACGTATTTATAGGAGTAGACGAGAGCGCGTTCGAGGGTTGCACATCGCTGACCGAAGTTGTTGTGAATGAAGACATAGAGATTGCGGACGGCGCGTTTAAGGGCTGCCCGATAAAAAAACTGACGCTTTTGGGGAGCGGCGTGACGAATTTCGCGGCGTTTGACTTTGATGTGGACAATTTGGACGGTCTTGTGATTAATGTTTCCCCCGCCGCTTTGGAGGAATATCGGGCGCATCCGGAGTGGGGGGTATTGACGGAGTATATCAGCGTGATATAATGCACAATGTTCAATGCACAATGCTCAATGAAGGTCAAATTAGAATAAAATTGACCGCATAAAATTCCCCTCCCTCGGAGGGGTGGCGCAAAGCGCCGGGGTGGTTCTAAATATATCCTTCACTGTTCACTGAAAATAATTTCACAAAAAACTTTTTAAACTTGACAACCATGTGTCAATATTATTTGTGCTATAATATAAGCAATGCACAATGCTCAATGCACAATTACATTGTCAATTTTAATAAATTTGACCTTCATTGAGCATTGCGCATTGAGCATTGAGCATTCAAAAGGTTTATTATGGTTAATATCGGCGAAACGCAGACCTTAGAGGAACGCATAAAAATCCTCACCGAAGGTGCAAAGTACGACGTGTCCTGTTCCTCCTCCAACAGCGCACGTGTAGCGCAAAAGGGTCAGCTTGGTGCGTGCCATATCGCAGGGGTGTGCCATTCATTTACCGCGGACGGGCGTTGCATCTCTTTAATCAAACTTTTGATGACGAATAAATGTGAGTTCGACTGCCTGTACTGCGTCAACCGCCGCAGCAACGACACTCCACGCGCCAGTTTGACTCCCCGCGAGGTTTGCGAACTCATTATGGGCTTTTACCGCCGCAACTACATAGAGGGGCTTTTCCTAAGTAGCGCGGTGGAGAAAAGCCCCGACCACACCATGCAGCTGATAATCCAAACGCTAACTATGCTGCGCAAAGAGTACAAATTTAACGGCTATATCCACATAAAGGCAATTCCGGGGGCAAGCGCGCACCTTATCGACCTCGCCGCCACATTTGCCGACCGCATGAGCGTAAACATCGAATTACCAAGCGAAACCAGCCTTAAACTGCTAGCGCCGCAAAAGAAAAAGGAAATGTTGGTGTCCCCCATGCGTCAATTATCCGGCGTCGCACTGTCCAACGCGCACACTCCGCGGCGCCTTGTCAAAAAAATTCCCGCAGGGCAGACTACGCAGATGATAATAGGCGCCAGCCCCGACGCGGACGGACAAATAATACGCTTGACGGAGGCTTTGTACAGGAAGTTCGGGCTTAAGCGCGTATATTACTCCGCCTATACCCCCGTCAACAACGACAGCCGCCTGCCCGCCCTGCCTCCCGATTTGCGGCGTGAAAACCGCTTGTATCAGGCGGACTGGCTGCTGCGCTTTTACGGCTTTGACGCCGACGAATTGGTGCCCGCAGACCGCAATTTCGCGCTTGACGTCGACCCAAAATGCGACTGGGCTTTGCGCAACATCGACCTGTTCCCCGTAGAAATCAATACGGCGAGCTACGATATGCTGCTGCGCGTACCGGGGATAGGCGTCCGCAATGCTTTTCGTATCATGCAGGCGAGAAAGCATAGTGTTTTGACGTTTGACTCGCTCAAAAAAATGCGGGTGGCGCTGACGCGGGCTTTGTTTTTCGTCACCGCGGCGGGAGAATATAGAGGGATTGGCGACAAACCCGATTTGATACGTTTGCGACTGACCGACAAACTCCCCCTTTTGCAAAACAACAACGCGCCGCGGCAGTTAAGCATTTTCGACAACGATATAGCGAGTGTTCTAAGCGAGAGGAACGAACGGAACGGCTTGGGCGACGGCAAAACGGGTTTTGGGGCGGGGGGCTATGGTGCGGGGGCGCCGAGCCTTTCCGAGTTTTCCGAGGCGGCTTTGGGAGGCGGCGACAACCCATTATTAGAATATAAGGCGGACAAAGCGCGGCAAAGCGAATCGTTTGAAACGCTGTTTTAATAATGATCTCATTGCGAAAAACGGGCTTTAGCCTTCATTGTCAACAAACGGGCTTTAGCCTCTCCTGTCATCCTGAGCGCAGCGAAGGATCTATTCCTCTTGACAAGAAAAAGGTTGAGATCCTTCGCTACGCTCAGGATGACAAAAAAAATTCAGGATGACAAAAAAACAAAACCGACAGGAAAAAATGGCTTGCGAGGAACAATAACATGAAAAAAATTGTTTGCGCGGATAATTATGTGGGGTTTTTGTGCGCCGTTCACGCCTATTTTACGGGCGGAAATGGGACTAATAGCGGACACGAAAACGAGAGCGGAACTCCAAACGGCAACACCCGCGCCCTTGCAAACGTGGAAAAAACAATCGTCAACGAAAAGCACGACCGAAACTTTTTGGACGAATACGTTTTCGCACCCGAGGACGTGGAAACCGCCCGCACGGTGCGACGCGGCTTAGAAAACAAGGGCGGCAAAGAGTTTTACTGCGATTTCGCCGACGGCTACCGCTCCGGCAACCCGAACAAGGAAGAAATCCTCCTTAATTACCTTAAACTGTTCACAAAGCACGGGCGCGCCGCATTCAGCATGTACGACCGCGCCGAGGTGGTCGCCTTTGGCGACATCGTGCGCAAGGTTCGCGGCGAGGCGCACCTTTTGTGCGGCTTTGTGCGATTTATGGAGACGGCGAGCGGCGTTTATTACGGGTTTTTCTCGGCCGACAACGATATTCTTGAAATTTTGACGCGGGATTTTGTGCACCGCTTTAATGCCCAGTCTTTCGTACTGCACGATTATAAGCGGCAAAAAATTGCCGTGTGGGACGGTCAAAGCCTTGAATATTTGCCCGTCGAAAGCGGCGTGGAAATAGAATTAAGCGATTGCGAAAGGGTTTTTCAGTCGATTTGGAAACAGTACCACAAAAACGTCTCGATTAAAGAACGCGCAAACCCGCGCTTGCAACGTCAGTTTTGTCCGAAAAAGTACCGACATTTTATGCACGAATTTTAACAGTGGTCAGTGGTCAGAGGGCTGCGCCCCTGATTTTAGGCAAAAAAAGTCAAGATTATGATAAAAAAATTTGATATAATACCCTCGACAATCAGAGGTTAGATGGATTTTAAGGCTGAAACAGTATGCAAAATGCAGGACTATATACGAATAAACACGGCGGAACAAATAACCCTGTCCGCTTTGGCGTCGGCTGTCGGGTATTCGCCGTGGTACTGTTATCGGCTGTTTTTGCAATACACGGGGCACAGCCCGTCGGACTATATCCGAAAGCTAAAGCTTTCAAGCTCGGCGCTGAAGCTTCGCGACGAGAGGATAAAGGTAACCGACGCCGCCTTTGACGCGGGATATTTTACGCCCGAAAGCTATACAAGGGCGTTTTATAAGGAATTTGGGCTAAATCCGAAGGAATACGCGCTTAACCCCGTGATGATTCCGCTTTTCCATCCATTTAATGTCGAATTTAAAGAAAAGGAGCAAAAAACCATGAAAACAACCGTAAACATTTTTATTACGGTAACAGAAAAGCCCGCGAGAAAGGTAATAATAAAGCGCGGGATAAGGGCGACGAATTACTTTGACTATTGCGGAGAGGTAGGCTGCGACATTTGGGGCAAGCTGTTAAGCATAAAAAGCGTCAGTCCAGAGCCGGTATCCATGTGGCTTCCAAAAAAGCTGATAAAGCCGGATACGTCGGAATATGTCCAGGGCACAGAGGTTGAGGCAGATTATAAAGGCGAAATCCCGGAAGGCTTTGACATAATAGATTTGCCCGCCGCGAAATATTTGATGTTTCAGGGCGAGCCGTTTGAGGACGAAAACTACTGCGAGGCGATTGACGCTTTGTGGGAAGCGGAAAAAAAGTATGACCCGAAAATACTCGGCTATATATGGGACGACAAAAATCCGCGCATTCAGTTAGAACCCCGCGGCGAGCGCGGATACATCGAGTTTTTGCCGGTACAAAGCGTATGAGCTTTAAAAAAATGCTTTTAAAGTCTGACAAACCTCACTCCCTCGCCCCGCCCGCCCCGTGAAATCAGCTTTTTTTGCTTTAAGAGCGAATAAAGCCTTATCGCCGCGCCGACATTGCCATCGTAGATTTTTGCTGCGAATATATCGGCTATTTTGTCCCTAATCAGGCAATAATGCGTGCAGCCCAACACCACACTCTCTATCTCAGGCGTTATAAGCGGCGATAAAAGCCTTTCAACCTCGCCGCCGATCTTTTTTAGGTCCCCGATATTATTTTCTATCAGCGCGGCTAAGCTCGGCTGAGGGCTGACAATAATCCTGTCCCTGTCAAACGCTTCCAAAAGCGATAAAAACTTTGACTGGACAGCGGCGGCGGGAGTCAAAAGCACCAAAGCCTTGCCGAAGGTCAACTCCTCCACGGCGGGCTTAATCGCCGGCTCCACACCCACAATCAAGGTACGGCTAAAACGCTCCCGCAATATATCAATGCATACGTTTGTGGCGGTGTTGCACGCCAAAGCCACCGCGTCCGCCCCTATCCCGACAAGCATTTCGCAAATCCCGCCAACCCTCTCGATAATAAACGAGTCGCTTCTCCCGCCATAAGGGCAATGCGACCTGTCCGCGACGTATATATAATTTTCGCTTGGCAACAGCGACGATACGGCCGAGAGGGTGCTTACCCCTCCGACTCCGCTGTCGATTACGCCGATGATAGCCATGATAGTATATATGCGATTCAAATGCGCAATGCTCAATGCGCAATGCTCAATGAAGGATAAATTTAAATAATGTGCCACGAAGGTTAAGCAAAGTGTCATAAGAAGAATTTCGACCCTCATTGAGCATTGCGCACTGAGCATTGCGCATTATTATTTGACCTTAACTTCACACTCACCCAAACGCCCGATTTATCCCCGCCGCAATAACCTCCGCGCAGTTCTCCACCAGCACGTCTATGTCCTTGGGCGTCACAATCAAATTCATGATGTCCTCTCCCGCGTTTTTTAACGCCTTTTCGCCCGCCGCCTCCGCGATGATGGTGGAGGCGTAAACCACAAGCGGCACGCCTATCGACACGACGTCCGCCCCCAAAGACGACTTATCCAACCTAATCCTATGATTTGCCACTCCGCTACCCGGAGTGATCCCCGACGAGCATAACTGAAACGCCGAGGCAATACGCCCCACCGCCGCCGACGCAAGGCTATCCACGGCTATAATAAGCTGCGGGGATATACGCTCTACCACCCCCTTGATGATGTCAAAGCTTTCTATCCCCGTGGCGCCGAACACATTGGGGCAAAGCGCGGACAGAATAATCTGCGGCTTGATTTCCTCCGGCAGGCTCCGTGTTATTTTCAGATTTTCGAACACGCGACTGCCGAGTGCGTCCGCCGTCAGATTTGGATTGCCCAAACACACCACAAGCACGTTTTCGGCTCTTGGCGCAAGTTTCTTTATCGCGTCGCAAATGGCCATTCTTAAAGGCTCGTACCCTTCGCCAATCCTTGCCGACATAGCGCCGCTCTCAAGCGTGATATAAGTACCCTCCGCCTTGCCTATCTTTTTGGACAGCTTTTTATCGACGATAATCTCGCTTCTTTTGACTTCGTATGGGTCGGGAGAGGGGCGATAAGTGCCAAAGCCTTCAAAATCCAGCAGTTCCATAGCCATATCGCTGCGTATTTTTTTCAAACGATTAAGGGTATTTGCACCCTTGCTTTGCGCCTCACCGCCGCGTTTTATACCTGTCTTATTATTTTTCGTGACCATAACACTATTTTGTCGTAAAAAAAAGCGGATTATGTACAAAACGAGGGCATTAACACTTGATTTTGTACAAAATTTGTGCTAAAATTAGTAAGTTATAGAATTGTATTATATCGTTTCGGCGGCTGTAATGTCGCCGCATGAGGAGAATTCAACCGTGCCCAACACTAAATCGGCAAAAAAACGCGTGCTCGTCAGTGAGGCGAAGCGTCAAAACAACCGTGTCCAGATAAGCAAGGTCAAGACGGCGATAAAGAAATTTGACGCCGCCATAGATTCAAATAATATCGCAGAGGCCGAAAGGTTGCTGCCGCTCACCGTGGCGGTCATTGACTCCGCTTGCGCGAAAGGCGCGATACACAAAAACAACGCGGCGCGCAAAAAGGCGGCTGTTTCGGCGCGCCTATCGGACATACAAAGCGGCAGGGTGACCGTCGAAGTCAAGAAGGACAACAAGGCGGTCGCGGCGCAAAAAGCGCTGGCGGCTAAGGAAGCGCGCGAGGCGGCAAGGGCGGAAACCCAGCGTAAGGCTGCTGAAAAGGCGGCGGCGAAAGACAAGAAAGACAAACCCGTAAAGGACACCACAAAGGGCAAGAAGGAAGAGCCCAAAAAGCCAGCCAAGGAAACCAAGAAAAAGGACGAACCGGCAAAAAAAGTTTTTAAAAATGACGAAACCAAAAATGACGAGCCCAAAAAGGCGTCCAAAAAAGACAAGCCCAAAAGCGAGAAAAACGAGCCCGTGAAAAAAGCCCCTAAAAAGGAGGCGGCGGTGGGCGAGGTTAAACCAAAGGCAAAGAAAGCAGCGGAAGAAAAGACCAAGTAAATGGCGGGGACGGCGTAGGGTCGTCCCTTTTTTCAATGCTCAACGCGCAAGCAATGCTGAATGCGCAATTGCGTTGTTGCTTTTTAATTTTAGCGATTTCACAAAACGTGTACGCATTTCTTGGTTCATTGCGTATATGTTTTGGAAATTTGAACTTCATTGAGCATTATATAATTATGAAACTAATCGACGAATTAGAAAAATCCGTTACCGAATCTATCGAAATGGATAAAAAAAGCACCTTTTCGGGAAAGCTTTTTGGCGGGATAGGCCTTTCAAGCAGTATCCTCGCGTTTTTGCTTGCGTCTTCGGCGGGGGCGGGCTTTTGGGTGAGCCTTGACGTCGGAGTAAAAATCTGGCTGTGGACGCATTATCCCACCCTCGTTTTTTTGTTTTTAGGGCTGTTTTTTTCGATAAAGCAGCGTTTGCGCGGAAGGTTTATGTCCGCGAATTTTTCTATCGTTATATCAATCGCCTGCGTCCTGATTGTGATCGCCCTGATTATAGTTCAAATCGCCCTCTTGGGCAAGGTTTATATTTATCCTTTCGTGACGCTCTGACTGGTTAAAAGCTGATTGGCTTAAAAAATAAAGACACGTAAAGCTGCCACAATTACGGTTCGCGGACAGGATTACTGTATTTCATGTCGCAGAAAAAGCGGAGCCAGTTGTTAATCTCCTCTTTTTTTACGCCCAAAATTATACCGCCCTCGCCCGCCCACTGCAAAAACAAAAACTCTTTGCTCCATTCGCAAATACGGCGGATAATATAATTTTTATCCCCGCGCACCACCGTGATAACTGCGATGTCTTGTTCTCCTTCGCAATCCGTCAGCCGCCCTGTTTCGCCGCTGAGGACGACCTCGTATCTGTCCACACCCGACGCCACGGTAAAAACCTTCGCCCCCCGCTGCTTGCACAAATCGAACAGCTTTTTGGCGTAGTCCCCGCCACAGCTTCCCGCCGAATAAAAACTCAACAATTTAAAGCCGCTTAGACCGCTCACCGCCACGGGCAGGCTTTCAGCCCGCGTCTTAGTCTTATTCTCCTTATTCTCCCCTCCCGCCGCCTCCAGTCGTAAAAATTCCGCCTTTTCCGCGCCCGTGATAAGCGTCCCCGCCGCCGCAGGGTTGAAGGTGTTTTTGACCCGTACCTCCACCCCCCGCTCCATAAGCGGAGGCAGGCTGTCGGGGTGTAACACGCTCCCGCCCAAAAACGCGATTTGCCGCATTTCCTGATAAGAAAGCGCGGGCACGACGGAGCAAATGTCAGTCAACGGGCAAAAATAAACGCCGTCCACGTCCGTCCAGTTTTGGTACTCGACCGCGCCCGCCCCCGCCGCGACAACAGCGCCCGACACGTCAGACCCGCCGCGGGTAAATGTTTTTATTTCGCCGCCCGGCATCGCGCCATAATAACCCGGCACCACGGCGCGGCCGCACCCCCGCAGTCTTTCGGCAATCATTTGGTAACTTAACTCCAAGTCGATTTTGCCCGCTATGTCAAACTTAATCACTTCCTTGGCGTCGATAAACTCGCACGAAAGCAAATGCCGCATAAGGAGGGCGGACAAAAATTCGCCGCGGCTGACAGTATACCCAAACCCCGCGCCCGCGTTGATGTCGTGGCGGATTTGGTCAAGGTACGGCTTTATGCCCGTCACACCCACCCCTTCGGCAAGCTCGACAATCCTGTTTTCAACCTTTGCAAACGGTACGTCGCACCTGCCGCTTTTCAAAAACGCGTCATAACAATCAAATAAAAGGTCTGTTGTTTTGTCGTCACCCGTGAAGCGTTTGCCCGGCGCGGACACCACTGCCACGTCGGCGTTTTGCCGGTGTATGATATCCACTACGTTTGAAATACTTTGCGACGTCGCCATGGACGTGCCGCCGAATTTGAGTACCCTCATGGAATCGTGATATGCTGTAATGCGTCAAATCGTGAATAAAAAAACCGCCATTAAATGTATAATGTACAACGCACAATGGAGGTCAAAACTACGATAAAGGAGAATCAATAAAAACCCCCCGTTTGTTGAACGAAAGGTTTTATACAAGCGTTATAAAATTCTACTCAATCGTTATAAAATTCTACTCAATCTCGCCCGATCACTGGCCGCCGATTACCGGTCACTACTCTATGTCCCGCTTTTTTTTGGACCTGCCTATCCTGAAAGCCACCACAAAAAGCACAATCGCCGACACCGCCGCCACAGCAATCGCCGTAATCATAATCGGGTCTAGTAAATACATCCATACTTCCATAATCATACTCCCTGTGTCAGCTTATTCATGTTCGCATACACCCGCTGTTAGTATATCCCAAGTCAAAAGATTTGTCAAGCTAAAAACGGAAAAATTCTAAGGAAACTTGAAAAATTTCTCGTTTCCTTAGAAAAAACCGGTTAAATATTCCCTTTTTATGGATTTTTGATGGGAAAAACCAGTTATTTAATCTCGCAGACCGCGCCCGCCTCCTTAAACTTGGCGACGATTGCTTCGGCGGTTTCCTTGTTGACGCCCTCTTTAAGGGTACTCGGGGCGTTGTCAACCACTGCCTTGGCTTCAGAAAGCCCAAGGCTGGTAAGCTCGCGGACCGCTTTGATGACGGCGATCTTGTTGGCGCCGATTTCCTTCAAAATGACGTTGAATTCAGTCTGTTCTTCGACTTCAACTACTGCGGTTGCGGCTCCCGCGGCGGGACCGGCAACTGCCATAGCGGCGGCCGATACGCCGAACTCGTTTTCAATCAGCTTCACTAAACTGTTGAGTTCAAGGACGCTCATGCCCTTGATTTCCTCTAAGATTTTGTTTAAATCTGCCATTTTTGTTAATCTCCTTTTTATCCGCCCATACGGCGGTTTTATTTTTTTTTGTTTTTTTGGTTTTGGTTTTTTGAGTTGATTTGGTTGTGTTTTTTACGGAAACCCCGCAAATAATGTGATATTAAGCTGGGTTGCCACGTCGCTCGTTCCTCGCTCCTCGCAATGACGAACCGCTGTAAAGGGGCTCATCGCAACGACGAACAAATTCACTATTCTCTATTTTCTAATCCGACCGCCATTGTGCATTGTGCATTGAGCATTGTGCATTTCCTACGCGCGTTGCTTCGCCACTTCGCTGACCGCAACGGCAAGCGAACGCATGGGATTGGTCAAAAGCCCCAATAACTGCGCCACAAGCACGTTAAACGGCGGAATAGCAGAGACCGCGACCGTCTCGGCGGCATTAAGAATTTTGCCTTCCACGATACCCGCCTTGACTAACAGCTTGGGAATCTTTTTTAGGTTGTCGCAGGTCACGCGGGCGGATGTGGTCGCGTCGTCATAAGAAAAAGCCACCGCAGTCGGGCCTTCCAACACCTTGTCCATACCCGTAAGCCCCGCCTCGTTAAGGGCGCGAAGCAACAGGCGGTTTTTAAGCACCCTGTACTCGACCTTTTCTTTTCGGAATTCATTTCTGAGTTTTGTGTCGTCGGCGACGCTAATGCCGCGATAATCCACCAAGGTGATACCCTTGGCGCGTTTGACCTTATCCAAAATCTCGGAAACCTTCTCATGCTTGACTTGTAAAGTTTTTTCGGACATATTTACCTCCTTTAAATTTTTTAAATCTGCCTTCAAGTGTTGATAAATGCGTCTTTTCGTGTCTTTTTGCGGCTGACTACGCTATTTTTCCTAAACGTAGCGCCGCTACGTTGTCGTCAAAACCGCTTGTCAGCCACAAAAATCCATCATTTTCAATCCTTGCGGCAGATTCTTTATTGTTGGTTTTTAATAAAAATCAGTCCCGACAATACGCCGAGACTGAAAAAATAACACGAAAAATCGCTTTGTACCAAATCGTAAAAAGTTGTTTCAAACTCAAAAAGATCGGTACTTTTTTCACCTCGGTAAGCCCCCTTTCAGAGGTTATGGTGTAACACCACTTACTGTCTGCGGTTGAATTATTAATTTATTGTTAAGATTATGCTCTTATACTTTTATACTTTGTATTGTACTTTGATTCCAGGCCCCATGCTGCTGGCAGCCGTCACACTCTTGATATACTGCCCCTTTGCCGCCGCCGGCTTTGCTTTGACAATCGCTTCCATCAGCGTAGCAAAGTTTTCGCTTAGTTTTTCTTCGCCAAACGACTTTTTGCCTATCGGACAGTGGATAATCGCAGTTTTATCCAAACGGTATTCCACCTTGCCCGCCTTGGTCTCGGCAATGGCTCTCGGCAAATCCTGCGTGACAGTGCCGGACTTGGGCGAGGGCATAAGCCCGCGGGGACCCAAAATCTTGGCGACCTTACCCATTTGCCCCATCATGTCGGGGGTGGTAATACATACGTCAAAGTCCATAAACCCTTCGGTCTGAATTTTTGCGATGATGTCCTCGGCTCCCACGATGTCCGCGCCCGCTTTCTCGGCCGCTTCCGCCTTGTCGCCCTTGGCTATTACCAACACGCGCACCGTTTTGCCCGTGCCGTTGGGGAGCACCACCGTACCGCGCACCTGCTGGTCGGCTTGCCTCGGATCAACGCCTAGTCTTACGTGAAGCTCGATTGTTTCGTCAAACTTGGCTTTTGCCGTTGCAATAGCGTTTTTGAAGGCCTCCGTAGGCTCGTACGTCTTTTTTACGTCGACCTCGGTGAGGGACGCCCTGTATTTTTTTCCGTGTTTCATGTCGCCCTCCTTTTAGTCCGTTACGACGACGCCCATGCTACGGGCGGTACCCGCGACCATACTGATCGCCGCGTCGATGTCTGCGGCGTTAAGGTCGGGCATTTTAAGCGCGGCGATTTCGCGCACCTGCGCCTTGGTTATCTTAGCCACCTTATCCTTCTGCGGCTTTGCCGAGCCGCTGGGGATTCCGCATTCCTTTTTAATAAGCACGGCGGCGGGCGGGGTCTTTAGGATAAACGTAAAGGACCTGTCGGCATATACAGTGATGACGACGGGGATGATTAAGCCCTCTTGCGGTTTGGTTTTTTCGTTAAAATCCTTGGTGAATGCCGGGATGTTGACGCCGTGCGGGCCAAGCGAGGAACCGACGGGCGGTCCCGGAGTCGCTTTGCCGGCGGGTAGTTGCAGTTTTATCACTGCGGTTACTTTTTTTGCCATTTTTTCTCCTTGTAACGAGGGTTTCCCCTTAATATTTACAATCGCGGTACAAACGAACCTTGTGTGCGGTTCTCCCGGTTATGCCTTTTTTAATGCACAATGCACAATGTTCAATGCTCAATGATGGTCGCGTTTTTTTGAGCGTACAATAATTGCAGTGCACGGCACATTTCTTAAAATTTGTCCTTCATTGAGCATTGCGCATTGAGCATTGCGCATTATCTCAAAATTCTTCTACCCGCGACACCTGGAACAACTCCAAATCCACCGGGGTGAGTCGCCCGAACATGCTTACAACGACCTTCACCTTGCCCGCGGCGGGGTCGATAGAATCGATTTCCCCCACAAAGCCTGCCAAAGGACCGTCGTTGACCTTTACGCTGTCGCCCACCTTAAAGTCGGTGGTTACCACAACCTTCTCAAGGTGCATTTTGCGGATTTCTTCCTCTGATAACGGGATCGGGCGCCCTTGAGGGCCCACAAATCCCGTCACTCCGCGGGTCTGGACAATCATGTGCCACATGCTGTTGTCATAAATCATCTTTATAAGCACATAGCAAGGGAACATCCTGCGCTGCACCAATTTGCGCTTACCCGCTTTCTCCTCCACCACGTCCTCGACGGGAATGGTGATTTCTATCAAACGGTCAAGGAGGTTATTCTTTTTAAAAACCATTTCGAGGTTTTCCTTGACCATATTTTCATAGCCGGAATAGGTGTGAAGAACATACCATTTGGCCTCGTCCGCGGGCGCTACCGCCCTTATGTCGTCTAAATTATTCATACGCCCCTACTAAAAAATGAATTTACCGCGCAGAATATGGGGCGCAACGGCTCAAGCGCGGATGACCATGTGATCCCCTTGCCAATAAGCGGGTTAAATCCGAATACCCGCAAAATAATATCGAAAACCAAAAGGACGGCAATAAAAATCGCCATGATTAAAAGGACCACACCCAAGCTTTTGACCACCGTGCTAAATGACGGCCATGTGACCTTTTTAAGTTCGGACCAAGTCTCGCGCACACGGCGAAACCTGCGCTTCTCCGGTTTCTCTTTTTTGTGCTTTTTTTCGTTTTTGTCGACCATTATTTCGTTTCCTTATGGGCGGTGTGCTTTTGGCAGAACCGGCAATATTTTTTCAACTCGATTCTGTTTGGGTCGTTCTTTTTGTTCTTCATGTTGTCGTAGTTTCGTTGCTTGCATTCCGTGCAGGCGAGGGTGATTTTCGTTCTCATCGCGGTTTTCCCCTATTTCCTTTATATACTCTCATATATTCATGTGCAAAACTGCACTTTAAAAACACCCCCTTGCGGCGGTGCTTGGGTATGTTACCATATCCTTAGGTTATAAGTCAACAGTTTTTAGGCTTGTTTTGGGATTTTTTATGCTTATTGATTATTTTTTGCAAGTTAGCTAACGTATTAATTTACTATTGCGGTAAAAACTATTGACTTAATTGCCGATTTGGGGTAAAATATGCGGGTATTATGGTGGAAGTTTTTGAAATCAGCGGAATAAGGGCGCAAGAGTGCGGCGAAAAATTCGGATTTGTAGTAAATTCCGCCTGCCGAGTGTTTGTAATGCAAGAGAACGGGGACATCGGCGCGGGAGTGCTAATGCTTGACGGCGGGGTTGTTTGGATAAAGCAGGTGGTTACGAATAGCCCCTTTGCGTACTATGATTTATTGGCAAGGACACTGCTTGCTGTTGTCCGAAATATGACGGGTATGATGGTTAGGGTGAAAAAGGCGTATGAGAATATAATAAAAGCCATTGACCACACCTGTTTTTTACAATTCGGTTTTGTGGACTGCGGGGAGTATTTGGAAATACTAAGCGACGACATTAATTTCTGTTGTAATCAGCCGTAGTGTTCGAATGTGGCGGCGCACCGCGCAACGATCATGCAATATTGCGGTATATTGCGCGTTATAAATTACAGTGCGTCGAGGCGCCGCACCCTGCGACGGGATAACGATATAAACAGTTGTCGCATCACAAAAACCAAACAAAAAAACGCGGACACGGAAGGGAAAGCCTATGAATTTTATTGAAGAAATTATCGAAGAAGATTTGAGCGAGGGGCGGGTGAGAGAAATTCTTACACGGTTTCCGCCCGAACCTAACGGATATTTGCACATTGGGCACGCAAAGTCGATTTGCCTTAATTATTACGGCACGGCGGTCAAGTACGGCGGCAAATTTAACCTGCGCTTCGACGACACCAACCCCTGCAAGGAGGAGGACGAGTACGTCCAATCCATTATAGAGGACGTGGCGTGGCTGGGCGCGAAATGGGAGGATATTTTGTACGCCTCCGATTACTTTGACGCGATGTACGAGTGCGCCGTCAAACTGATAACAAAGGGTTTGGCGTATATCGACGACGTAACGGCGGAACAAATGAAACAAATGCGCGGCACTTTGACCGAAAAGGGGACGGAAAGCCCTTGCCGCAACCGCCCCATTTCGGAAAGTTTGCGCCTTTTTGAAGACATGAAAAACGGATTAGTCGAGAGCGGCGGGCTTGTTTTGCGCGCCAAAATAGATATGGCAAGCCCGAATATCAATATGCGCGACCCTATTATTTACCGCGTTTTGCACGAAAAACATCACCGCCAAGGGGACAAGTGGTGTATTTACCCCATGTACGACTTCGCGCACCCCATAGAGGACGCGGTGGAAAAAATCACGCACTCCATTTGCACGTTGGAGTTTGAGGACCACCGCCCTTTGTATGACTGGGTGGTGGAGCACTGCGAGTTCGACCCGCCGCCTCACCAGTACGAATTTGCCCGTTTAGCGATAAAACGCACGATAATGAGCAAGCGGTATTTGAAAAAACTGGTGGACACGGGGTTTGTGGAGGGGTGGGACGACCCGCGTATGCCCACCTTGGCGGGCCTAAGGCGGCGTGGGTACACACCCGCGTCAATACGCGAGTTTTGCGAAAGGATTGGCGTAGCCAAGGCGAACAGCGAAGTTGACACCGCCCTTTTGGAAAGCTGTATACGCGATGAGCTGAATTTGACCGCCGACAGGGTTATGGTTGTGTCCGACCCAATAGAGTTAATTATTGAGAATAGGGCGGAGGACTTTGCAGAGGAGTTAGACTTTGAAATAAACCCGAATCAGCCGGAAAAAGGGAGCAGAAAAATCAGGTTTTCCAACAGGCTTTTTATTGAACGCGACGACTTTGTGGTCGACCCGCCGCCCAAGTATTTCCGTTTGTCGCCCGGCGGCGCGGTGCGGCTTAAAAACGCGTATGTGATAAGGTGCACGGGATACGAAATGGGTGACAACGGGCAGGTTAATTTGATAAGAGCGGAGATAATCGAGGGGACGAAGTCGGGCAGTGACAACAGCGGAATGAAGGTGAAGGGAACAATACACTGGGCGGACGCCAAAACCTGCGCGGATATTACTTTGCGGCTGTACGATTATTTGCTGACGGCGGACGAGAGCAAGGGCGACTTTGCGGACAGGCTGAATTATGATTCTATCAGGGTGTTGAACGGAAAAGCGGAAGTGTTTTTGACAGAGTCACCGCCGTTTGAGAGGTATCAGTTTATGCGTTTGGGATATTTCGTGAGGGATTGTAAGGAAGAAGGGGCGGTTTATAACAGGATTGTATCGCTGAAGGATAGTTATAAGGGTTAGGGGTCAGGGAAGGTTAAATTTGATTTAATGAGTTTAGCGCAATTCCCCTCCCTCGGAGGGGTGCCCCACGAACGCTTCCATGACAAGGGGCGGGGTGGTTCGCAAAAAATGTCGTTAGGTAAAGGAGAGATTATTTGAATGTTTAGAAAACAAATAAAAAGAGTGATTTTAGGATTAGTGTGTGCGGTTATGTTATTGACGCTATCTTCTTGCGACCGTATGTATATACTGTATGAAAGACCGGACAAAGCAATTATCAGCGTTGAGTTAGTCAATTACGACAATGTGGGCGCGAGAGATAATCCGTTAGAAAAACAGCTTTTTGATTCCGGCAAACTGGTAATTTTAGAAACTTTGGAGATTGCCGAAGTCGAAAGCTTTATCGTCAAGTTATGCGATATATACGAACATGCCGGAGGCGTGTACAGACAGATTTTATATTCTCATGACGGCGTGGGTATAAAAATAACATACAAGGATAATAGTTTTACTTTGTTGACCCTAACAGTTTTAGACAATAGAGAATGTATGTTTGCGGCGGACTATGATAGCGACGAAAGTCAAACAGGGTCACAAAGCGTTATTATTCGGCACATGATAGACTCTTTCAAAACCCTTATTGACGAATATTTTATGAGTTTAACGCTTTGGTTTTCCGGAGGGCGATAGGATTTATGAACACCTTGTCTACCATGTTTTCCACCCCGCTCCATGAACCACCCCGCCCCTCGACCACCCCGGCGCTACGCGCCACCCCTCCGAAGGAGGGGAATGGAAGTGTTCGTGGGGCACCCCTCCGAGGGAGGGGAATTTAAGCGGTCATTTTAATAATTAAATTTGACCGACCCTAACCCCCGACTCCCGACCCCCGACCCCTAATCCAATACGAGAAAGGAAAAACTATGAAAAACGTCACACACAACGAACTGCGCCAACTTTGGCGGCAGTTTTACGAAAAAAAAGGCCACGCCTTTATCGGCTCCGCGTCGCTGATTCCCGAAAACGACCCTACCGTACTGTTTACTACGGCGGGGATGCACCCGCTTGTGCCCTACCTTTTGGGCGAAAAGCACCCCGCGGGGAAGCGCCTCTGCAACGTGCAAAAATGCGTGCGCACGGGCGACATCGACGACGTGGGGGACGCCAGCCACTGCACGTTTTTCGAGATGCTCGGCAACTGGTCGCTCGGCGATTACTTCAAAAAAGAAAAAATTGCGTGGAGTTACGAGTTTTTGACAAGTCCCGACTATCTTGGCATCGATACAAAAAACCTTGCCGTTACGGTTTTCGCGGGCGACGACGATTGCCCGCGCGATACGGAAAGCGCGCAATTATGGCAGGATTGCGGCATTGATAAATCGCGGATTTTTTACCTCCCGAAAGCATGCAACTGGTGGGGACCTGCCGGCATGACGGGGCCCTGCGGGCCGGACACGGAGATGTTTATGGCCGCAAACCGCCCCGATTGCAAAGTCGGTTGCGGGCCGGACTGCCGCTGCGGCAAGTACTTAGAAATCGGGAACGACGTTTTTATGCAGTACAACAAGACGGCGGAGGGGACGTTTGAGCCGCTCACACAAAAAAATGTGGACACGGGGATGGGGCTGGAACGTATGCTTTGCGTTTTGGGCGGCTTAAAATCCGTGTACGAAACGGACGTTTTTCTGCCGATAATACGTAAAATAGAAGCGCTTTGCGGCAAAACTTATGGGGAGAATGAAGAAACCACGCGGGCGATTCGTATTATCGCAGACCATATCCGCACATCTGTACACATGATAGGGGACGAGCGCGGGGTGGTATGTTCCAACGTGGGGCAGGGATATATCCTACGGCGGTTGCTTAGGCGGGCTATACGCTTTGGAAATAAACTGGAAATACCGTCCGGGGGACTTTGCGAGATTGCCCGCGCCGTAATTAACGTTTACAAGAACGTTTACCCCGAATTAGCGCAAGGCGATGGCAAAATCATGGCGGAAATCGAAGCGGAACATGAAAGATTCGGGCGCACCATAGCCGCAGGATTAAAGGAATTTGAGAAGTTAGCTCGCTATCAGGTGGGCGACACCATCAGTGGCAAGGCGTGTTTTAGGCTATACGATACGCACGGCTTTCCCGTCGAGATGACCGAGGAATTGGCGCGGGAATACGGCTTTAAGATTGACAAAGCCGGCTTTGACACCGCTTTCGTCGAGCATCAACAAAAGAGCCGAGAGGGCGCGGAGGGAGATTTTAAGGGCGGCTTGGCCGATAATACCGCCCAAACGACACGCCTTCACACCGCCACTCACCTTATGCACGCCGCGCTGAAAAAGGTGTTGAACGACGAAAACGTCAACCAAAAGGGCAGCAATATCACCGAGGAAAGACTGCGGTTTGACTTCACTTTTGGGCGACCTATGACGGACGACGAAATCGCGGAAGTCGAAAAACTTGTAAACAAGGCGATTGAAGCGAATATTCCCGTTACTTGTGACGAAACAGATGTGGAAACGGCGCAAAAAAACGGCGCGATAGGGCTATTCACCCAAAAATACGGCGAAAAGGTCAAGGTTTATACCATCGCGGGATACTCGAAGGAGATCTGCGGCGGCCCCCACGCCGCGTCAACCGGTGAATTGGGACAGTTTAAGATACTGAAGGAGTCGTCGTCCAGTGCGGGCGTAAGGCGGATTAAGGCGGTATTAGTGCACAGTACACAGCACACAGCGCACAGTGGTGGTTAAATTTAATTTTGAAATTTATTCAACCATTACTGTGCAATGTATACTGTGCGTTGAAAAATTCTATCTTTCACTGTGCACTGTTTGCGAGGTTTTGTGAAAATCCCATACTCTATTTCTCACGAAATTATTGGTTGACATAACTTTTTATAATATGTTACAATAACCGTAATACTAATAGTGGACAGTTGTATCGTTTCGGCGGGCGTGCGATTTATGTCCGCCGCAAAAACATTTTTAAATGGGAGAATCGAAATGTCGAATACGGAAACTAACGGGACAAAAAAGGGTTTTAAGTTCAAGTTTAAGCTGACGAAACGCTGGATAGCCTTAATATCCGTTGCCGTGAGTATAATTTTGCTCGTAAGTACGGCTCTGATTGTGTCCGTTGCAGTCAAAAATCCGGGCGTCAAGGCTTTTGACGCATACATACGCGCAGCCAAGGCGCAAAGCGTCACAAGAATGGCGGGGACTCTTTATGAAAAGGGTAGCGACGAATACAAGGAGTTTGTAGAAAACTACGAGGCGGGTAAATCGCAATACAGGGCATTCTTAAGGGACGCCTCTTCCGAGGATATGAACAGGTACCTTAGAGCCGGCGAGGATTTGTACAATCCGTCGGACCGCAAGGATTACGGACTAAGGCTGGCGTGGGAGGAAACGCTCGCCCGAAACATACGCAATTACGATTACTACGTCGCCCACAGTGATTCATATTATATACGCGTCAACATAACTGTCAAATACAATGAGAATTATTCGTCGGCCAATATGCCCGGAAAATTTGGCTCAAGCCTGGTCGACGACGAGGTACCCTACAGACTGGAGCTGAATTTTCGGCGGATCGGGAATAAGTGGCATTTTGCCGCGCCTTTTAGGTTTTTGTCGGGATCCGAGGATATGAGCACATGGATCGCGCCTTGCGAAGGCGGTAGCGAGGTCAAAAAAGTGAATCCTTACGACATCAGATCCACTCAGGATGTGCCTAACGGCCCCTATATCTATAGATATGACCTTACAAAGCTTGCGGACGACATTGTCAGCATAGGCTCGCAGGCGTTTAAGGGCTGCGGCGAGCGTCTGACCGAGCTTATTATTCCCTACGACCTCCGCAACATAGGCGCGGAGGCGTTTAAGGACTGCCCCGCACTGACTAAAATAACCTATCCCGACGGCACCCCTGTCGTATATCCCGACGGAAAACCCGCCGTGGGCAAAAAAGAGATCAAGGTAGGCGATGCAGCCTTTTATAACTGTGAAGAACTTACTTTCTTTGAGCTTTCCCCAAACGAAAACAAGATAATTCCCAGCTATGTCTTTTTTAACTGCGCTAAGCTGGAAGGCACAGCCTCCGCGGGCAAATACGCGCTAGCGGACACCGTCACCGCCGTGGGCTACTACGCCTTTTACGGCTGCGCAAAGCTTACCGATATTCACCTGCCCGCTTCGCTGACCTCCATTGGCGACGGGGCATTTGAAAATTGCACCGCTTTGGTGAGTTTAGGAGAGTACGGCGGGGGCGAAATAGTCAACATTTTGGATAACAAAATAACGCGGATAGGCATTAACGCTTTCAAAAACAGCGGAATCAGGAAGGTCACGCTACCAAACAACATCACAGACATCCCGTTTGGGCTTTTTAACGGTTGCGAAAAGCTTGCGGAGGTCGGTCTGCCCGGCAAGCTAAGGTCGATAGGGGCTTATGCTTTCACTAATACCGGGCTTGGCGGAATTTCCTTCCCCGCATCCTTAGAAAAAATAGGCAATTACGCCTTTTTAAACTCTGGTATCGGCGAAGTAACATGGGACGGTATAAACAAGGTCGGCGGCACAAGCATAAAAACGTTAGGCGAATACAGCTTTAATTCATGCAACAATTTGGTGTCCTTACAGCTACCCGATTCCATCAGGGGCATAGGTAAAAGCGCGTTTGTCGGTTGCAGAAACCTTCGTAACGTGATGGTAAACTTCCCCTCTGACATAGTTATCCCCTCCCCGACCGAGCCGGAGGGGGCGATATTCATCATGTCACAGGGTATCCCCAAGATCTACGTCAAAGACAACTTGGCGGGCTTTAAGTCAAATTGGTTCAGTATGAACCTTGATATCTATTCACAAGGCATAATACAGGGCGATTTTGCGATTATCGAAGAAAGCCGCAAGGACGCCGCGGGCAATACCCTTCCCGCGGAAAAGGTTTTGGTGCAGTATTTAGGGGCGGAAAATAGCCCTAAGATACCCAATGACATCAAACGTATAGGTAACGGCGCTTTTGCTTATTCCAAAACCCTAAAGAGTATAGATAACTTTGCCGAGCTTGCGCCCAAGCTGACCGACATAGGCCGCGACGTTTTCGCGGGCTGTGATAACATGATCTTCAACGTTTACGGGTCGGCGGCCGCGGGCAGCCTGAATTATCTCGGCGACGCGAGGGAGGGCTGGCTGATAGACGGCTCGGGTATCGCGGACGGCGTATTAGACCTTGTGAACAGGACCAAGTATACAAGAAGGGTCACAGAGCAGGGCGTTACCACGACATATAATCTTCCCGACACCATAGGAATCGCCGCCGCCGCCTTCGACGCGGCCGACCTTACGGAGGCGTTGTTTAATAAGGAACTGAAATATATCTGCGAAAGCGCATTCCCACGCCTGATTGAATTTGTGGCCGCCGCATTTGAAGAGGGCTCCGGGCTTTTGCGCATAGGCCGCGAGGCTTTTTACAGCACCGGGCTTGACCATATCGAGCTACCCGAAAAACTTGTCGAGATAGACGAAAGGGCTTTTTTCGGTTGCGACGAGATGCGGTATATTATAATTAAGTCCACAACCGCCGTCAAATTGGGCGGAACAGCAATTGCGGTCAGGGATAAAGACGAAAACCTGATTGACGCATATTATGCACGCGGCGAGGGCGTGTTCACCATAGGTTACGACGTTTTGAAAATATATATCAACGATTACGACACAGCGCAATTTTACAAGGGTGACCTTAATTGGCTGGCATATAAAGATGTGCTGTTTGACAGCGGAATCATACAAAGGACGGCTTTGGGCGACTACGCCATAACGCCGGTCGGAACGCTGATACAGCTTTTGTCCGCAGACCTTGTCGCCTTTGACATACCCCCGGAGGCGGTAAGCATAGGTAAAGGCGCGTTTGCTAAATCCACGATAGAAAGGGTAGTCATACACTCTTTGGTCACAAGGATAGAGCAATACGCCTTTTACGAATGCAAAAAACTTTACAGCGTCACCTTTAAGGCTACGGGCGGTAGCGACAGCCTGCTTTATGTGGGTATGCACGCTTTCCGCGACGCCGACAAATTATCGGACGCGGACGGTGAAATAATTTTCGAGGCGGCCGCGCCGAACGAAGGATTGCAGTTTTCTGAATACGACCCTTTCGACGTCACTATTTACCGCAAGATTTTGGTGGGTATCAGGGATAATTACGGACGCTACATCGACGAAGGGCGCGAGGAATACGTCGGCAATAAATACTGGGCGGACAACGCCGACATGCTTAAGGCCGCCGACGACCCTCTGCTTACCATAGGGCTTGAGTTTTTGCAGGTAACCGACGAAAACAAAGGCAACACGGTTTCGCCAGAGCCCGGCACAATCGACAGAGCACCAAACGAAAAAATGGAGCTTGTGGCGACGCCCGACACCGTCAACGGCTATCACTTTATCGGTTGGTATGACGAAAACGGCAATCCGATAGACGGTGAAAATTATGACAAACCGAGCGTGACGGCGACGTTTGGTAAAGCGCTTGACGAGCAGACTTATATCGCACGGTTCGGACGCCATTCGGCTTGGGTGCGCGTGCTTATCGACGAGGATGTTGCGGGCGGCAAAATTTATCTTGATAACGCCGAGCTTGCAATGAATCCCAACCCCATCGACGACGACAGGTTTTTACACGGCGGACGTTTGACCGGCTGCGACGATTACTTTACCCTGAAAGCGGAATGCTATCCCGAATACGAATTTGAGGGCTGGTATATCAACCATGTACTGGTAAGCCAAAACCTTGAGTACGATTGCAAAATATTTTACCGCGACGTCGAAATAGAAGCAAAATTTGTAAAGATGCGGGCTTGGGTGATAATTACCTTACCTACCGCTGCCGACGGCGGAACGGCAACCCTTGTCAGCACTCACGACCCCAAAAATGTGGTCACTATTTATGACAGTACCGGAACACGCGCGGTTGAGATACGCGTACTGCTTGCCGAGGACGAAACCGTGACCTTTAAAGCTACTCCCAGCCAGTTCTTTGAAATTGACAGTTGGCACAGAAGCGGCGTAAACCTTGGCGACAACGCCGAAACTCATACCTATGTAATGACGGGGGCTTTGAGCAATATTACCGCCCGCGTGACATTTATAAAGATCAAAGTCCCCGTAACGGTTACGTTTGTGGGCGAAGGTACAGTTTCTGCCGGTATCGGCGGCGATGGGCATGATGATACTTTCACGACGGAAATATCTCACGGCTCAAGCGTCACGTTTGCGGCAAACGGCAAACCCGGCTACAAATTTGTCGAATGGATTGTTACCGTGGGCTCCGCCGCGCCGACGAAAAACTCCGACAGACTGTTGGACATCAGCATTATCACGGCAGATCATATCAGCATCGTAGCTGTCTTCGAGGAGGCCGACCCGATAAGGATTACCGTAAATTACAACGCGGGCGGCACGGTTAAGCTTGGAGGAAGCGCTTTCACTTCGGCTGATATTCCGTACAGCTCGGTTATTGTCCTTAAGGCCGAGTCTGAAACGGGCTATTGGTTTGCCGGCTGGTATGTGGCGGGCGGACTTTATTCCTTCGCGGCCGAAATTACCGTAATCGTAGAGGCCGGCGTTATCACCGATTATGAGGCACGGTTTAGGCTTATCGAAGACGCGACGCTGACCATAACCTTTACTGAAGAAGAGGAGAACAAGGTTTTCTATGCGCTGCCAAATGCAGTCAGGCAGGAATATACTGCGCCGATAACGGAAAAAACCGGAACAAGGTTGACCCTTACCGCGGAGTATGACAACAAGACGCACGTATTCCAAGGCTGGTACACGGACGGCAATCTTGTCAGCACGGACGAGGTCTATGTATATCTTATCAGCGAGGCGGGAGCGCAAACAATCGAAGCAAGATTCCGAAAAATCGTGTCTGTGACGGCGCTTAGCAACGATGAGAGTATGGGTACCGCCACCGTGACGGGCGATAAATTTATGGGAAGTGCCGTGATTCTTACTGCCACGACTGAGAAAGACGAAGAAACGGGCGAAGAAATATATAAGTTTGTCGGTTGGTATTTAGACGGCGCGCTGGTGTCGACGGACGAAAGCTATAGGGTCGTGCTAACCGGCGATGTCGTGTACGAAGCAAGGTTTGCCCCGATATAACAGAGTTTAACAAATTAACGGATAAAAAAGGCGCTTCTGCAACACCTGCAAAAGCGCCTTTTTCAATGCTCGATGTAAGGATAAATTTATTATAAAAGTACCACAAGCATTAAGATCTGTTTACTGCAAAAAAACTCGACCGACATTGAGCATTATCAACGAATTTGCTCGTTATACAATGAAGTTAACCAGCTTATCCCTCACCACAATCACCTTATTGACCGTCAGACCTGCCAAAACTTTTTTGACGTTTTCATCGGTTAGTGCGGCGGAGGTGACGGCGTCGTCGGTTAGGCCTGGTTCGACGTCTATGCGGCAGCGGATTTTGGAATTGACCTGCACCGCGATTTCTATCTTCTGCTTTATTAGGGCAGCGGGGTCGAAAACGGGATATTTTTCATTAAATATCGACGATTTGCCGCCGTAAATGACATTCATTTCCTCGGCGAAATGAGGGACAAACGGCGCAATCAGTTTTATCAGCGTCATCCCGCACCGATACAGGCGGTTGTCGGGTTGACTATGCTTGTACATTGCGCCGACAAGCTCCATAATGCGCGCTATCGCCGTGTTGAACGAAAAATCCTCCAAATCCTTGGTGACGTTTTTTATCGCATAATGAAGGGCGTAATTCAATTCATTGTCGTCGTTTTCCGTTTTTTTGCCGTCCGTGGGGCCGCGCCCGTTTTCTTGTGCGCTTCCGCTCTTTACGTTCCGTCCCGCCAAAGCCGTATCCAAAATCCGCTCGACACGCTCCAAAAACTTTGCGGATGCCTTAATGCCCGTGTCACTCCACGGTCCCCCCTCGATATACGAAAACCCAAACATCAGAAATAGGCGCAAAACGTCTGACCCATACTCCTTTGTAAAGGCGTCGGGATTGACCACATTGTTGTTGGACTTGCTCATCTTTTCGCCGCCCTCGCCCAAAATCATGCCTTGGTGGATTAAGGATTTAAACGGCTCGTCAAAACTTAGGTATCCCATGTCGCGCAGCGCCTTGGTCATAAACCGCGCGTACAAAAGGTGCATACATGCGTGTTCGGGACCGCCGACGTACTTGTCCACGGGCAGCATTTTGTTTATAATTTCGCTGTTAAAGGCTTTTGACGTATTTTGCGCGTCGGGGTAACGCAAAAAGTACCAGCTTGAGCAAACGAAGGTGTCCAGGGTGTCGGCGTCACGTTTTGCCGCCTTGCCGCAAACAGGACAGGTCGTGTTTATATATTCTTCGCATTTACTCAAAGGGCTTTTGCCGTCGGGTGTGAAGTTGACGCCGTCGGGAAGCAAAACGGGTAGCTGCTCATAAGGGACGGGAACCGCGCCGCAGTGTCCGCAGTACACTATAGGAATGGGGCAGCCCCAGTACCTTTGGCGCGAAACAGACCAATCGCGCAGCTTATAGGTGGTTTTAAGCCTCCCCGCACCCTTTTTTTCAAATCCCGCGGTGATTTGTTTTTTCGCTGTTTCGTTGTCAATTCCGTCGTAAATTCCGCTGTTTGTCAAGACCCCTCGCCCTATAAAAGGCAGAGAGTCGTCCACATCGTTTTTGTCGGTTTTTATCACACGGACGATGGGCAAACCGTACTTTTTGGCGAAATCAAAATCGCGTGTGTCGTGAGCTGGGACGCCCATTACCGCCCCCGTGCCGTAAAGCGCAAGGCAATAGTCGGCAATCCATACGGGTAGTTTTTCCTTCGTCAAAGGGTGGGTGCAGTACGCGCCGGTAAATACGCCGGTTTTATCGCCCTTATCGCCAGTGCGCTCTATGTCGCTCAACTTTGACGCGGCGTATTTATATTCTTCCACAACGGTTTTTTGCACGGGGGAGGTGATTTTGTCCACTAAGGGGTGTTCGGGCGCCAAAACCACATAGGACGTGCCGAAAAGGGTGTCGGCGCGGGTTGTAAACACCGTGATTTTTTCGTTTTCTAACGGCTTTTTGTTTTTTAAGCGGGTTTCGCCCGTGATTTCAAAGACGATCTCGCTGCCCTCGCTGCGCCCAATCCAATTCCGCTGCATAGTCTTGGTCTTTTCCGGCCAGTCCAATACGTCCAAACACCATAGTAATTCCTCCGCATAGTCGGTAATCTTGAAAAACCACTGCACAAGGTTTTTGCGCACCACCTCGCTCTTGCAGCGCTCGCACCGCCCGTCCACCACCTGTTCGTTGGCGATGACCGTATTGCAGGAGGTACACCAGTTGACAGGCGCCTGTTTTTGGTACGCCAGCCCCTTTTTGTACAATTCACAAAACAGCCACTGCGTCCAGCGATAATAAGAGGGGTCGCTGGTAATTACCTCCGCCTCCCAATCGTACATCGCGCCCAACGTCTTTAGCTGTTTTTCCATAAATGCGATGTTTTTATTTGTGTTGACTTTTGGGTGGATGCCCGTTTTTATGGCGTGGTTTTCGGCGGGCAACCCAAAAGAGTCGAACCCCATCGGCTGAAACACGTTGTACCCCTGCATTTTTTTAAAGCGGGCAAACGTGTCGCTTGGCGCGTAGTTGTACCAGTGCCCCATGTGCAGGTTAAAGCCGGAGGGGTAGGAAAACATCTCTAAAACATAGTATTTACTGTCGGCTTTTGAGCGGTCAAAATGCCCCAAATGTTGTTTTTCCCACTCTTTCCGCCATTTTTCTTCGTTTTTCAAATAATCCATAGCTTGCTCTCCTGCCGCGACCGCTTGTCTGACGCCTTAATCCACGCGCACCGCAGTAATCAATTCGCACATTATAGCCCAAAATCAAAAAACTGTCAAGGCATTTAGGCCTTAGGTAAAAATATCCCCGCCCTTGGGCGCACCGCATAAACCCCATGATGTCGTATTGTATTGTGCGGTGCGTCGTCACCCCGCACCCTACAACAGGTATACAGCACAAAAAAACGACGGCCATATTTACAGTCGCCGTTTTGGGTTGTCTGTAACCCCTACTGATTATCCTTACGCTGGTTCAGCTTCTTCAAAAACTCGGGGAAGTCGTCGTCTACCGTCACTCGCGACGATGTAAAGCCATGCGGAGGCGGCACGGGCGGTTTCGCTTCGGGAACTGGGGCGGGCTTAAGCTCCTCACCGAACACCCCTATCTTTTTGGCGGGCGACGCGGTCGCGGCGGCGGGCTGATTTCCATGTTGACCCTGCTGAGGAATCTGTTGGTTAGGCACCACCCGTATCTCGTTTTCGGGCGTCTCGAACCCCGTCGCGATGACGGTAATAATAATTTCGTCCTGCATGGACTTCCTAATATCGCTGCCGAAAATAATGTGCGCTCCGGGGGCGACAACCTGCCGCACAAGGTCGGCCGCCTCGTTTACCTCGTCCAATTTGACGTCCGCGCCCACCATAACGTGCAATATCACGCTTGTCGCGCCCTCGATCGACGTTTCAAGCAACGGGTTATAAACAGCCTGCTTGACGGCCTCGACGGTCTTGCCCTCGCCCTTGCCGCGGCCTATGCCCATATGCGCCACGCCCTTGCCGCGCATAACCGTGCAGATGTCGGCAAAATCCAAATTGATGATGGACGGGTTCATAATCACGTCGCTTATCCCTTGGATTTCCTGCCGCAAAACGTCGTCGGCGTAGCGGAAAGCGTCGGCGTACGTCATACTGCCCGCGATTTTCAGCAGTTTTTCGTTTGGAATGACGACAAGCGTGTCAACCACCTTGCGCAAATTGGCGATTCCTATCTCGGCGTGGTCCATCTTCACCCTGCCCTCAAACGAGAAAGGTTTGGTGACCACCGCCACAGTCAACTTGCCCATTTCCTTGGCGAGAGCCGCGATGACGGGAGCCGCGCCCGTGCCCGTTCCCCCGCCCATACCGGCGGTGACGAACACCATGTCGCAGTCCTTAATTTTCTCGCGTATGGCCAATTTACTTTCGTCCGCGGCACGCTGCCCCACCGTAGGGTCCGCGCCCGCGCCCTTGCCCTGCGTCAGCTTCGCGCCGATTTGAAGGCGCACGGGAGCTGTAGACATTCTTAACGCTTGCAAGTCGGTGTTGACCGCGATAAAGCTGGCGCTCTTGACCTGGGCGTCCATCATGCGGTTTACCGCGTTGCTGCCGCCGCCGCCCACGCCGATAACTATGATTTTCGCCCCCGCGAGGATGGGCTGGGGCATTGTGTCCATGTTTTCCATGAGTTTTTCTCCTTGTTTTTTTGTTTTGGTTGTTTTGTTATGTATTTTGTTTGAATTGTTTGCAATGTTGGGGAGCAGGTATCGGGTAAGGTCGAACATCTTTCGTAGGAGCGCGCCGGTCGTCCGCAATCAAATAAGCAATATCTGCCCCGCGTTGGCCCCCATTACAAAGCACTGCCCTTACCCGCACTGCAATGCCGTCATAGCGACCACATTGATAATATCTTCCACGCTACAACCCCGTGAAAGGTCATTTACAGGCATGTTAAAGCCCTGACAGATGGGGCCCACCGCCTCGGCGCCCGCCAAGCGCTCGACCAATTTATACCCTATGTTGCCCGCCTGCAAATCGGGGAAAATCAGCACATTCGCCAGCCCCGCAACCTTGCTGTCAGGCGCTTTTAGTTTTCCCACCTTTTCGACAAGGGCGGCGTCAAGCTGTAATTCCCCGTCCACTATCAAATCCGGCGCGGCTTCCTTCACCAGACGCGTTGCTTCGATTACCTTGTCGGCAAGCTCGTGTTTCGCCGAGCCCTTTGTCGAAAAAGACAGCATAGCGACGCGCGGGGTTATCCCGGCAATGCTTTTTGCCGACGCCGCGCTTGATATAGCAATGTCCTTTAGCTGCTCCGCCGTGGGATTAGGGTTGACGGCGCAGTCGGCAAACACCAAAACGCCGCCGTCGCCGTATTTACACCCCTCTGGCAAAAGCATGATAAAGCAACTCGAGACGGTGTTTATTCCCGGCGCGGTCTTTATAATTTGCAGGGCAGGACGCAACACGTCGCCCGTGGAGTGGATTGCGCCCGACACCATGCCGTCTGCGTTCCCCGCTTTGACCATCAAAACGCCCAAATACAGGGGGTCGCGGGCAAGCCTATTCGCTTCTTCCTCGGTCAGTCCTTTGGATTTACGCGCGTCGTACAGGATTTTGGCGTACTTCGCGATGTTGCAGATCGCGGGGTCGATGACGTTTATGCCGCTTAAGTCTGCGGCGGGCTCAGCCTTTAAAATCCCCTCGCGGCTTCCCAAAAGCGTGACGGCGGCAAGCCGCTCCTTTGTAATGATTTGCGCGGCCTTTATCGTACGCCCCTCCTCGCCTTCGGGCAATACTATGCTTTTGTATAGCGCGGCGGCCTTTCGGCGTATAGCCTGTATCAATTCCATACAGATTGTCAGCTCCTTGCTAAAAGTTTTTTAAAAAATAGTGATTATAGTAATTTTTCGACCGGTACGCCGATTCCCTTTACTAAAAAAAAGAACATATGTTATAATTGTAACATAACGACGGACAAAAGTAAAGAAAACTATAGTGTTTTTTTTATTTTTTGTGGGAGAAAAACCCTATGCGTAAATGCGGAATAATTTGCGAGTACGACCCCTTCCACAACGGGCACAAATACCATTTGGAAAAGATCAAGCAAGCGACCGGCGCGGACATAGTCTGCGTGATGAGCGGCGACTTTACCCAGCGCGCCCTCCCTGCCCTTTTTGACAAGTGGCTACGGAGCGAAGCCGCGCTTAAATGCGGAGCGGACGTCGTGATAGAGCTACCCGTCGTGTACTCCACCGCGCCTGCCGAAGTGTTTGCTTTCGGCGCGATAAAAATCCTGTCGCAAATTGAGGGATTAAAGTATTTTTCGTGCGGGGTGGAAACGGACGACACAGACGCGCTTAAAAAAATCGCGAACTTACAATCGGACGAGCCGCCAAAAATGAGGGAATATTTGCGCGCCCTTTTAAAACAGGGGCTAAGCTACCCAAACTGCCTTGCCGAGGCTACCGCCGCCTTTTTATCCGATTTGTCCGATAAAAACAGCGCTTTTAAGTATGACAAAGAATATATTTTAGGGATTTTATCCTCGCCCAACAACGTACTGGCGATAGAATATTTAAAAGCCGTAGCCCGCCTAAGACTTGACGTCGAGCCTATCTTCATAAGACGCACGGACGCAGGATATAAAAGCAAGGAGCTGATCCCACCCTACGCCTCCGCCACAGCCATCCGCGTTATTTTGCAAAGCGACGCGGATTATTCGGCTTTCGTCCCTTTTGATTACGGCAAGCCCAAATTGGATGTTGGTTTATATGAATCTGTTTTGCGTCTATCCTTACTCCAAAAGCATATTCTGTTTGCGGAGGGCATGGAAAAAAAACTGAAAAAGGCGGCGGAAAAATATGCGGATTTGAGCCAAATAATCGAGGCTGTAAAATCAAAGCGCTATACTTATTCCCGCATAAACCGGCTCATTTTCAGTACCATGCTGGACATTGACGGCAAATTTTTAAAGTATAGCGGCGACTTTTTGTTCAGAGTGCTTGGCATAAGGCCGTCCTTCAAAAGCAACTTGAGCGACTTGGGAAAAAACGCCGTGATAAAGCTGACGGACAAGCCGTATATCAACCAAACCGGCGAGGATATTTTTATCATCGACAAAAAGGCGTCTGATCTCTACGCGGTAATTACCCATTCCTCTTCCACGCGCTTTTGCAACAGGCTGAGAATTATTTAACGCCCACCGTCCTATTTGTAACTCGCGAAAGATGTAAAAAGAGATAAAAAGCAGCTCAAATCACTTGCTAACCTCCCCGTTTTGTGCTATAATACCGATGTTCCGAATAGTCCCGCTATGGGTATTATCGGTTCGCCACCCCCCCAAAACCCCCGGGAGCGGCAAGCGCGGCTTGTTTTATGATTGTCGCTTGCCGCTCCCACCCTGCCTCGGTAGCTCAGCCGGTAGAGCGGAGGACTGAAAATCCTTGTGTCGGTGGTTCGATTCCGCCCCGAGGCACCACTAAGAGTCTCAAAATCCTTATGGTTTTGGGACTCTTTGGCTGTAGCTAAGCAGTTTACAAATAAAACTCGCAAAATCGGCGCTTTATGCGGCGTCCACAGACTCAAGGCATAATTTCGCCGCAAATAGGGCGGGTTATTTTACGTTGATTTTATATTAGGGTGCTAAACTTTTAGACGGAGGTGCGGTATGGCGACAATCTTAATCGTTGAGGACAATGAAAGCATGAGAGAGCTTATGACGGCAAAACTTGAAAGGAAATTTGACGTAGTAAGCGCGGCGGACGGTAAAACGGCTTTGGGCGTTGTCGAAAGCAAAACCGTCGATTTAATCGTTTGCGACATAATGATGCCTAGAATGAACGGCTATGAATTTGTGCGGCAGTTACGCAACATGGGAATGCACACGCCGGTCATAATGGCGACGGCGAAACAGGGCTTTGACGATAAAAAAGACGGTTTTTCGGTCGGAGCGGACGATTATATGGTCAAACCCATAAATTTTGACGAGCTTATTTGGCGCATAGACGCGCTGCTTAGGCGCTCAAAAATCGCGGCGGATAAGGAAATCGTTTTGGGTAAATTCAAGCTTAACGCGACGACGTTCGAGGCCGTTTACGACGGGCAGGCGATAGAAATGACGCGGAAAGAGTTCGATTTGACATACAAGCTGCTCTCCTACCCTAATAAATTATTTTCGCACGACAAGCTGCTTAACGACGTGTGGGGCTATGATTGTCCCAGCGGCGAAACGACAATCCGCTCACACGTCAACCGTCTTAGGAACAAATTCGAGCACATAACGGAATTTGAAATTGTGACGATACGAGGCTTGGGGTACAAGGCCGTTTTGAAAGGGTAATTCTCTATCCCCTAACCCCTAACCCCCTATTCTCTATTCTCTAATAAAGGCGGTAACTATGAAAGACAAAAAGGTTAAGAAAAAGCACAGCGACGCTGCAAAGCACATAAACAAGTGGCTTGCGCTGCTTGCCGCCGTTATCGCGGTCGGCGGCGTTATGGCGTTCGGCGTGATTGCCTATATCGCAAACGCGGCAAACGGCTCGAACGGGACGTACGACCCGCTGTGGATGGTGTATATGATTCCCGTTATGCTTGTCATTGCCGTGCCCGTGACGATTTTTATCGCGCGCTTTGTTTATAAGCACTTTGACGTTTTGTCCTCCGCCATGAGCGACGTGGCGAACGGTAAGACCGACGCGTATATCCCCACCGCGAACGCCTCCGCTTTTAAGGGCATATACGAAGACTTTAACAAAATGGCGGCGGAAATCGCGGGCATACAAAGGTTGCGGGCGGAGATTGTCGACGGCTTTTCGCATGAGCTTAAAACTCCCGTCGCAAGTATAAACGGCTTTGCAAAAATGCTGCTTGACGAGGATTTGCCGGAGGAAAAGCGCAAAAAGTATTTGGGGATTATCGTCAAAGAGTCGGACAGGCTGGCAAGCTTAGCCAAAAACAACCTTTTATTGAGTAAAATCGACGCGCAGGAGATAGTGTCCGACAAAAAACCGTACAATCTCGGGCGGCAGATACAGGAAATAGCTATTGCCATGGAGACGGCGTGGTCGGAGAAAAATATCAATTTGTCTGCGGGGCTGCCCGACGTGATTTACGAGGGCGACGCCAATCTTATGGAAAGTTTGTGGCAAAATTTACTTTCTAACGCAATCAAGTTTACGCCTAAAAACGGCGACATCACTATAATGCTGACACGGACGGAGGATGATATTATCGTTTCCTTTGCCGACACGGGCATCGGCATGAGCGACGAGGTAACGGCGCGCATTTTCGAGCGGTATTATCAAGGCGACGCCTCACATACGGGCGACGGACACGGTTTGGGGCTGTCCATAGTAAAGCGTATTGTACGGCTGTGCGACGGACGAATAACAGTCCAAAGCAAAGAGGGCGAAGGCAGTACATTTATCATCATTCTTCCGATATTATAACGGTTAATTTTAGATATTAAGGGTGCGACAATGAGTATCGAAGAAAGACTTAGTGGCTTTTGGTCGGGCGCAAGAGCAAAATTGAAACGCTTTTGGTCTGATATAAAAATCATCGCGAAATTACAATCCGTGATATTCGCGACCATGGTGTTCAATCTTGCGTACGGCTTGACGACGGCGATAATCAGCACGGTTCAGTTATCTTTTTTTATCGGAATTACGGGGTCATACAGCTTGATTTTGGGCGTCGTCAAGTTTTACGCGCTGAAAAGGTACGCACGTGTGAAAACGCTTGAAAGCGAGGCGACAAAAAAAAGTCAAGCCACGCAAAACGGAATAGCCGAAAACAACACTATTGAAAGTGAAAACACGATAATAGAAACGATTAAAGCTCAAAACACAATAAACCAACCCGCGAAAAATCGGTCCGCGATAAAAGAGATAGAAAAAAACTGCGCCAAAAATATTGCCATTTGCGCCTCGGTTATATCCTTTTTGCATTTCAGTTTCGCAATAGTCAGCACCTTTTTTTATGACGAAAACCCAAGCAATTATACGCTTTGGATTATATATTTTGTCGCAGCGGCGGCGTTTGTCAAAATCCTGCTTGCCACAATCAATTCGATAAGGACACGAAAAAACCACAGCCAAATCATCCACCATTTGCGGCTGACCGACGTCGCAAACGCCCTGATTGCGCTCGCCCTTACGCAGCGGGCAATCCTCTATTTTGTCGCCGACGAGTACGCGAAAATTGCCAGTGGAATCGGCGGAATCTTTTTCAGCCTGTGCGCCGCGCTGGTTTGCCTAACAATGTTTTTGAAGTCCCATGGGCGCAAGAAAGTTCTTAAGTAGCAAATTAGATACTGTCCCGCCGCCTTGTAATTATATGGGGCGGTTTTTTGTCTTTCGTAAAACCTTATGAAAAACGACAGAAAATCGATTCTCATTCGATTAGATTGGTATATGTAACTATTGGGCGGACAGGCGGACGACCGATAAGACCTTGGCAAGAAGCATTCGCGGTCTTGCTTCGTAGGGTCGCCCCTAAGGTCTGTAACAATCCGACAAGCACGGTTTAATGCATACGTAGGGGCGGGCATTGCCCGTCCGGTGGTTCGCGCCTGTCAGCCGGATTGAATAAGAACCAAAAAAATTTATATAAAGTTTATATTCGCGTTACGTTTATTTTACTTCCCCCCGTTATCATTAGAGCGTAAAACATCCGCAAGGGGGACAAAACAATGGGCGTCATTAAGTTTTTTGGGGCGAAAAAAGTGTTTGTCATATATCTCATCTGCCAGTGCTTTACGCTTGCCACCATGATAGGCAGCGCGATTACGTCGCTGTGGGTGGGGGCTTTGGCGATAGAAAAAATGATAGAGCACGTCCTGCTTTGCGTGCTTACCGTCGTTTTGCTGCATATCCCCATGGTGGCGCGCACAAAATTCCGCCTTAAAATGCCGCAGTTTTTCCAGATTATTGTGACGGTATTTATTGTCGCACACTTTGTTTTGGGCGAAATTTACCGCTTTTACGACTACATATTTTTGTTCGACAAGGTTTTGCACACCACGGCGGGGGTGGTAATCGCCCTAAGCGGGTTTTCGATTGTGTACGCGTTCAGCAAGAGCAAGGACGGGGTGCGTCTCTCGCCCTTTTTTGTCGCGCTGTTTTCGTTCTGCTTCGCGATAATGCTGCTGACGCTGTGGGAAATCTTCGAGTATTCGATGGACGCGATTTTTAAGTTAAATATGCAGCGTTGGCAGGACGGCCTTTCCGAAGTTATTATCGACGGCAAAAACGCGTTGGTGACCGATTCCGCGCAGGGCAGCGGGCTGATTGATACGATGACGGATATTATCGTGGGTACGGTGGGCGCGCTTGTAATCTCGGTTTCGGGCGGGCTGTGGGTCAAGAGGAAACCGGATGATACGAGCTTTTATATTGTTAAGGAGAAGAAATGAGCCGCCGTTTGATAGTGCACAGCTCACAGTGAAGGATAAATTTCAGTGAATAATTATCGGCATACTATACAAGGTAAATTACAAAATTATTATTTTCATTTGACCGCCACTGTGCGCTGTGCATTGAAAAAAGTTTACGTCGATTTTACATTCAAATTACGTTGGTTTTATTTTTTACCTTTATAATATAAACGTAAACAGTCTGCGGACTTAAAAATAAGGAGAAACAAATATGGAAAACGAAAACAAAAAGGGCATAATCGCCGCGGTGATTGATGGGTTTAAGGAGAGTACCCACGCCACCCACGAAGCCAATAAAGAGAATATGGCTTTTGTCAAGACCGCCTCCAAGGCGATGCACCAAAGGGCCGTCGCGCCGTATCCGGGCACAGAGGACATAAGGGCGGCGAAGGGCTTAAAAGCAAAGGTACGCGCTATCCTAAAGAACATGAGGGAGGGCTGTAAACGCGCCTCGGAGAGGGAAAAAGCCTTCCGCGCTCAGGCAGTAAGCCTTGAGGGGTACCAAACAATTCTGTCCGAGATGAGAACGAACATGCAAGGCTTGATCGACATGATCGACTGCGGGGTATGAAGGAGTTATCTGTTTTCAGTTATCAGAGGAAGTTATCAATGCAAATTTCGAGTTGAAGGCACTGTTTAGGGCTGAAAAGGCGCCTTGGAAACTGCAAATTGGCACTAAACGCGCAAGCAAGTATCCGTCATTGCGAGCGGAGCGAAGCAAACCAGCTTAATTGACCGCATAAAATGGTTGGGTTTTAGCTGGGTTGCTTCGCTCCGCTCGCAATGACGGGGTTGACCCAAAGGTTTCGCTATATAAATAATGCGTTAGGATTAGAAGTGACCGTCAACAACTGACAACCGTCAACTGAAAACTACCAACTAATACAATCATTAGGGAGAAAAAATCATGTACGCGATAGAAACTCAAGGATTATCTAAGTCCTTTAAGAACATCCCCGCCGTGCAAAACCTTAATATGAAGGTGCCGGAGGGCAGCATATACGGGTTTATCGGCGAGAACGGCAGCGGCAAATCCACGACCGAAAAGCTGATTTGCGGCTTACTGGTGCCAAGCAACGGGGATATACGCCTGTACGGCAAGCACTATACCGATGCGAAAATCCGTTCCGGCATGGGCGTTTTGATAGAAAACCCCGGCTGCTTTCCCGAGGCAACGGTCTATCAAAACCTGTATATGCAGGCGTTAAACCTCGACGTCAAAAACCCCAAAACGGAGGTGGAGCGCGTCTTAGGGCTTGTCAGCATGGCAGGGGCGGCGGGGCGTAAGTTCAAGCATTGTTCCTTAGGCATGAAGCAACGTTTAGGCGTCGCGCAATCCCTTTTGGGACGACCCAAATTGATGATTTTGGACGAGCCTATCAACGGCTTGGACGCTGACGGAATGCGGATTGTGCGCGAAACTTTGATTGACTTGACGCGCGAAGAAGGCGTAACGATTTTAATCAGTTCACACATTTTGGGCGAGTTAAGTAAAATCGCCACACATTACGGGATTATCAGGCGGGGCACGCTTATTAAGGAAATGAAGGCGGACGAGATGAGTGTGGGGTGCCGCGACTTTGTTTTCGTCAAGACCGGAAACGACGCGAGGGCTTTGGGCGTTTTGGCGCAAAGATATAAGGATTTTGAGCAAAAGGACGGCGGGATACGCGTTTACGACGAAAACGAAAGCTCGAAGGTGGCGGGGCTGTTATACTCGAAAAATATCGACATAAACGAAATAACCTTCCAAAAAATCGGGCTGGAAGAATACTATCTTAAACTTATGTCACAAAAGGGGGTCGCATAAATGGAAACGACAAGCGCAAACAACAAGAACGGAAAGACGGGCGCGGTTAAGGAAGCCGGCAAATACAAGACTTTTTTCAGCCGCGTCAAACCCATGATTAAGTTGGACTTTTACCGGCTGTTCCACACCCCCGCGTTCTACATCACTGTGGGCATAGCCGCGCTTATCCCCGCCTTGGTGCTTACCATGGTCGGCGCGGAGCAAGGTGCAGACGCACAGTCCTTCACCAATACATGGCAGGTGTTCGAGGGGCTAAGCGGCGCAACGGCGGGGCTTATGGACTTCGCCAATATGGCAAACGTCAACATGGTGTTTATCTTCGCCGCCCTCCTGTTGTCCATCTTTGTGTCGCATGATTACGGCAGCGGCTTTGTAAAAAACATCTTCACCGTCCACGCCAAAAAATCAGATTATGTGGTGTCAAAATCGGTCGTGGGGATATTCGGCGGCGCGTGCATGATATTAGCGTACTTTTTGGTGACGGTAATTGCGGGCGCGATTATGGGCAAATCGTTTGACCTTGGCGCGGCGGGAGCCTACGGGCTGATTATGTGCCTTTTGTCAAAAATGGTTTTAATGGGCGTGTTTGTGCCGCTGTACCTTATCTTTGCCGTGCTTTTTAAACAAAAACTATGGATGACGATTATCGCGACCTTCGCGGCGGGCATTCTTTTCTATCCGGTAGCAAGCATCGCCGTGCCGCTTGACGCAAATGTTCTTACTCTGATCATGTGCGTCTTGGCGGCGGGGATTGGGTTTGTGGGCTTCGGCTCGCTTTCAGGTCTGATATTGAATAAACGCGATTTAGCGTAAAGGAGGTAAAAACAATGGAACAACAAAATAATTACTGCAATTACGAGTATATGACCAAAACGACGGACGGCAGAAGCGTAAGTGAAATAGCAAACCGCTATACAAGCTTGGGCTGGGAGCTCGAGCGGCAAGAGCGCGGCTTGCTGTATACGACGCTGACCTTTAAGCGCGACCGCACAATCAAAAACCGTGAACAGCTAAACCGCTTGCAGGCGCGTATCGAAGACGGCATAAACTCTATCTCTTATATGGAGGAAAGCAAGACAAAATTCGCGACTATATTCTCGCTTGCCATGGGAATTATCGCCGCGCTTATATTCGGCGGCGGGCTCAGCCTGATTATGCTTAACGCCGACCCTATCACGGCAAGCTGGCAAGTTATCGTTGGATTTGTTCTTGGGATAATTGGAGGCGCCGCCGCCGCTATCGTGTATCCGCTTTACACAAAAATAATTAAACGGAAAATACGGAAAACAAATCCCTTAATCGAAAAAAAAAAGGACGAAATCTCCGAGCTTTGCGGTCAAGCGCACAACCTTTCCTGTGCTTCTTAGCAAACAACACAAAACCCCGGAACAATCGCCCCGGGGTTTTTTCGTACATGGCGGATAAGTCAAATTTTATACTAACTGCTCGCAAGTTTTTAACATTTTGATGAGCGGATTTTCGAACTAAAAGGCGGCGTTCTACCGCCACAATGTACTGGAAGTACATAACTGACGACAAAACCAACGACTTTTAGCCGAGTAGACGCCGTATAATGCGATGTTTTTACGTGAACAGACCCTAGTTGCTTGACACAATTAGATTTTCGGGTATAGCCATTTTAGCTTTCCTCTTGCGTTGTCGGTAGTAAAGTGCCACTGCACATTTTTTGTGGAGTTATTTCGGT
>WRDI01000001.1 GCA_009783515.1 Bacillota bacterium | reverse complement strand
CGCTTACCCGGCCGCCGACGGAGCCGACAATCCGTTTACGGATTGCTGGCTTTGCGTAAGCAAGGTTTAGAGAGGCGAAGGGTTTCGCGTACATCAGGGTGCGTTCCCGTCGCGACATGGGCCCGTTGCCCGTCTGAAGCCCGCTTTGCGCTGTCTTCCGTACAAATAAAGTCTAAGCAAAACAAAAAATTATGGTTTAAATCAACCGAAATCGGACGAAAATTTAATGAATAAGGACATCAAAAACGAGAATACAGAGCCTTTGACCGAGCTGCCCGATACGGAAAGCTTTGACGCGGAAAAAGCTGTTCCGATTTGGAGCGACGGTGAGGACGGGGCGACGGCAGCCGAAACGGCGGAAGTAACGGAGGAAACCACAGCGGAAGCGAAAAAGAAAAAGCGCAGCTGGTTTTCCACCCTCCTTAATGCCTTTTTGCTTTGCATTATCGCCATACTGCTTTTCACCATCGTGTTTATGCGGATAGTTACCCTTTGTCCCGTCCGTCAAAGCAGCATGGAGCCGCTAATCTTCGACAATCAAAGGGTGCTGCTTGTCAAAACCCAAAACATCAAAAGAGGCGACGTCTTTGTATTCGAAACAAATGAAATTGACCCCGACACAGGCAAGAATAAAAACCTTATCAAAAGGGCGATGGGAATAGAAGGCGACAGGCTGCTTTTTGTGGCTTTTGGTGACAAGCTTAGCGACGCAGAAGTATATTTATATCGCGACGAGGGCGACGGTTTTTCGTTTTTAGAAGAAGATTATATCAACGGGACGATGGTTTATTACAACAAGACCAGAATGGAAAACCTTTTTGGCGGCGGGGAATTTGACAAGGTCTATTTCGCCCAAAACGAAACGCCGCAGTCCTTCGACGTCGCCGACCCCGAAATCGCAAAGGATCTCGCCGTTTGCGTAATAACCGTTCCCGAAAAATCGTTCTACGCCCTGGGCGACAACCGCAACGTATCGCACGATTCGCGTAAATTGGGCTTTATAAAAAAGGACGACGTAAAGGGAAGATACTGGCTAACGCTCGAAGAGGATTCGTTTGTAGAAAAGGTTTTGATGTTTTTATGGCGCGACACGCGGAAGAGCAGTGGGAAGTGAGGAGTGGGGAGTGAGGAGTGGGCATTGGAACGGTCAAATAAAATAAACATTCATTGAGCATTGAGCATTGAGCATTGCGCATTAAAAAAAGGAGAATTATAAAAAATGATTAAAATAACTACAGACTCCACGGCAGATTTGGAGCATTTGTTTAAAACGGAGAACATACCTTATATTCCGCTTTTGGTGGAATTGGACGGCAAAAACTACCGCGACGGGGTGGATATATCCTGCGAGGACATCTTCAAAAAGTACGAAGAAAAAAAGGTTTTGCCCAAGACGGCGGCAAACGGAACGGCGGAATACGTCGAGTTTTTTAACAAGGTTAAGGGGGCGGGCGCGGAAGAAATCGTGCACATCTCAATTTCCACCGAGTTGTCGGCGTCTTATGCGGGTGCCCGCGCGGGGGCAGAGGAGGTCGGCGGCGTATATGTCATCGACAGTAAATCGCTGTCCTCCGGCGTTGGCTTGTTAGTCATGAAGGCAAATGACATGGCGAAGGCGGGGGGACTAAGCGGCAAACAAATCGCGGAGAAAATAACCGCGCTTGTGCCGCACGTTCAGGCGTCCTTCGTGGTTGACACCATGGAATTTTTGCACAAGGGCGGCAGGTGTTCCGGCCTTAAAGCCTTTATCGCCACCGTTCTTAAAATCAAGCCCATGCTTATTCTTAAAGAGGGTAAAATTATCGTCGGGCAGAAATTTATGGGGAATTTAAGCAAAAACATCACAAAATACGTCGAGGCGGTCATAAAACAGTACGACACGCCCGATTATACCCGCATATTTATCACCCACACGCAGTGCGAGCCCGAAACGGTCGATGCTGTGCGGGAAAAAATCCGCGAAATCGCCCCGCAGTTTAAGGAAATTATCGAAACGAGGGCGGGCTGCACAATTACGTCGCACTGCGGGAAGAATACGCTTGGCATATTGTACATTAACAGACCCGAATAAGTAGCAGAATGCAGAATGCTCAATGCTTAATGAAAGATAAATTTTAAGTATTGTGCCTTGAATATTAAACATTATTACACTCAAAAAAACTCGACCGACATTGAGAATTAAGCATCGAGCATTGCGCATTAAAAGGGTCTATGAAAGAAAAGACAAAAAAGTTAAAACCACAGGTTTACGCCGCCGAAAAGAAAAAATCGTGCAAAGGGCTGATAATTTTGTCCTCTTTTATCGCGTTTTTTGCCGCGCTCCTTACCGCCCTTATTCTTTTGAGGAAATCCGATGTTTTTACCGAGTTCATGGTCACAAGGGTGTCGAGGGGAATACTTATGATTATGGGCAAAACCTCCAGCGCGCTTCCCTTTTCGGCCTACGAACTGTTTTTATACCTTATCGGCGCCGCGATTATTTCCTGTCTGACCGTCATAACAGTACTTTTACTCAAAAAAAGATGGGCAAAAAGCCTCAGCTTGGTATTAGCGGTGATTTTGACCGCGCTGGTGTTTGCCAACATATATTTTGTTTCGGCAGGCTATTCGTACAACCGATACGAGGAATACCACCCCGTACTTAACCCCGAACTAAGTAAAGCGCAGACTGTGGCGGTGGCCGAATATTTTATCGACGACTTTAATACCTTGGCAAAAAGCTTCGTCCGTGACGAAAAGGGTACGATTATCCCGCCTTACGATAACGTAGAACTTTCATACAGGTTGCAGCAGGAGTTTTTCCGGCTGTCGGGCTTCGACATCAATCCCTACACCCCCCGTTGCAAAACCATCGTCTCTTCCCGCATTATGAGCGAAATGCACATACGCGGCGTGTTTTTCGCCCCTTTCGGCGAGCCCAACGTTAACAGCCTTGTACCGCCCGCCGAGATGCCGTTCACCATGGCTCATGAGATGGCGCACGCCAAGGGCATTATGCGTGAAGACGACGCCGACAACACCGCGCTTTATGTTACCCTGACCAGCGACGACCCGTATATTCGTTACAGCGCGTACAACGAATATATTTTCAGTATGCTTTCCGCCGTGCTTAAGTGGGACAATATTGAAAAAGCAAAGGGAGAGGACATGGCGTACTGGAAGTTGAGGGACAAAATAAGCCCGTTGATTACGCGGGAATGGCAAAACAGCGTCGATCATTGGAGCAGGTATTACCGGCTGAGCAGTTTTTTAAGGAAAATCAACGATTTTTACCTAAAACTAATGGGGCAGGGCGAGGGCGTTAACGCGTATATCCCACCCGCCACGGGCGAGGAGAGTAAGACTGTGACGGACCCCGGAGGAAATCCCGTGACGGACCCCGGAGGAAAGCCCGTTACCGTCACTGTCCCGAAGTACAACTCCCCGCAACAGATATTTTTTCAGGCATACGTCGAAAGTCGGGGGAGCTTACCCCAGAAAGCAGAGTGAATGATAGCGCGGAACAAAAAAGCTTGCGACGGAGGCTTGTTTGGAATAAGATTAAAGCGTTTCATAGTGGCGGCCACCGGCTGTCTGCTGTGGGTCGACGTGGGACAAGCGACGCTTGTTTGATTGCGGACGACCGATGGCCGCCTCTACGAATACTTGATTGCCGACAAATTCAAAAAGCCCTAATGGCGTCTGATTTTTGCGGCTTGCAGTAAGAGCGGGCATTTTATCCTCCTTACAGAAACATTTTTTCATGCGTAAGCCTTGACTTAATCATAAAAACAGGAAAAAATTACTTGATATTGATAAATGCTTTGTGATATACTATTATGGCATGTTGGTTATTGTGTTTGCAAGGGCACACAGTCGCTGGAATAAAAAGGAGCTCAAGCTTGAAAAATAATACAAAACTAATCATCACCGTTGTCGCGTTTTTGGCTGTCGTCGCAATTTTGGCGGCGGTTTTGACGGGCGTTTTCTTAAGGCCGGAGGAGAGAAAGGTCAGCTGGCTTGTAAACGAATTGGAGATGCAAGCCGTAATCGAGAATGATATACCCGCTCCCATAACGGTTAAATCAATAGAAGTTGAGAATTATACCGCCACGGTGACCATGACCACCGGCAACAAATACGTCGTCTATGTGCGCGATTACCATATCCTTGAAGTCATCGAGGCTATGCCGCGACAGCAACGTCCCGAATATGGGCTTAACAATCCCGCCTCCGGCAACGTTTGGAACTACGTCATATACGGCGTGGTGATTTTGGGCGTACTGTTTTTAATGTTTATGCTGTTCCGTAATCTTGGCGCGGGAAATCGGCAGGCGGTGGACTTTGGGCGTAGCGGAGCAAGCGCGCATTCGCAAGTTAAGATACGTTTCACCGACGTGGCGGGCGCGGAGGAAGAAAAGGAAGAACTCAAAGAATTAGTGGACTTTTTAAGAGCGCCCGGGAAATTTGTGGCGGCGGGCGCGAGGATTCCGCGCGGCGTGCTGCTTGTCGGACCCTCCGGAACGGGCAAAACGCTGTTTGCAAAGGCAGTGGCGGGCGAGGCAAACGTCCCCTTCTTCTCGATATCCGGCTCTAACTTTGTAGAATTGTATGTCGGCGTGGGCGCGAGCCGCGTGCGCGACTTATTTGAAGTAGCAAAAAAGAACAAACCCTGCATTATATTTATCGACGAAATAGACGCAGTGGGTCGGCATAGGGGCGCCGGGTTAGGCGGCGGACACGACGAGCGTGAGCAGACTCTTAATCAGCTTTTGGTGCAAATGGACGGCTTCGATACGGGCGACGACATCATAGTGATAGCGGCGACGAATCGCGCGGACATTCTCGACCCCGCGTTGTTGCGTCCCGGACGCTTTGACCGCCAAATCTACGTCAACTATCCGGATGTAAGGGGCAGGGAAGCCATATTTAAAGTTCACAGTCGCAACAAGCACCTTTCGTCCGACATAAATTTTCAGGTTTTGGCGCGAATCACCACGGGCTTTACGGGCGCGGATATCGCCAATTTATTGAACGAGGCTGCTATTTTGGCGGCGCGCAAAAACCGCACGGTTATCGAGATGGAGGACGTCTACGAGGGCATAAACAAGGTCACAATGGGCCCGCAGAAGAAGTCGCGCGTAGTGACGGAGTACGACAAGCGCATTTTCGCGTACCACGAGGTCGGTCACGCGCTTGTGGCGAGGTGCGTGCGCGAGGCTCCCGTAGTGCACGAGGTCAGCATAATCCCCAGAGGTCAATTCGGCGGATTTACCGCGCTCAGACCGGAAAACGACGACAGACTCGACTCAAAAACAAGGCTGGAATCTCAACTGGCGATCAGCATGGGCGGCAGGGCAGCCGAGGAAATCTTTATAAAGGATATCACGCAGGGCGCGTCGATGGACATCAAGCACGTTACCTCGCTTGCTCGAAGCATGGTTACCGAGTGGGGGATGAGCGGGCTCGGTCCCGTGTTTTACGGAGGTAGCCAAGAAGTTTTCTTGGGAAGGGATTACGGCACGTCGCACGAATATTCCGACGCTATGGCGGCGCGAATCGACGCAGAGGTGGAAAAAATTATCGAAAAAGCGCACAAAACCGCGCTGGAGATTTTAGAAACCAATCGCGAAAAAACCGAAACCATGGTGCGTGTTTTGATAGAATGTGAAACCATTTATGCCGGACACGTCGATATGATTATGGACGGGCACAGCGCGGGCGAGGTTATTGACGCGGTAAAGAATTACAAGAAATAATGCGCAAGGCACAACGCACAATGTAAGGATAATTAAATCAAATCAAATCAATGTAATTATGCGTTGCGCATTGCGCATTGAAAAAGGAAGTTCAAAATGAAACCACTGTATAAAAACATCATAATAGTTGCTTCGGCGGTCGCCGCCGCGGTGTTGGTCGCCGTGTTGGTACTCAGTCTTATTTCGATAAAGCCCATTAATAGACTGGGCTGGAGCTATGACGATAGCAACTATGAGGTTTTGACCGCATACAATCAGGTCCAGCCCAAAAACGAGGAAAAAACCAAGGCTTTTAACGCCGCCGTGGCAAGCGTCAAGTTTTCGGTTATGAAAAGTCTTTTTCAAGGCTCGGCGGATTATGACATCAAGCCCAAAACCTTTACAAACAAGGACGGCGCGGAAGAACACAGGAAGTACACCGTCGAAAAATTTTCAGAAGAAATCCGTCCCTTAAGCAATGAATTTATGATACTGCTAAAGTACGGCAAACCTGTCACAAACGCGCGGATTATCGATGGGGACGGAAACCCCTATCGTTTTGACAGGGTTGTTTTACGGATTCCCGAAAGCGGAAAAAAGATGCAGGAAATTCGTCTTTACGCCTACCTTGAAGCCAACATGGACAATCAAATCGACAGCGACGAGTATGACGAAAACGGCATAATCGGCAGTGTTTACTATTATGTATACGAATTTACCGCCAAAATGTACACTTACGATTTTTTTAGGATTTTGTCGGAGGACGACCACTTCAAGACAGGCATTGGCAGCGAATTTTATTAGAGGTCAGGGATTAGGGGTTAGAAAAATCAAAACCTACGGCATAATTGTGCACTGGGCATTACAAAAGACCCTCCTTTCACGGAGGGTCTTTTGTTTTTGGGTTTAATTAACTTTTGACCGACAATTACTTCTTGCTGCTGTATTCAAAGTGGTCGCCGTCGCTCTGCGTGGGCGGCAATCTGTCGCCCTTGTTAACATGAATCGTACCCACTGTGCGGCCGTTACGGCTGATAACGCTGTATTCTCCCGTCCATGGCGCGATTTGCCCGCTTGTAAGTTTTTGCATGGTTTTCTTTCAACCTCCTGTACAATTAGCTTTTGCAGGGCAGGGGATTAAAATGCGCAAATTGCCGCAGGAAAGATTTATAAATTACAAATGATGACGGCATTCGCGGATAGCCAACCTTAATATGTAATTTACAATTTATAATTTGTGAACAAAATTGGTTTGAAAAAATTTGTCAGCGTGGTATAATCTAACTATGATCAAGAAAATGATTGAAAAAACGGAAAAAACAGCGCAAAATCAATGTGGCGGCTACCCGGACTTGGATAAAATAAGTTTTTTGCAACTTGACGTGCGCGACATTGATTTTAAACCGCAGCTTGACAGCTTGCCCGTGTTACTTTGCGGGCTTGACACCGTTGCCGACGCCCTTAAAGCCAAGGAATACCTGGTGCGCTTTTTTCCGCCTGACACTGCCGTGTACTATTACGAGGGTGAAGCGCGCCGCTTGATCTTGGACAACCTTGATGTCTGTCATGGGGAAAACTCCAGCGCCCTTATCCTTCCCGACACGGGGTTTGATAAAACCGTCTATACCTTCGGCGACCTTATCAGGCTGACTCAGCGGCTGACGGGCGAGGGCGGCTGCCCGTGGGACAAGGAACAAACGCACGCGAGCATACGTAGCAACATGATAGAGGAGGCGTACGAAGCGGCTTATGCCATCGACTGCGGAAACCGCGCCAACCTTATCGAAGAGTTGGGCGATGTGTTGCTACAAAGCATTTTTCACGCGGATATTGCACGAAGAAGTGGCGAGTTTGAGATTAGCGACATATTAAGCGTTCTTTGCCGCAAATTATACACCCGTCACACGCATATTTTCGGAGGGAAGGAGGCGCGAGACGGAGAAGAGGCTTTCAAAAACTGGCAGGAGGCCAAGGAGCGCGAAAAAGAAAAGGCGGGGAAGGGAGCAAACGAGGGAAAGGGGACGCAAGCGCGGATAAAAGATTGCGCGGGACTACCCTCCCTTATGCGCGCGCAAAAAATTTACAAAAAATTGGCGGAAGATAAAGCTAAGGCAACGGAAACCGAAGAGAAAACGGTAAAAACGGATAAAAACACGGATATTGGCAAACTTCTTTACGACTCCGCCGTCCTTTGCTCAAACGCCGGCATCGATGCCGAAACCGAACTTAACGCTTACCTTAACAAAATTATTAACGACATTAATAGGCAATCGTAGGGTGCCGCACCCTACGACGAAAAAAAACGAAAAACCCCCGACGAAGGACAAACCTATGACAAAACGCGAAATTATCAACCTCTGCCTTGAGTTGCCCGATGTGTACGAGGATTACCCCTTTGACCTTATAACCGCCGACCCTACGGCTTGGGCGGCAATACGGCACAAAGGCAATTACAAATCCTTTGCTTTTATCACCGTTTATGGCGGACGGCTGATTATCAATCTTAAGTGCGACCCCATGGACGCGATTTTTTTACGGCAGATGTTTAAGGGCGTGACGGCGGGCTACCACATGAACAAGGAGCATTGGAACACAATATATCTTGACGGAGGCGTCCCGCTTGAGCTTTTGAAAGATATGATACGGCACAGCTATGAATTGTCCAAGTCGAAGCGGGCAGGGGGAGGGATTAGGCATCAGAGATCAAGGATCAGGGGTCAGAGAATGGAGGTTAGAGAATAGAGGTTATGGGTCTAGCCGCAAGGCGTGATGCCTCGGCACGCTGCCTTATATAGCCAATCAAGTTGGAAATAGTAGATATCCGACGGCGTCTTTTTCTACCCCAAAAAATCGGAGAAATTCAAGAGGTTTAACAAAGATTTTTGGGGGCTCCTGCGCCAAAGCCTCAAAAACAACCGTTTCGCGTACTTCCAGTACGCGAAAGAACATTTTTAAGGCGTTATACTTCGTGCTTCGTAGCATCAAAAATCCGCTCGCCGGCTACCACCATTTTCAAACTGATTGACTATAGTATACTGTAAGGGTTAGAGGGTTAAAAAACAACATGGGGTATAAAATTTATGCAAATCGGCGGAGTAAAGCTTAACAACCCTTTTATACTTGCCCCTATGGCGGGATTTTCTGTGCCTGCCCTGCGGCGGTTGATGAGCGAGAACGGGGCGGGGCTTACCGTCACTGAGATGATAAGTTGTAAAGGGCTTTTATACGGCAACAAAAAAACCGCCGGATTGCTTGCGACCGCTCAGTCCGAAACGGTCAAATGCGTGCAACTTTTCGGCGGCGATCCAAGCGACTTTGCCCGCGCCGCGCTCTTACCCGCCCTGCAAAAATTTGACATAATCGACGTAAACATGGGCTGTCCCGTCAAAAAAATCGCGGGTAACGGAGAGGGAAGCGCACTTATTTCGGACATTCCCCGCGCCGCCGCCATAGTAACGGCGATAAAAAACACGGGCAAAACGGTTACTGTCAAGACGCGTTTGGGGCTGACCGACACCTTGCCCGCCCTCCCTTTTGCGCGGGCGATAGAGGATGCGGGCGCGGACATGGTGACTCTCCACGCGAGGACACGCGAGCAAATGTACGGGGGGGAAGCGGATTATGAAGCCGTTGCCGCCGTCAAAGCCGCGCTTAAAATTCCCGTTGCGCTCAGCGGGGACATAATCGATTTTGCCGCGTTAGAAAGGGCAAAGCAAACGGATGCGGATTTTTTTATGATAGGGCGGGGGGCGCTGCGCGACCCTGACATTTTCAACCGCTTTACCGGGCGGGAGCCGACGGGCAAGCGCGAATTGGTGTCAAAACTCTTGGATTATCTTGCGGCGGACGAAGGGGCAATTTGGGCAGTCAAAATTTTCCGTAAATTCCTGCCGTACATCCTAAAAGGCGAACACTGCGGCAAGGAACGCCGGCACACCCTTAATTTTGTGACGGATTTGCCGGTTTTAAAAAATGAACTGCTAAAAGAATTAGTATAAAAATTGCCGCAAACATTAGAAAAACATTAAGAAAAGCCTTTTGACGACAAAACCTGTTGACAAGCCGATACTGCGTATTGCATAATATCTCATATAGTACACCAACATCGCCGCCGCAAGGAGGCGACAAGGAGGGCGGCTTGGACGTTCAGCTGAAAAAAGGGCTTTTGGATACCTGTGTGCTGTCCTGCTTAAGGGCGGGGGAGAGTTACGGCTATAAACTGATAACCGAGGTTAACGGCATCATCGAGGTGTCGGAGTCCACCCTTTATCCCATTTTGCGCCGCCTTGAAAACGGAGGGTATCTTGAAACTCAAAGCCACACCCACGGCGGACGGCTTAGGAAATACTATTATATTACCGCCACGGGTCGCGAAAAGCTTAAAGCGGCAAAACAGGATTTTATCGAAATGCGGCATATTTTTGAGGAGATTTTCTGGAAAGAGGATTGATTTACAGTGAGCAATGCACAATGCGCAATGCTCAATGAAGGATAAAATTAAGTAATGAGCCGCGAACATTAAGCATTGAGCATTCTAAAAAGAATTCGACCGTCATTGAACATTGAGCATTGGGCATTGAGCATTCTCAAAAGGGAGTTATTATTTATGAAAAGACACGAATTTTTAGACCAGCTTTGGGAGCATCTGCCGGGTGTAACCACCGCCGAAAAGGTAAAGCTTATCGAATACTACAACGAGCTGTATTATGATAGGTGCGACCGCGGCGAAAGCGAGGAAGCAATCGTCGCGGGCTTTGGCACACCCAAGGAGGCGGCGGAAAAATTTATCAGCGAGGCCGTCGAGGGCGCAAGCGACGCGCCGCAGGCGTTGATCTGTCCGCCCCCCGTCATAGTCGCCCCCCCGCCGAACACGGGGCACGCTCCGCCAAAAAACGACCCCCCGCCGCCCCGGCAGCAATCGTCCCGCACCGACCCGCCCCCCACGGTCAAAGCGAAAATCACCCAAACCGCGGCAAAGGCAAAGACGGCGGTCAACAACAACATACTTAAAAACAAGACGTTCTGGACGGTCTATTTCTCCGCCTTCGTGATTACCTTTCCGCTCACAATCGCTGCGTTTGCCGTTATGATTGCCCTTACCGCCGCCGCGTTTGCCGTGCTTATCGCCGCAGTTGCGGGTACGGCGGGAGTTTTGATAGGCATGGCGGCGGGCTGTGTCGCGGGGGTGTATTACATGGCGACGGCGTTTGTCGTAATGGCCGACGGCAACATAGCGGCGGGTATAGTGCAGCTTGGCATCAGTCTTGCCGCCGTCGGGGTGGGGCTTATAGGCATTTTTATCTGTACAAAATTATTCAAATTGATTTCAACGGTCGTCAGAAAGACCTTTAAAAAGGAGAAATAATCATGGAAAAGAAGGAAAAAAGAAGTAAATCCCACCACCTTTTGATTTGGGCGGTAATACTGTTTGTTGTGGGCGCGCTGCTGTTTTGCGGCGGGATGTTCGCCCTTGAGTGGAGCTTTGTCTCGGCGGACACCACCGAATATAAGGCGGGAAGCTGGACGGACGCAAGCGGTGATAAAGTGATAGCGTTGGACATAAGGATGTCCGGCAGGGTGGTGACGGTAGAGAGCGTCGGCGTGGGCGAGCCTGCGCACGTCGAGTGGCATGATACTGAGTCGGAAAAAATCGAGGTCACCTTCAGCGACGGCAAGCTGACGATAAGGGAAAAGCACATTCCAAAGTTCCCTTTCAAAATTAACTGGGGAAATTCCGAAAAGAACAAAATGCAAATCAATATTCCCGTTAAGGAGCTGGACGAACTGAAGGTCAGGCAATCCGGAGGCACGTTCAAGCTGCTTGGCGGTATTGATAAGATAAGCAAAATAGATACGTGGCAGGACGGTGGCACAAGCACGTACGGCGACAAGGATGGCGCGATAGAGGCGGATACGCTGACGCACACACAAAACGGCGGCACAAGCGCCTTCAACGGGATTAAGGCAAGCGGCGCGGTTGTTTTTAAGCAGAACGGCGGTACGGCAACCTTAAAAGAGATGGAGGCGAAAAGCTTTGACTGCGACAAGGACGGCGGGACTTTGCGGTTTACGCGGATGGAAACGAACACGTTGAACTTAAATAGGGTGAACGGCGGCACAATAATTGGCGAGCTTGTCGGAGCTAAGTCCGAATACGGCATCTCGGTAAACAAAAACGGCGGCACCTGCAACGTGAGTAATCAATTTGGCGTCGGCAAAACCATAACCGTGCGTCAGAACGGGGGCACGATAAGGCTGAGCTTTGTTTAGGGGTTAGGGGTTAGAGAATAGAGAATAAGGAATATGGGTTATCGGTTGGTTAAGAAGATAACAGCTAACAAAAACGGGCATTCGTAAAAATCGAATGTCCGTTTGTTATTGAGTCTTATATACTGATCACTGACCGCCGCCTACTCTTCCTACTCTTCCTCCGCTTCCTCCTCGACTTCCTTAATCACAACCTTTACCTCAACCACCTTCCTTGGGCTTGCCTTGGTCACAACAATGTCCAAATTTTGATAGCTAAAACTCTCCCCCACCAAGGGTATGCGCTGTAATTCCTCGGTCACCCAGCCGCCCACGGTTGCGGACTCGAACTCCTCGCGAATATCAAGGTCCATTTCCTCGAACATATCCTCAAGGCTGCTGGAGCCCGACACGACAAAGGTATGTTCGTCCAGCTTTTTGAGCAGTACCTCCTCCTCATCGTCGTGTTCGTCGTAGATTTCGCCTACCAATTCCTCCAAAATATCCTCTAAGGTGACCAGCCCGCTGGTTCCGCCGAACTCGTCTACTACTATCGCCATGTGCTTTTTTGCCTTCTGCAAGGTGCGCAATGCGGCGGATATTTTCATATTGCGCGAGAGACAGATGCCGTCCTTCATCACCTTCAAAATATCCTTTTTGTCCTCGCGTAGCGCGGCGTAAAAGTCCTTTTCGTGCAAAATTCCCACGATTACATCCGTCGTTTCGTGATAAACGGGCAATCGTGAAAAATCCGTCTCGGCGAAAGCCCCGGCGATGTGATCAATGCTGTCCGTGTCCTCGACCGCAACCATGTTGACGCGGGGGGTCATTATATCATACAGCTCCACATCGTCGAACTCTATCGCGCTGCGGATAAGCTGCGACTCGTGGCTGTCGATTTCGCCCTCCTCCTCCGCTTCCTCGACGATAGTGATAAGCTCGTCGCCCTTGACCGCCGCGGCGGCGGTTTTTGGCTTGTAAATCTTGCGCCATAGGCTGAAAAGCGCGGTGAGCGGCCAAAATAATATTGTCAGTGCGCCGACCGCGGGTTGTGCGAACAGAGTGAATTTTTCAGGATTTTCCTTCGCCATGCTTTTTGGGATAATGTCGCCGAAAATCAATACGGCTAAAGTCACGACGGCGGTTGCGACTATCGCGCTGGCCGCCTCGTTTAATATAAACATGGCGAATAAAATGCCGGCTAACGTTGCGGCGGTGATATTGACAAGATTGTTGCCTATCAGCGCGGTATTCAACACCCTGTCGAAGTTTTCAAGCTGTTTTAACACCTTTTTGGCGCGTTTACTGCCGTTATTCTCCATGTTTTTAAGCCTTATTCGGCTGACGGAGGTATAGGCGGTTTCAACCGCGCCGAAAAACGACGAGAGGAGAATCAGGGCGATCAGGGCGACGGTGAGTCCCGTGTATGCCAAACCGGGGTTTGCCGGCTCTATGGCGGACAAGAGTGATTGGGATAATGGATAAGAGTCCATGGCTTGTTTTTCGTACTTCCTTTTTAATAATTTTTATTGTAGGGCGGGGGCTTGCCCCCGTCGCCGTGGAGTGTGGGGTCATTCTGTCACACCTAACGCAAAGCGAAGGATCTATTTCTTTTTATTATAAGGTTGAGATCCTTCGCTACGCGTTAGGAATGACAAAAAAAGATTGTGCATTATGCATTATCAATCATCAGTATATCATACTTTCCATCGTTTTCAATACTTTTTTTTCATTATTTTTGGCAAAAACGGCAAAACTTGTGCGGAAAAATGCAAAAAACGGGGCTATTCGTCATATTTGAGCCCGTTTTGCGCCGAATTCGCGCAATTTTATAATAAAACTGACCGCCCCTGACCACAGACTCCTAAACCCTAAATACCCGCCCGCTTTTTCGTCTTCTTAATCAAACTCGTGGGCAAAAGAATCAGCGAAAGCACCACGATCACCGCAATACCGATGTTGCGGTACCTTATCACTCCGCTCAAAACGGGGTAAGTAACTTTGAACAGGACGCCGCTAACCCAAGCCTCAGTTTCGCCTTCGTATAGGGTAAGCGCGAAAAATATATCGCCGTCCACGTCGGTCTTTTTCACGTTTTCATTCAAAATTCCCAGCGCCGCTATCCTTGCCAAAACTTCGGGATTTGGGTGAACCCATTTGTTTTTCGCCGCCGCCTCGGTATTCACGCTGATGACTATGTAGATTATTTCGTTTTGCTCGGCAGTTCCGGTCACAATCGCCAAATACTCCGCGCAGCTGCTTGTGCTGCTGCCGTGGTGCCCCAGCTTGATTATGTCGGCGTAAAAATCGCCTTTTAAATCATAATACCTGTCGCCCGGTTCCGCGCCGTTCACCTCCGCCGCAAAATCCCTTTCGCCGCCCGTTCTGCTTGCGCTGCCGTCGTTCTCCATGCTGTCGCCGTTAAGCGCGATATGCCGCCCCTTGTACCCGATAATGATTGTGGGCGAATAGTTGTTGGGGTCGTTGTATTTTGACTTGAAAGGACCGTAAAAGTTGACCTCGTAATAATGCTCGTGGTCCGCGGGTATTTTCTCTATGTCCGGTTTTATGCAGTTTTGGGTGTCGTCGTGGGGATTAGTGACTATCGCTTCTTTAAGCTTCGCGCTTTCGTACCCCGCCTTTAAGGCGTTCATATAGATTAAAGTTTCTTTCTCTCCGTGCGCGTCGCCCCAAAGCCCGTGCTTTGTCCCCATGAGCGCGGGGTTTGCCGCAGGGTCGTCATAACCTGCCCTGGTTGCTTTTTCGTTCGGCCTGTAAAACGTCTCGACGGGGTACGTTTTTAGGATATGCGCCATAGAGCCGACGTGGTCGCGGTCGCTGTGCGTGATAATGGCGTAATCGAAAAAGGTTATCTCCCGCCGCCCGTCGGTTTTTCGCGCCTCGTTTACCTGCTTCATATAGTCGTCAAGCTTGTTTCGGACGTCTTTGTTGTCCTCTCCCGCGTCGATAAGCATGACTTTGCCGTCGGGAAGCTCCACCAAACAAGCGTCCGCCTGTCCGACGTCGATAAAATGGATATTAAGCGCACCTATGCTCACCTTGTCGCCGGGTACAAAGTATTCGACCGTTCTAAGCTTTAACGCGTCGTCAATCGTGTTTTCAAAGAAGATAAGCCCGCCCAAAAACCCGACGGTCAAAACGGCGATTAAAATAATGCTGAATATCGCCTTGCCGTTTTTCTTTTTCTTGCTTGGGGGTTTTTTAGCGGACGAAGCCTTTGTCGTTTTTGTTGTCTTGGCCTTTTTTGCTGTTTTTGATTTTTTTGACTTTTTTGCAGAGACCGTCGCCGCCGTTACTGCTGCCGCCGTTACTGCCGTCACTGCGGTTGCCGCTACCGCCGCGGTTTTAGCCGCGTTTGCTTGATTTGTACTTGCTTGATTTGTCACGGACGAGGAAGACGGCTGTTTTGCGGCGGTTGTTTGTTTTGCCGCCGCAGTTATAATATTTGTCGCCGTGTTTGTTTTTGCGGTTGTCGTTTTAGCGGCGGTCGTTTTATTGCCAGCCGTCGTTTTTTTTGCGGTCGTCGTCTTTTTTGTCGTTGTTTTGGGTTTTGCCGTCGCCGCAGTCAAAGCCGCTTTCGCCGCGCTTGATAACACAGTTTTCGCCTTATCCGCTGCGTTGTTGTCCGGTTTTTTGTCTGCCATAAGTTTATTCCTCCGCCTATTTCTTCTTTTTTCTTTCTTCTTTTATTCCTAGGAGGGTTTTGATTTCCCCTATTTTCTCCTTCGCCGCCTTGTACCCCAACTCGATCATGTCCGAATACCCCGCCTTGCTGGTGGACTTAAACGCGCTTAAGTCCGGCGCGATAATGACGTCCGAATTGATAAGCCCCATTTGCGACGCGCTTGCCGCCATAATCGAAAAAGTCGCCTTTGCAACGTCCATAAGCCCCACGCCCTCGGTTCCGCCGCCGCGGGTGGGATTGATGTCCACGGTAACGACGTAATCCGCGCCCACCATGCGCAGGGTTTCGGCGGGAATGTTGTTTAAGAGCCCGCCGTCCACAAGGTGTAGCTTCCCCTTGATGAAAGGACGGAAAAACACGGGTACCGCGCAGGACGCGCTCACCGCCTCGTATAATAACCCACGGTCAAACACAACCTGTCGCGCCTCAACCAAATCCACCGCCACAATATATAGGGGTAAATTCAGCTCCTCGATTCTTTTGTCACCCACGATGCCGCGTACGACCGAGCCGATTTTTAAAGGATCGCCGGGCGTGATAAGCCCCGACCGTATGTCCTTCAGCTCTATTCTGTCTCCGATTTTCTCCATTTCATCGGGCGATACTCCCGCAGCGAAAAGCCCGGCGATAAGACTGCCCACGCTGGTACCCGCTATCATGTCAAAGTGCAGCCCTTCCTCGCGAAGAGCCTTTAACGCGCCGACGTGCGCAAACCCCCGCGCCCCGCCGCCGCCAAGGCACAGACCCACCTTCTTTTTTTGTTCAATTTTTCGGAATAGACCCATTTTTGTTCCTTTTTTAATGCTCAATGCGCAATGCTCAGTGCGCAATGTCGGTTGCGTTTTTTTGAGCGTATCAATTCTGAATATTCAAGGCACATTATTAAAAGTTATCCTTCATTGCGCATTCTGCCCCGTGTTTTGTCTTACAGGGGAACCACCTCAATCTCCACCTTCGCCGACACCTCCGGGTACAGCTTGACCAAAACCGTATAACGCCCCACTAACTTGATGTTTTCTTCCAAGACAATCTTGCGCTTGTCAAGTTCGATCCCCTGCTTTTTAAGTCCATCCGCAATAATCTGCGAGGTGAGGGAGCCGAATATTTTGCCCCTCTCGCTCACCTTTATGGGCAGAATGAGGACGGATTCGGTCAGCCGCTTTTTAATGGCTAAGGCTTCCGCCTTTTCGACGTCTTTTTTGTGCTGTGCCGCCTCCTTCGCCTGCTTGACCTCGTTTAGCGCGGAGTTTGACACGGGTATTGCCAGCTTGTTTTTAAGCAAAAAGTTTTTGGCGTACCCGTCGCTAACGTCGACAATTTCGCCCTTTTTGCCCTGTGCTTTTACGTCCTGCGTAAGAATGACTTTCATATATATTCTCCATTGCGCGGTGTTTGAATATTTTTTTGTGATTTTGAACGTTTTTTGATCTTCTTTATATATTTTAGCGCAAATTTCGACTTTTGTCAATAGACTTTGGGCAGGAATATAAATTTGGGCTTACGCAGAAGATATTGTTCAGAACAAACCGTAGGGGCGGCCACCGGCCGTCCGCGTAAAAACTGCGAAATTGCACCAACGTTTAATCTCTGTGCGGCGCGCGTGTACATACGCCTGCGGGCGACCGGTGGTCGCCCCTACGGAAACAACATTGACACAGCCGCCCTTAAAAAACATTAAAAATACAAAAGGAAATCATTATGAAAAACACAAAACACAAAAAACTGACAAACTGTAATAACCAAACTCCCGACCAAAGGGCGGAAAAACCGCCGATAGCGGCGGAATTTGCAATGGACGACGGCGTTACACAAAACGCGCCGTATAAAAACATCGCCCGCCAAACTATGGTTGAATATTATTCCGACGACGACGAAAACGAAAAAAGCCTGCAAAATTGGCAGGGAAGCTGAAGCAATGCTCAATGCTCAGTGTTCAATGCGCAATTACGTTGTTGAATTTTTCATTTTAAAATTGACCGTCATTGAGCATTGAGCATTTATCATTGCACATTGTTAATACTCCGTCAACCCCAAAATGTAATCCGCGCTGACGCCGAAATATCGCGCCAGCTTAAAAATTGCGGAGGCGGAGGGCTCCTGCTTGCCCGTTTCCCAATAGCTGATACTCGCGTTGCTTAAACACAAATCGGCGGCTAATTTGTTTTGTCCGACGCCTTTTTCCGCGCGCAGCTCCTTCAGCCGCTCGCCGACAAGCCGCGCGTCATACTGCTTTAAAACACTTTGTTTAGGGGTATTTTCGTTCATGCCTCTAATTTTAATTATAATTGTGAAAAAATGCTTGACGTCTAATTTTAATTAGAGTAAAATATTTTTACCAAAAAAAATAAAAAAGTAATTCTATGACAAGAATAGAAACAAAAAGCAAACGGGTCGCGCTTTCGCGAAAGCAAGAAATCATTCAAAAGTACAAGGATTCCGGCTGGACGCTGCAAAGCTCGCGGGAGTTTGTTGATAATTATCTCAGCAGTTGTGGCGGTACGATATATCAAAACAGCCAAAGATATGTCAAATTGCTTTTCCGGCGGGACAGAGATATAGGGAAATATAAAGAAAGCGCAAGCGTAGAGAGCCGGTTTACGTGTTGTTTCGTATCTGCCGACACGGACTGACCTCATAAATTTTACCGACCATTGACCGCTATGCGCCGTACATAGTTCCTCATTGTAACTTCTTCCTGTCCACCTTGCCGATTGAATTAAGCGGCAGGGACTCTCTGATTTCTATTACTTTCGGGACGGCGTAGCGGATAAGCTTTTTTTCGCACTGCTCGGTTATGATTTTTTTAACCGCGTCGTGGTCGGCGGGGTTTTCAAAAAACTTTTTCAGTTCCCTGATAGGCGCCTCGACGTATAGCTTGACCGCCTCGCCCAGCTTCTCGTCTGGGATTCCAACGGCGGCGGCGCGCAAAATCCAAGGGATAGATTCTACCGCTTCTTCCACCTCGGAGGGATAAACGGGCACGCCGCTGACCTTTATCATGTTTTTTATGCGCTGTTTAAAGAACAAAAACCCGTCCGCGTCCAAATATCCAAGGTCGCCCGTGAACAGCCACCTGTCGTTGTTGCCGTTTTGCGGTGCGTCGGGGGCAAACGCGGCGGGGGCAAGCCCCCGCCCTACGGGAGGTGCGTCGGGGTTGCCGTACCTTACGATTTCTGACCCCTGACCCCTGACCCCTGACCCCTCTATCCTCCTCACGGGGCTCTCATGCGCCGCGCCGTCCAAATACGACAGCATCATAAGCGGGGTTTTGACGCAAATTTCGCCGACTTCCCCTGTCTTTACGAGCCGACCGTCCTTTACCACCGCTAATTCCGTTCCGGGCAGGGGATAACCCACCGAACCGTCCTTATGATACGTACCACAATTAACAGTACACACCGTCACCGTTTCGGTCAGCCCATACCCCACATACAGCCGCCCCTTACTGCCCCCACGTGCCAGCGCCGCGTTAAAATCCTCGACCAGCTTTTTAGGCACGGCGTCACCGCCGACAAAACACTCTTTCAAACTGCTTAAGTCGGCTTTCAAAAATTGCGGACACTCCAATAATTTTGAGAACATCGCGGGAACGCCCATAATCACGTTTATCCGCTCTTTTTTGATTGCCTTCGCCATGCTTTTTGGGTCGAATTTTATGCTCATGACGTTTTTCGCGCCAAGCATCGCGCACATATTCATGTTCATGCAAAGCCCAAAGCCGTGAAAAATGGGCAGCACGCTGTACATCGCCGTGTACGTTTCCAAGGGCTCGGACAGGAAAAACTGCGCGTGGCAGCATAACTCGTGGAAGGCGCCCGCGCGGTGGGATATTATTTTGGGGACGCCCGACGTACCGCCGCTGGGGAGGTATACAGCAGGGTCTGTTTTGGGGATTTGGACAGCGGGGACGGTTATTTCGGCGTTTTTAAAAATAGATTCAAAGATTCGGTATTTTTGTTTCCTCGTTTCTTGCTTCGCCCGTTTCCCACCCTTCTTCCTCTGCGACTGCCCAAAATAGATCTTGGCGAAAAACCCCATAAAATGGTCGCTACGGCTTTTAATCACCTTTATGTCCGGCCCCACTTCCGCCAATTTGCCCGACAAATCCTCTCCCTTGTCCCGCAAAAACAAATCGTAGGCAATAACAAGACGGCTGTCCGTTTTTTTCACGCTTTCGGATAGCCCCGCCGCCGAAATAAAAGGGTGGACAAGGTTGACCGTCGCGCCAAGACGGTTAAGCGCGTAAAAAGCGACAAAAGCCGATGGGGTATTGGGCAGGCACAAGGTCACAACATCTCCTTTTTTCACGCCCAAATCACTCAATCCAAAAGCCGCCCTTTCGACAAGGCTCAAAACCCGCGCAAACTTATAGCGTTTGCCGTAAAAAACAATCGCGACTTTGTCCGCGTTTTTTTCCGCGGCTTTTTTCATTTCGGCGTAAAGTATGCTCATTTGCAGCTTTTTTGTCTCCGATATTGCTTTTTTAATGCGCAATGCTTAATGCGCAATGCTCAATGAAGGTCAAATTTGTTTTTTTGTCATCCTGAGCGCAGCGAAGGATCTATTCCGCTAATAAAAAAAGGTTGAGATCCTTCGCTGCGCTCAGGATGACAAAGAAAAAACACGAACTAAAAAACTACCTTAACTCCACCCTCCACACTATTACAACGAAGCCACCCACCCCGCGGCATAGAAAAACACCACGATAACCACTTGGTGCAAAAGATACACAAGCAGCGCCCAGTGTCCCACAAAATTTACGGGTTTGTTCCACTTTCCGTCCAGGGGGCGCAAAAAATTTCGCGCGCGCGTACCGTACAGGAGAGTGCCTATACCGCTGCCGACAAACACCATCAGGGCGTTGGGAATCAGTCCGAAATAATCGTCGCCGCCTATCCCGCCGTTTTTCAGCTCTAGAAAAATAGATAAAAAAGCCTTTGCGACCGCGCTTCCGTCATACGCGTAATCCATAAAAAGATAAGTGTGTGGCTGAGTTACGAGCCGCTCGCCGTTTATCCACAGGCTCACGGGGTTTTTTCCGAAATGTCCCAGCGGTATCGCGAAAAACACAATCAGCCCTATTACGCCAATCGAGCAGGGCAGCAGACGCCGCACCCAAGTCATAGTTTTTGCCGCCCGTTTCCCCTTAAAAAGAAGCCCCGCAAGCTTTTGGAGCCCAAACCCCGCAAGGTCAAAAAGGGCAAAAAGCAACATCGCGCTCCCCAACATGTGAACCACGCCGAAGTATATCCTTACGCCCGTGCCGATCAGCCTGTCGGCAAGATAAGTCGCCACGGTTATGAGTAGCCCCGCCCCCAATGCCTTAAGCCCGCGTAGCGCGTTGTTATGCGAAAGGGTGCAGGATATGCCGCAGAGAATAAAAAACAGCGAAATGACGACATAATGCGCAATCCAGCGCGCGTTGTTGTACCAGTATACAAGGGCGGCTGTACTTAATCCCGACCAAAACCCCGGATTGCCGAAAAAATCCCTCACTTGCGGCAAAACACCGTACGCGGAATAACAAAAATGGTCTATAACCATCAGGATGACGCAAAGCCCGCGCAAAAAATCAAGCTCCCAATACCGCCGCGGCTTTAATTCCCCGGGTAGCTTTGCCTGCTTTGCGTCCGCCCTATAGACCCTTTCCTTCATAAAAATCACCTTTATATTTATTGATGGGGCTTAAAAACCGCCCGCCAAAAAGCCGAATATTTAATTTCTGCAACATAGCAGTATAAGATATTTTACTAAAATACGGGCGTTAAGTCAAATATCTTTCGGGTAAATAGCGTTTTTTGGTAGCATTTTGGGGTAAAATAAAAAAAAAAAACCGAAAAAGAAATTATTTTGCCTTGATTGTATTGACTTTTTCCCCGCGAATGTGCTTTAATCATTCTATACCATATGCGTTTAGTGTATTCGGGGGCTTCTCGCGTATAAAGAATGGCGCGGGGGCATATCATGAAAACGGGGTATTTTTAGCGTTTTAAGTCGGATTTTGTCGGGATTTTCAGCCGTTTAGCCGCGTGATCGACAAAATAAGGGTTTTCTAACAATCTCACGCACGGCGCCGTTGAGAGTCCGGTTTTTCGAATTTTTTGCCCTCCTGCGAAGCAAGACCGCAAACGCTCCTTGTATCCAAATTTGCCGCCGCTTAGTGTTGCCGGCGTATTGTCGGCGTATTTAACGCAATCATCTGACACAAAATATATAATCACGCATACGTCAAATAAAAAAGGGGATTTTATGAAGCTTGTAAGGTTTAGAATCAAGGACTTCCGCTCCGTCGTCGACACGGGCTGGATATCCTGCCAAAATGTGACGGCGTTCGCCGGCGAAAACGAGTCGGGCAAAACCACCATGCTTATGGCGCTTTTAAAGCTGACAAACGTCGGGCACAAGGACACGGATACCACCGTCTTTAAGAGCAACGAGGTAGAAATGGCGCAAATCGACCTTGCCAACGACGTACCCATCGACAGGTATGAAGAGTTGGCGCCCAACCTTGCCGAAACGGAGTTTATTTTTGCCGAATTTGCCGTGGACGAGGAAATGAACAACGACCTCAAGTTTATGCTACCCGGTTTTACCGGGGCAAAAACGATAACCATTTCGCGAAAATACAGCGGCGAATACACCGTGGATATCCTTAAGGATTTTCCCAAAAAGGAAGCGGCGATAACAAAGGGATACATAGTCAACAAAATCCCCAAGTTTATGTACTACAAAGAGGTACACGAAGTTGACAGCGAAATCGACTTTTTGTCGTTGGCGCTTAAGCTCAACGGAAATGTCCACGACAGGGCGCTTACCGCCAAGGAAACAATCGTGTCAAATTTGCTCGACTGCCTTGATATTTGGGAGAGCAATCTTATAAAGTCCATCGTCCAAATACACGAAAAATTGTCGCTTGAAAATCTTGACGACGTGGATTTTAGGATGATATTCGAGCAAATACCCTATTTTAGGGCGCGCGTTGAAAGAGGTTTCAACCTTTTGACCAAGGAATTCCAAAAGTGGTGGGGAAAGGACGACACCATCATCACCTTCGAGCCGTACAGCCGCGGTGTAGTCATCAACATAATAGACGAAAACGGCAGGGTATATAAGCTTGAAAACCGCTCGACGGGCTTTCGGCGTTTCTTCGCTTTGTTCCTTTCATTTTCTATCACCGGCAGGCACGAGTATGAAAACTCCATCCTGCTTTTTGACGAAGCGGGCGCTGCACTGCATCCCCTTGTACAGCGTAAACTTGCCGACTTTTTCGACCACCTTGGAAAGCGCAAGCAGCTGTTATATAACACGCACACCGCCTATATGCTTAACGTCGGCGACCTTAATCGCGTCCGCGTTATCTATAAGGACGGCACAAAACACACGCGGGTGAGCGAAACGCTGAAAATAAACCCCGACCGCTCCAACGAAATGTCGCTTTTCCCCGTCCAGTCCTCGCTGGCGATGTACGTGGCGGAAAAGGCGATGGCGGGGTGTTTCCCCGTCGTGGTCATGAACGAATACGACGAATATTATTTGTCTATTATTAAGAACATTTTGGCGGCTAAGGGCAAGCTTAACACCGTCCACAATATTTTGATTTTCGCGACGGGCGAAAACGGCATAGACGCGGCAAGCGAGGCATTCAGCTCGGACGAAGATTATCCCGTCATACTTTTGCCCTCGGACAACGATTCGCGCCGCGTTAAGGAAAGGCTGGTTGCCGGCAAATATAAGGACCACCGCGACAAGATATTAGAGCTGTCCGACTTTATCGAGGGTGCTGTTAAGTTCGAGGATTTGATTCCCGACAACTTTGTAGAAATATTCTCGCGCGTGTACCTGCAAAACATTTTGGACAAGGATTTTGTGTACGACAAGAAGCAGGATTTGATTTTGCAAATCGAGAACTACGCCTTTTCAAAGGGAATCACTCTGCCCGTCAAATACCGCAGCGAGCTTGCCAAGCGTATGAAGATACAGACCATGATGCACTTCCGCGACGTTAACATCCCCGGCAAATATGTCACCAACTGGCTGAAAATATGGCGGGCGCTGCTGAAGTAACGCAAACGGCAAACAAACGCGTCGCCGCGGGTCACCCAAGGCAGCGCGCGCACATACAAAGAGAAACACACAATTATGAAGTAAAGTATGGTCAAAGCCCAATACGCTTTTTGACCGGAGGAGATCGAAATCATGAAAAAGAAATTAAGCATAGTATTGCTTTTTGCTGCGGCGTTGATTTTTTCATTAGCCGCGATGACGGATTTTAATTGGGTCAAAAAAGACCCCGCGATTGCGGCCGAGCTGACGGGCACGCAGTTGGTTTTGGTGTCCGAAAGAATGATGAACGGCGCGACCGATATGGGCGCGTACGGCACCCACGCCACCGTAAACATTCCGACAGGCCAGCCGATTTATAACACGGGCTGGACGGCATACGACGTGGCGTTTACCCTCCGTCTTGACGGCGACAATACCTTTAATGACGGCGTGCTTAGGTACAGCCGGAACGGCGAGGCGTGGACTAATCTCACCACGGTTTCGACCGCGCCGCTGATTTGGGCAAACATTACAAACGGCAATCAGCCGTCCGGTCTTGCCGTAATCAGGGTCACGGGCACCTCGGTAACGGGTATCGCGGTGGGCGATAACTACGACTTCCGTTTTGACGTCGGCGGCGACTGGGCGTACGCACAGGGCGGTAACAAGTTGCAAGACGGCTATAATGTGCGCGTATGCAAGGACAGCCCGGGAACGTATACCACCAATAAGCCCGCGACCACGCAGACTGCGTCTTCGTTTATGTGGGAGTTTAACATCGGGACTATGCCTAGGTGCGGCTTAAGGTCGATTACCGTGACAAGCAGCGACGGCAACAGCCGGGTGCTTGGCCAGCCTGCCGCCGGGAATACCTATACGGTAGCGGACACCTCCGTCCTGCCGACAAACGCCAACCACGGCGCAGTATATACATATCCCGGTTATATGAATTATAACGCGATGTTGGTTATCACGGGTAACGGCAGCCCCACCTTCACGGTCGCTATCACCGATAATATGGGCAGGGCGTTTACGACGGCGGCCGGAGGCAACTCGATATATATCATCAGCAGTAATAACAACGGAAGAGCCGGCCAATTTTTGGATGTACAGCTTACCAATTATAAAAACGGTGTCGTGCAAGCCTTTAATGGCCCAAGCAACACCCTGCCCAGAGCAAACAGGTATAGCGGCTTTACCGGTAACGGCGCCGTTTATCCGCGTTATAACAATCATACCTTTAACTGGGCGACCTCGGCGTCATTTTATGTCGCCGCCGAGCAGGCCTTAGCATATACCAGCCCCACGGGCGGCGCGAGCGACGTCAGGGGCCTGTGGGTTTCGCGCAACGGCGCGACGTGGCAGTACATTGGCTCGGGCGGCGGCACCTACAATATTCCCGAAAACGGCACGTACTACTTCCGTTGCACCTCAAATCAGGGCAGCCCCTCGTGGCTGTTCGGCGGGCCGTACAAGGTCTGGCACCTTGACGACGATCCAATATATTTGGGCGTCGACTATACCCCGGGGACGTGGATTCCCAAAAACTACAGATTAGAGCTGCTGCCCTCGCTTGGCAAAAGCGGTATGGACTATATTACCGTCAATTCCCCGACCGGTCCCAAGCCAAATGTCCGTACTACCACCTATACCGTCACCGATAGGGGCATACACCAGTTCCGGTTAATCAACGGCGTGGGTACCATGTCGGCGCTCGAAACCGTTACTCTTATGATGGACAACGCCACGGAAGTGAAGATAAACAGCATAATCCGTACGCCGATTTCGGGCACACCGATTAACGGCTGGTTGGTGGGCGGAACGGTCAAATACGACATTGACGCAGAATGCGACCCTCCCGACGTGCCTGTCAATTATTATTATTCATTTAGTAAAACAGGGCCGTGGACGCTTTTTGAAGAGGAATCCCTAAGCGGCGCGACGCTTGTTGTGGACTTCAACGTCAATGGGGAATTATATTTTAAGGCGGAGTCCGTGAAGGGCAGCGCGGAGGTCATATCCGCGATGTATCCCGAAATGATTGTTTCCGCGCTTGACATAGCGGTCGAGCAGGAGTGGTTTAATACCGGTGGCACTACCGAGGGCTATAGATTTAAAGTGTACAGCCCGACCAGCGACAGCCCATATAAAGTTTGGGTGCGCACCCGCGATTACGTCGTCACCAATGGTCCAAATGACAACTGGGGTGGTTGGCAGGACATCATGGAGACCGACAATAATCTTGATTGGTACTATGTCGTCCTGGCTTCGGACGTCGGCAAGGAATTCCAGTTCGAGTTAAGAAGCACTATTCCCGGTTCGGGGCTGGCTAATGTCTTAAGCGATATATATTACGTCCGTAACGACGACTCGGTTCCCGACGTGATGTTCAGCGCGGTTTATACCGACAGGTATGACAAAGGGACGGATATATGGGCGTCGAGCGTGACGTTTACTTTAGACTCCAGTCCCGAAACATTAGGCCCGTCCGGATTGGTGACGTACTATTACAGCACGACCGGCACAGGCACCCCCGCGTCTAATCCCGGCCAGTGGACTTCGCTGGGGGGCGGCAATACCCTTACCATAGGCAAGGGAGGCATAGCGGGCTATGTAGGCACTGTATATTTCTGCGCAATAAGAGGCTTTGTTTTGCCCGGCGAGGTCGCCGCGTACGGCCCGATACGCGATGTGCCCGTAAATATCGACACCATCGCCCAGGTTGTTGTTCCGCCGCGCGAGACGGCGTGGGGGCATGACGCGATATCGGTAACACTGACATTCAACAGCGCGGGCAGCGGCTTTGAAGGCGGCCTCAGCGAATTGTATCTGACGGATCCTAACGGGACAGTGAATAAAATAAATCCCGCCCTGCTTGTCCCCGTAAGCGGACAGCCCGGCTGTTATACCTATACCTTTGACGCAGACCTTGCGGACGGGCAGACTTCCGGTACGGCGACATATTTTATTTACGGCAAAAACGCGGTTGGCGTAGACATTGTGATGTCGTCCTACATTATCAACCGCATAGACAAAACGGTGCCAAAGTTTGATAACGCCGCGGTAGAGGGTAGCATCTTTGACGGGCAGTGGGCAAACAACGTACTGTTTACGCTGACTGCCAAAGTCTTGGGCGATGACGGCAATATGTTCGACGAGGACGGCAACCTTGTCGGGGCGCCCTCGGGCATGAAGTTCTATTATCAGACCCTTGACGCGGACGAATACGGCGACCCCGACGGAGATTGGAGCGCGCCGGTACTGATTACTGGGAGTTCGCTGTTATTTAATTGGAAGTTTGACGGCTGGATAAGGTTTTATGCCGTGTCGAACGCGGGCGTATACAGCTATCATACATATGATTCCGCTACGGGCAAGATAATCCCCGATGATTATAATCATACGATTGACATGGAAGGGGATTGGCTTGACAGCCTGCCTTACGGCGGCCGTCTGCGCGTCAATCCATCCTTGACAACGACAACCGTGTATGTAACGACAAAGTCCGTTACCAACGAGTTTACTTACGCCCAATACAAGGATATTACCTTGGGACTGACCGGTACGCCGGGTGCGGGCGTTACGGTGACGTATTATCTGCGTCCCTCGGGCGGCAATCCCGACGGTAGCGACGATGTTTTGGTAGACGGAGCAAATCCGGCAAGCGACCTGTACGGGATATTGGACCCCGACCAGCACCGCGCTTATGCCAACGGTTCGTATAATTTTGTGGCGAAAGCCAGCGACGGCAAGGAATATTTGATGGTAGAACCCAAACCTGTCAGCATGATCGACAACAATCCGCCGAAGTTTACCGCCGACAGAATAGTGGGTGAATTGGACGATACGCAGGATCCGGGAGTTATTGTTTACAACGGCTCGGCTACGGTCAACTTTGACGCGACAGGGCTTCCGACCCCGTCCGGCAGGACGTATTTTTTCAGCCGCAGCCCGGACGGCACAACCGGCTGGACCGATTGGGATACGACCAGCAGTTCGGCGTCGCATTACGTGGGCTCAAGCGGTTTCTTCAGATTCTACGCTGTATCGGGTACGGGCGTGGAGTGGATTTATGACGAGGACTATTTGGGCGCGGGTTATTATACCGTCATCGAAATAAAGGTGAACAACGTCGCGCTTACCATAACCGTGGCGGAAAGCTCCGCTACCACGGGTTATCCCTATGTTTTATCGTTGGTTTATAACATCACCGTGACCTCGGACGTCGGGGGCGCCAAAATCTATGTGCAAGAGCCGGGCAAGCCGTTTCCTACGGAAATCACCGCCGTAACATGGAGCTTTGACGGTTCGGTTTATACCGGTACGGCATCCTTTGCCATCAACAAAGACAATTATCCCGGCGGGTTAAGCCAGCCTTATTTCTTTTCCGTTTCCGTTCCCGGCGGCACGATATCGGCTCCGAGGATTGATGTGGACAAACTGGATTTCAATATTCCGACGTTCAGCGCGGCGCCCGACGGCTCTACCACGGGCTGGAACCGTACCGCGGTCACCTTTGAAATCAGTCCGATCGGTACGCAGCCGCTTTCGGGCGCGACATATTATTACAGAATCGCCCCCGCGGGGACGGGCTTGTGGGGTACGAAATTTTTAACGACCGACGCGACGCCCGACGTAAGCACCGGCTGGGTTTTGATAGGCACAAGCGTTTCGGGGTGGAGCAGGCTTGCCTTAGAGGGCGCGTATGACTATGAATTCTTGGCGCGTTCCGACGTCTTTACGCAAGGCGCCGAGGTCGCCCCGCAGTACACTTACAGCGTGTATAACCTTAGGGTAGACACGGGGACTATCGTTCTTGAAATAGAAAGCGTCGAGCTTTTCAGGGGCGCAACAAAAGTGGCTGACCTTGGGAAAACCCTGCCCACAAGCTGGACGGATTGCGATGTTGTCGTCACAGTCATAGCCGAATATTCGTTTTCGGGCGTGTATAATCCCGACAAAGACCCGTTTGACGAGTATTTCCAACCGTTTTATTTCTCGGGAGTGCAGCCCTCGGGTGTTAGCTTTGTCTATGATTATGACGATTACGGTGAATTTGGTATAATAAAAGCCGTTTTTACCTTTACCAGAGACCCGGGCTCAACGTATCAGTTCCGCGTTCGAGGCGGGCACGGCGGATACACAGAGTCTTTGAACATCGGCTTTACCAACGTCATAGACAAGACACCTCCCGTTCTTTCCGTGACCAATACCACCTATAACGCCGCGAAAGTGGGCGATACAGCGGTATGGACGGGCGGCGCTTCGGTCGGCTTTACCTTAGGGGTCGGCAATCTCGCCCTTGCCCCATCGGGCGCAGTAGCGGTTTATTACTGGCGTTATATCGGGGATGCCACGCGCACAGGGCTGGAAACGGGAACAAAGGTAACAATCAGCACCGGCAACGCGGCGATCGACGGAGTTTGGGTGCAGCTTGCCGGTAACACAAAGGCGTTTACCCTTGCGGGGGAATACAGCGTGGAGTTTTTGACGATGTCGGGCTCCGGCTTATATTCGGGTACGGAGCAGTGGTGGGTGAGAATCGACCGTGTGCCGCCGACCATAGAGGGCTATAAAGTCGACCCGAGTGAATGGACTACCGATACGCCTGTTTGGCTGAATGTTTATGTGACGCGCGGCGAGTCTCCCTTCACAACATACAATATCAGAATCGGCTCAACCAATTACGCGCTTACTTATATCGGCGTGCAGTCGGGCGGCGATTTCGACGGCTGCGAAATCTATCGGTACGAGAACATTAACAACAACGGGACATACAGGGTCACATTCGCCACGACGGGCGACCCCGTCGCCATGGATTGTATCGTAGACAATATCGACACCTTACTTAATCCCACGTTGATAGTGACCGCGGGCGGCACCACCTTGTGGAACGATACGCAGTGGCGCGCGGATAATGTCACCTTTACGCTGACCGCGACAAGTATTCCGGACTCCGGGGTAATATACGAGTACCGTTACAACATTTATACGTTGGTTGGCGGCGTTTGGACCGCCGGTTCGCCGACAACCTGGCAGGGCATTGCCGGCGTTGAGGGTGTGTATACGTTCACGCTGCCCGAAGGGCTGTTTACCGCCGGACGCGCCGTTTACGCCGTGATTGAATTCCGCGCCTACGCGGGCAGGTACGAGGGCTTTGTCGACGCGTCTACGCCAATCTCCACGCTTTCACGCACCCTCCTTATCGACCGCGGCTTTACGACCGGCGAGGGTTTTAGCGGAAGCAATTTGGGATTGATGCCCGGGGTTGGAAAGACCGACCCGCATTTAAGCATGACGCCCGATGACGACGGCTACTGGGTTACGGACGACTTATACAATTTAAAATTTGCGCTGCCGAAGCTTGGGCCGCAAGGCACGACGGGTAACGGCGAACAAGTGTATTACGCGCCGTATATTCTCAATGTGTACCGCAACAGTACGGGCGGTATGCCGATACTGACATATAATCCGACGACCGGTACAGTTACAATGTCGTTCACCGAGGGCTTGCCCTCGAACTGGGCGGACACATGGGCAAGCGACCCGTTCGTGAGGATTTCCTCCAAAGGCGATTATATTTTCGAGCTGATTTACTCTAACGTCAAGACCACGGTGACGACTTTCGACGTTCAGTTTATCGACAACTCGCCGTTAGCTTACACCGTCGCCGCCTCTCCCAATATTATATCCTCCCCGGGATGGGTGACTACCGAGGTGGCGTTTACCTTCAACGGCTTGGACAGCCCGGCAGGTTATCGCTTTTGGATGTGGGATTATACGCTTAAGAGCGGCGCGGGCGACTGGGTTGAAATAACGGGGGCCATGGGCGGTACCGCGACATACGTTTTTGGAGCGACCGACGACTTTTATTACAACGATTACCTGCGCTTTGCCGTGTCCAAGATAAGTTCTCCCACCGCGCGCAAAATTCCGGCGAATGATACCCTTGACGGTTCCTTAGAGCAAATCGGCTTCCTTGTGCAAATCGACAAGAGCACGGCGACATTAATAATACTTAACAAGGACGACCATCCGGATAACTGGGATCCGCGCGGCTGGGTCAACCACGAGTTGTATATTTATGTCAAGATGACGCCTTCAATGTCCATGTTAATGGTAGGCTTTAACGCCGCCGCGCCGTTTACCGCATCCGGAAATTATACGCGCGTAACCGCTTTCAGTCAGCTTGATGACGCATCAAAAGCCGGTTGGGCTGACGGGCTGAACGACGCCTATTTTGAAAACAGATATATATATAAGTTTATATTCATCGACACCATCATCACCGCCAACGAAACTACGCACAACCGCCAAAGCGGCACCTTTGACGTTTCGTTGCAGCCTGTTTTCGGCTCGGCTATAATTAAAAACATCGGCTTTACCAAGGGCAACGTAATCGACACGACCAAGCCTGAACTAACCGTTACCGCGCCGGGCGCCGTGAATGCTTCCGACCACATTTCAGACCTCACGAAGTGGAATTGGGTGTATACTGAAGGAGTCACCTTTACGCTTGTTACAAAGGCGTTGCCCTCCGGAGACCCGACATTCAAGTATCAGTATTTATCCATGGCTGATCTTGCCGCGGGCAGAACGTGGGATTACTTGGGCGACGAGACGAATTTGGATAATTGGACAGTCGTCACCAGCCCGTGGAACAGAACCATTCCCGCCCAAAACGGCAATTACCGCTTTATCGCAGTAAGCGAATCGGGCATGGTGAGCGAGATTTCCAACGTATTCCATGTGCGGATAGACACCACGCCGCCCGAAATACAAACGCCGATTTTATATGACCCTGCCACATGGTTTGTGCCGGGAGGAGCCGTAACCGGTGTTATGGTCACCTTCTATGCCTTGCACGACGCCGCGGCCGAGCTTAAGGTTATCTGGAAAGGCAATACGTTTGTCAACGAGGCCCGTCCGGCGGGAACCCCGACCGAAAACGCGCGCGAATGGAAGTACGAATTTAAGGTAACGGAGAACGGCACGTATACGGTTACCATCACTACGATAGCGGGCAGTGACACGGTAGAGATAGTCGTCTACTGGATAGAAGACACCGACAAGAGTTCGTTTAATGTAGTTCCGAGGGTAGGTTCAACCGAAACAAATACAAGCCTTACAAATTGGACCAGCAGCGACGTAACGTTTACGATAGAAGACCGCTTGGGACCCGCTTCGGGCACGTCCTATCAGTATCGTTACCGCGTCGGTAACCCGGCGTTGATCGGGAAGACAGGCGAGTGGGGAGCTTGGGGCGAATGGATAGATATAGGCTCGGCCGAGGGCTACGCAATTACGGCGACCGGCTATTGGGAGATAGAGTTCAGAGCGTGGAATCGGTATTGGGAAGACGAAAGCGATTATGTCTATAAAACCGTGACGGCTTATATCGAAAAGGTCAAACCGGTGATACTGGATACGGAGCCCGACTGGGTGATTGTAGACCCCGATCTGCCCGAGTGGGTAACGATAGGCGAGGGCGCCGGCGACATCGACCATGTGGCGGTTACTTTCTACGCGACGCACCATCTGTCCGGGAGCCTGAACATTTATAGGGACATAGGTAGCGGGGCTGTGCGGCAGTCCGGCTACTACGGCGATTCTTCTGTTCCGAGAGAGATTGACCCCGACGATCCGACCAAGGATAAACCCGGCTCCGGCGTTTGGGAATATGTGTTCTACGCAAGACGCAACGGGACCTATACGTTTACCGTTACCACGACGGCGGGCACCTCCGAGGAATCTGAAGCGGTTGTGGTAGGAAACATCGACGACTCTAGGACGATAGGTGAGGTCAACGTCAGCGCGGTCAACCAAAGCGAGGAATACTGGACAGCCGGCAACGTGACATTCAACCTGTCCGTGTACGGCACCCCGCCAAATTCGGGCGTGGGCGGCTATTGGTATCAAATCCGCGAGTGGGACCCCACGCTTAACGACGACAAAGGCGACTGGGGCGACTGGGGCGTATACGACGGCACGACCTGGAAAAAGGACGGATATGACGACACAAACTTACCGACGTCGCACGTATTCAGCGCGGATTTCTGTTATCTGCAGGTGCGCTTTAAGGTTTATTCCCGCAGCGGCCTTGCCGAAAGCGGCTGGAGCGATGAAAAAACCGTGCTTATCGACAAATTCACCCCGACCATTGCCGTCAGCGTGACCGCCGGCGGTCCCAACGTGATTGTGGACGGGAATGAGGTCAAAGCCACCGGGGGTTGGGTGACCGAAGAAATAAAGCTGAAACTGACTGTCACCTATGGTCCGTCGGGCAGGTCGGCAACAACCGGCGACCGGCTGTACTTCAGCGCCAATAATCCGGGCGCAAGCGTTGCGCATTATGAATGGAAATCTTATACATACGATGAAGATAATGACAGATGGGTTGAGGTATATGAGCTGACTGTTTATTTTAACAATCCTATTGCGGGCGTCAAGTACGCTATCACGGCAAGGGGCAACAACAACGTAACCGCCAATACGATTACTTTTGACGTCACCAAGCTTGATGCGTATCCACCCAAAATTGTGATAGCCTCTACTACCGCGGCTTTACACGACGAAACCGCGATTTGGGTGGGCGCTACGGGCGCGACCTTCTTCTTAAGCGTTTCGGGGACCGTCCCGTCGGGAGTGGTCCGCTATGAATACCGCAAGGTAACGGTTTCCGGCGGAAAACCCGTTGTTATTTCCGGCAAGGAATGGACAGAGTGCGCGTCGACAAAGACCTTTACTCTTGAAGATGACAGCGGCTTTTATGTTTTCCGCGTAATAAACGGCGCGGATGTTGCCAGCGACTCTGCGGAATTGGAAAGCGACGCTGCGCTTAACAATGAGTATGATTACCAGATTTGGAGGGTGGATATTAACTTCAGCCTGCCCACTTTGATAGCGGTAGCCCCCGGTACGACTAATCCGGTTTCCACCGCGCCCACAAACAAGGACGTAGAGGTACGGTTGGTCGCGGACTTCCTTTCGGTAGGCACAGACTGGAACGACGACGATGTAAAATTTGTCTTAGAGTATACGGGGGATAAAGTAAATCCCGATGTATCGCTTCTCACTCCTAACAGAATCGGCACAAGCAGCGTTTGGTATATTACTTTTACCGTATCCGATAACGCCGAGTTTAGAGTAACGGCATTGGGCGGCGCAGGCAAAACGTATAATACTTCGACCCCCACCGTCGATGTTAGCGTCAAGAATATCGACAGGAATCTGCCGATACTCAATGTGACCAATCCCACGGATAATGCCGGAACTTCGCTTGTGAGCGCGGTATGGACGGCGAACGACGTGACTTTCAATTTCAGTTTCTCTAATCCGCTCAGCGGCCCCGTCAACACGACGATTCCCGTACAGTATCAATATTGGAACGGGAGCGCATGGGTGAATATTCCCGGCGGCGATTATGCGACGACCATGACGCTGACCGACATGTCCATACCCGCCATGGACGGAGCGGTTCACTTCCGCGTTAAATCTGCGGCGGGCAATACCTCCAACAATGCGGAAGACTTATCCGGCAGTCACATTACACGGTACGTCAGAATTGACAAGGGTAAGCCTCTTGTGGGTATAGCCGACCGTCCGAACATTTGGAGTACGGACGCGATTTATTACCAGAACGTTACGGTGACGGACAACTACGGGGCGTCTGCCAGCTGGGAAAACATGCTAAGCAAGGTTTATCTCCAGCGCAAAGTGGGGTCGTCTTGGGTGGATGTGGACGATGGCAGCAAATCGTACTCCGTGACCGACCTTTACACTTTCAGCGTTACGCAAAACGGTTATTACAGGGCGTATGCAGTCAACGCCGCGGGAGGCGGCAGCTTTACGTTGGCGGAAACCGACAGCGAAAGCTGCAAGTATTTTTGGGTGCGGCACATTGACAACGCGCCTATAATCCCGACGGTGACGTCTACTCCCGATATTTCGGCCGAGCGCGAAGACGGCGACGGCTCTACATGGTCGGTGGAAGTCTTACCTTGGCGCAGCGGTCAGACATCGTTTATCATAACTCACGGCGTGAACGCCGACTTGGGCAGCTCCGGCTTGATTTTCTACTATTCGGTTAATGGCGGACCTTTGGTACGCTTCTATAGCTATACCCGCGATATCGGCGACCCCGGGCTTACGGCGGAAAGCCCCTTCCAGCTATCCGGCGCTCCCATCGTTGTGACAAATTACACCGCTACCGGCGCGACGCTGAGGTTTACCAGCGCGGTAAGCGAGGTTGGCTGGATAGATATCTACGCCGTCCGCGCCTCGCTTGACCCGCAGCCGACACTCGCCGGCGTACAATCCGTAATCGCAACGGGCAACGCAAAACAATTAGGCGAATTTTATATCCGTCAGGATAATGCCGCGCCTAAGGTAGAGGTGCTTTCGTTCCCGCCGCTTGCCGCCGGGGAGTGGGTTTCGGACTCTTCTTATAAGCAGGATATAAAGGTCACCGATAACGGTTCGAAAAGCTGGGGTACAGATGACGGGTACGGAGGGTACAGCACCAGCCGCATCTATATCGAACGCTGGAACGGCGGCGCATGGGTGCTTTATTCGTCCGGAAGTTACATCAATCCTCAGTATTACGCGGGCGAAACGTACAGCTTCTTGATTTTTGAAAACGGCGACTACAGGATTTACGCTGTCAATCCCGCAGGGAGAGGAGGCACTAACGGATTCGTCGACCGGCCTGCCAACGCGGTCAGTACCGACAGCTGCAAATACTTCACCGTCGATTTTATGGACAATGCGGCGCTTACTTCGGGCGTGATTGCGACGACAACCCCCAGCCCCGTGCTTATCGCGGCAGATCCCGTCTACGGGATACCCGCCGACACGGATATAATCTGGCGCAGGGGCTCGACAGTATTCAGCATCTACCACAACATAAATGAGGCCCTCTTAAGCGCGGGCTTGATATTCTACTACTCGACCGACGGAGAAAACTGGATACCGTTCTATTCGTATTCCCGCTCCCGTTTTTCAGAAAATCCCGAAAAATATGAGGGTGTCTACATAGACGAAGCTAATCCAAAATTCAGCTATACGGTTGATTTCAGTGGCGGAATTTTGACATTTACTATCACCGGCACCTACGGAGGCTGGCTGTATCTGTGCGCCGCGCGCGCCTCGCTTACCGGCGGTCCCGACATCTATGGTTCGGACGACTTCAAGGCCACGACAATAAGGCCGGCGCTGGCGCTGATGCTAGGGACTTACTATATCCGTCAGGACAACAGCACGCCCATCATAACGATTGTCAACGGAACAGAGCAACCGGAAAGTCCCGCGCCTGTCCCTGCGTCGTTTGCAGTCGCTGCGCCCGCCGCCGCGCCTCCGGTGTCGACCGGGGTTTGGACAGAGGACGATTGGGTGAGGGCAAATTCTTATACGCTTGAATTCAAGGTTGATACAGGCGGCTCGATAAGCTTAGACGGCCGCAATATAATCGTCCAGCAGTGGAACGGCAACAATTGGAACGACGACAGTAATTGGATAAATTACAGGCTACCCCTTGGCTATGACAAGGATATAGAAACTTATCTTTTCCCCGTATTCGACAACGCTCCCTACCACATCGGCGGGAACTACAGGATATATATTACGACCGCGGCGGGGATATCGTCAAATTATGTGTATTATCTTGTGACTTTCTTAGACCCGGACCACGCCTTAACCCGCGCGTCGGTCAGTACAAGTGCGACAAGTATAGGCATGACCTTTACCGACGTTGACGGGGACGGGAAACCCGACCTTTCGGTTGTGCCTTGGCGCAGCGGCGATACGGTGTTCACCGTCAATCATGGCGTAATCGATACGGAATACGCCTCCGGGCTTATATTCTTCTTCGCGCAGGGAGGCGACGCGCCTCTGACGCCGTTCTACTCCTATTCGCGCGAGCTTGACGATACGACTATGAAGTACGAAGGAGTGGCATATACTCTCTCCGGCATTTTCTCGGCGGAAGCTATAACCGGCGGTGCGAGGTTATCGATTTCCGATTCCTACAACTACAATGGCTGGGTGTATATCTATGCCCTCCGTGCTTCGCTTGGGGATGATTGGGATAATTTTAGCGACTACAGGTATATAGGCAGGTACTACGTCCGTCAGGATAACGGCTCGCCTTATGTCAAGGCGGTCGATACCGGCGATTTCGATTGGGACACAAATGAATTCTATACCCAGCCGATTACCGTTTCGGCGGTTGACCCCGCGGTTGGCGGAAGGACATCCCTCAGCTGGGGAACAAAAACCGACACAGGGACATATGCCACAAGCACAATTGTGCTTCAGTGGTGGGACGGCGCGAAATGGGTGACTCCCGATAAATACGAATCGGAATGGAAACAGCTTTATAACGGGACGACAAGCTATAATTTCAAAATCTACGAAAACGGCTATTACAGGATTTTCGCGATTAGCCCCGCGCTTTTAGGCGGCAGCGGCGGATACACAGGCGCGCCTCCGAGCGGGACGGAGCTTGATACCGTCGGCTGCAAATACTTCAGGGTTATGCACCTTGACAACGCCACTATAAGCGCAAAGCTTGAGTCTAATCCCGACAACATTACCGCCGACCCCGGCGTCGACGCGACATTCGACGCGGACGTTATACGTTGGCGCAGCGGCAGCACGGTGTTTACGATCACGCACTATGTCATCGAAAGCATGTATAGCTCCGGCCTTGACTTCTATTATTCGATTGACGGCGGCAGGACGTGGATACGTTTTTATGCGGTTTACCGCGCAATGGGCGCCGAAAAGCTTACCGCCACGCCTTATAGCTCCGCAGGCTTTACCGTCGCGCTTACCGCAGACGGGGCGACGCTTACCCTTTCGGGCAACCATGACAGGTTTGTGGACTTTATCGCGGTACGCCATTCGCAGGCGATAACGGCGGCATACGGCGCAAGCTTTGTTGACGACGACATAGCCTACGGCCTCGAACCTGTCGAAAAGAACGTATTCCGTTTCGAATCCTTCTATGTGCGGCAGGACAATTCCGCGCCGACGGTAAGCCTAAGCTTTGTTTCGGAGGACATCGAATGGCAGACGGCCGATTATATAGCTAAATTTATCGTCACACCGGGCGCTTCCGGAAGTTGGGGCGCGTACGACGGCGAGGACAGCTATATAACCGTTCAAAAACAGGCGCCGACCGGCGGCGCGTGGAATTTCTATGCGGAAGTGCCCTATAACGAAGACGACAAGTACAGCTTCCCGATTGACAGCAATGGGAATTACCGCTTGATCGCCCACAATTACGTGGGAGGAACGTCGCCGCAAAACGGCTGTCCTCTCCCTGTAAAATTTATGGACGTTTTGATTATGGATACCGCCACCGTCACCGCGAGCCCGTCCAGCGCGGGCGAGGCATGGCGTACGGGGACGGTGCAGTTTACCGCAATCGCGGGCAACAGCGCGGTTATTGCGGCGGGAAGCTCCGGCTTTGATTTCTATATCGCGGAAAAAACGAACGAGGCCGATAGCGATCCGCTGACATGGAAGCTGCTTTATAGCTACGGCAAGAATCTTCCTTCCGACACAAGTCACTCCGTCTTGAGCGGAAACGCAATCAAGCCTTTCAGTGAAAACTTTGACGGCACGATTTATATCTACGCCGTCCGCCATTCGCTTGATTTGGGAGGGACATTTAATAAATCACTTAACGGCATGAACGCTTTGGCGACCGACAACAACGCTAAAGAGGCCGTTTCGTATCGCCTCCGCATGGACAACGTGACCAAGGCCGACGGTTTCGCGGTCATGGCGCCGACCGTCCCGCCGGATACGTGGTATACAAGCGAGCTGACCTTAAGCTTTACAGTCGTTAACGCGGGTATCAGCTTTGTCGGTCAGTCCGCAAGCAAAATCGTGATAGAACGCCGCAGAGACGACACCCAGCCGTGGGTGATTTATGACGAGCTTAGCGCATCCTTAACTCCTTCCTTAAAGGTGAGAAACAACGGCGAGTACCGCATAATCGCGTACAACGCGGTGCGGTCGGATACTAACGGCGGCTTTGTCGAGGTGACCACCGAATACACTTACTTCACCGTCAGCTGCATGGATATGGAAGAGGTCCCCTCCGTGTCGATTAACAGCAACCGCAACCTTGAAACTGCCGAAAACTCGACGCAGTGGGTCAGCGGCACCGTGACCTTTACTCCTGGAGCTTTTCAGGCAAGCGTCGAGAATATCGGCGTTTCGGGCTTAGTGTTCTATTACAAGCTGAAAGATGGCGGGTGGACAAGATTTTACAGCTACAGCAAATCTGCCCCCAACGTCGACAAGTATACGACATTGGCGGAAGCGGGCATTTCGGCAAACGGAATGTTTACCTTCCCCAGTTTAGTTGCTTATCAAGGCCTTGTGCAGTTCAGGGTTTTCCGCGCCTCGGAAGTAGCGGCGGCGGGCGCAGGCTTTGACGCGTCAAAGGATGTCGGATTGATTGGCATCACCATACAATTCTGGCTTAATCTTGACAACGTCGCGCCGGAGGTGACCCTTTCCAGCAACGCGTCTTCTATTAACGGAAGCGACTGGCGGGACGACGCGACCGTGAACATAACGATAAAGGTGGGCGCGAGCGGCTCGAAGACGAACACAAACACGGGTGCGGAAATAACCTTGACCTACTATGACAACAAGCCCAACGCGTGGCCACCCTCCGTCACTATTCCGCAGAGTCAATTCCCGGAAATCGCGGCGGGTGTGGGGGGCATATGGACCAAAACATACACCGTGCCCACCACCCTGCTTTATAGCAATCTTAGGTCGGACGGTACACTGACATTCTATGCTTACGCCACCTCCCCTGCGGGGCTTATGGGCGCAAGCGGCAGCGTGCTTATCGACAGGATAGACTATAACGTCCCTCCCGTGCTTGACCCGGTCGCCTCAGCCAATGTTTGGGGTAGTACGGGAGTGCTTGATGGTAGTGGCACCCCCCCCAAGCAACCTGATTGGCTCAGCGCCGCCAGCGGCGTCGTGACCTTCAGACCCGACGCGATCGCATACCCGTCCTCCGGCGTATGGTACGTTATGCGCACAAAGGATTTGACCACCGACGCGGAATGGAGCGATTGGGTATTGATGTCGGACACGCTTAACGGACGGCCTAACCAATTGATTTTCGGCGGCGAGCTCAAGGATTGGCCGGCCGGCTTGCTTCACCTTCGAAAGACCGACGGCGATTGTTATTTCGCGATAGAGTTCGGGCTTGTTCCGGGCAGAAATTATGACGGTAAGGGCGACGTCGACGAAAAAGACGTGAAGGACATTCACACCTTTACCGTCGCGATACTCAACCAGCGCCCTGTGTTCAACCCCGTAATTGATAAGAGCGGAGAGAACGATACCCTTACGCCCGACGCGCGGCGCTTAATCAACCTTTACGAATTGACCGAGGACTATGCCGAAGGCAAGCCCGCCAAGAACTACGTCTATGTCGGAGTCGACGTCACCTTTGGGTCGGTTGGTAGCTACAACGTTGGCGGCATTATCGAGTATAGGCAGGGTGTATACGGGGATTGGTATGGGATAAAAAATATACCTCTTGATTGGGATGATGCGAAATACGAGAATATTTGGCACTATGTGTTCGACAATGGCGACGGCACCTTTACCAAGCTTTTGATGATACCGATTACCGAGACCAGAAGTGTGATAGGGGCCGATTATTTCGGCAACGGCACATATTACTTCCGTGCGGTTTCGTCCTCTGGGGTCGCCTCGTTAGCGACATATGCGATAGACATTAAGAACTTTGAAATCTCGGGCAGAGAAAACCCCATAGTGCTCAACGCGACAAGCGATTATACCGGCGGCTGGACGGCACAAAGCGAAATCGTATACCGTCTGTCGGTCAACGAACCCCGCGCCAGCGGCGTACGCGTGTATTACCAGTATGTGACGGAAACGCAGGGAGATCCGACTCCGTTTAATGCCGCTACCGTCAACATCAGTTGGATGCCGCTGCCCGGCACATGGGTTTTGACCAACTCAATTTTGGAACTGACGTTTACCGTCGGCATAGACTGGTACGGCTCTGTCTGCTTTGTCGCGGTCGCCGTTTCGGATTCCGAATTAGAATATCCATCGGGTATTGTCAAAAGGACGTTGAGGCGGGATACGAGCGAACCTAACATTACCGTTACCGCAAGTACCGTTCCCACGGAGTGGCAGGCGTATAACGCCAACATATCTGGCACTATAGGCGGGACGCTGTACAACGCGGGAATCACGTGGATTGTCGAATTCAAGGGCGACAAAATTGCCGAAGGCGAAGGCGCGACCTTTAACTTTACCGCAGACAAGTATGGGGCGTCGGGCGACTATATCGTGCGCGCATGGTCAGCCGCAAACGTACCGAGCAGCCGTGCCCTTCCTTTGATTATGATTGACACAATACCGCCGGAGTTCGAGGTTTCCGCCGCCAGCGGCGGCGAGCCTTATAGCGGTGGCTGGGTCGGCACGTCCGTGACCTTCACCTTTAATCAAACCAACTCTACTTACGCGCCCGTTACCTTCCAGTGGTCGACAAACGGCATAAACTGGAACGACACATCCGGCGCCTCGACACACACATTTGCCGAGGCACAGGAGACGCGGTATTACTTTCGCGCGGTGTCCGCGTCGTGGACGTCGACCAATCATACTGCAAACGGAGATAAACTGACGTCGGATATTGCCGGTACGAGTAGCAATGTGAAGGACCAATTCTGGGTCAAAATCGACGCGGGCACGCCTCAAATCATCTTGGTTTCTATTGACCAGACTTGGACGGCGGACAATATTACGGCGACCGTTAGGGTGGTGTATTCGACCTCGCTGACAACGGAGGGCACATTGTATGTCGGCGCCACTCAGATCACGGGCGGCGCGTCACAAGACATCGCGGGCGTAAGGAATTATGTTTATACGGTTATACTGACAAACAGAGACGACCATACCCTTACCGCCACGGGCGTCAACGGCAAGGCCGCCACGCACACAATAGAGGCGAAAGACATATTCATCGACAGGAATAGGCCGATACTGACCGTTACCGCGACCTTTAACAACAGCGACCAAATTTATACGGGACAATGGCTTGACGGCACCGTTACCTACGCCTTTGACGTAAGCTACAACGGAGGAGGTACTTGGTCGGGTTACGACGTATACTACAGTACCAACCTTACTTCGTGGTATCCGATTTCCGGTCATATAGGATACTCTGTCGCGAACCGTACGCTTACCCTTTCGGATACGAATGCCGAGGTCAACCGCGTGATTTACTTCAGAGCGGTACCGCGCGCGACGTCCGCCACGGCTGTTTTGAATAACCCGCAGGCGTTGTATCATGAGTACATGGGTGTAGTAGAAGGTCCGTTCGAGGTCAGGATAGACAGGCTTGCGCCAAAAATCTCATTGATAGAAGCGTCCGTACCCACAGGCTTTGTCAGCGGCGACGACGCAATATTCAAGTTCGAGGTCAGTTATTCGATTTCAGGTCCTATGAATAGCCCGAATGACAATGGGCGCGAAGACGGCTTGGTTATACCTATGGGCAGCGCCGCGGTATTTGCTAACCTTGTGAACCGCGAGCAGATTAATAAAGGCGAAGAGGTTTGGTGGGTTTATACCTACAAAATGTCGGCGAGCGGAGAGGCTTACGCTTTCCAGGTCATGGGCGCAAACGGCAGGCTGTCCGCGGGCGAGATGTCTTTCACTACCAATTTAGTCGACAACTCCAATCCCGTTATGACTATAGAAACGACCGACGGCGTGATAACGGGCGGCGCGGTCAAATGGCTTATCGACGACGCCGTGTTCAGGGTCGGTGTTACAAACTTTGGTCCGTCCGGTTTTTACGTCGAGGTATACAGGACGCGCGGAGTGACCACTACGTTGGTTAAAACTCTTTACTCGCTTCCGAACGAACTGCGCCAAGAGCTTGGCCTATCCGGAACTAACGACTTTAGCGTTGACGGGGTTTACTTCTATCACGTAAGCGAGAGCAACGGCGACACTTACCAATTCAGGGTGTATTCCGGCCTTAAGGTGGTGGGCGTCGGCGAGTTGGAAACCAACAGAAGCAACAACTACCGCGTAAACATCGACCGCGAGCCCCCCGTCATCAGCCTGTACGAACCCCTGCCTACCGGATGGGTTACGGGCAACCTCACGATATACATTCAAGTATTATATTCGATAAGCGGCGAACATAAAGACGGCGGCTTTGCCAAGGTTTCCGGCTCCGGCACTCCGGATACGCGCTACGGTACAATTATTGACGAGCCGTACGGGGACGGCAGGCGCGTCGTGTATGCCTATACCGTCCAGGAAGGCGAGTACGGATTCCAGGCGACGGGAGGTAACGGCAAGACGTCAGAAATCCTTCAGATTAACAGGGAAAACCTTGACTTTGATAATTACACCCCCACCATCTTTGTGACCGCGCCTAAGGCGAATACCGATACCGAAACCGCCAATCCTTACTGGGCGGCGGACGACGTCGTATTTACTATCGTAATCGGCAACGTCGGCTCGTCAGGCTTTATAATCTATGTCTATTTGGGAGAAGAACTTTTCAAGTCATACGACCCGAAAAACCTTGCTGCCGGAAGCGAGCTTGTTCCTGTGGAAGGAGAGTTGAATACGTTTGAATTTACCGTCAAATCGGGCGTGAGGGCAAGGTACGAATTCGAGGTAGTATCGGTTGCAAACTTGGGTCGCGAAAACGAAGTCAGCCCGCTTACCAAGCCTTTGTTTGTGTATATCGACCGCGGCAAACCGACAATCGAGTGGCTTGTGCCGCCCACGTCTGACCCCGTCAACCATGCGATAAAGGCGTATATCAAGATTACATACTCGCTCAGCGGCGGGACAGCCTTCCTGTTAAATCCCGAAATCGCGCTTCTTCACATCACGTTTGAAGAGTATAGTTCGATCAATCCCAATCATCCGCCTCTTCCGGCAGGATATGTCTCAAAGGCAGGCGAAGTCATCTACTATTGTTCTATCGGGGCTAACGGAACATATACCTTCAGGGTGGAAGGCAAAAATATCGCCGACAACAGCGAAATGTTTGCGGAATTGAGATTATTGCCCGAGGATACAGACATATATATAGGAGACCCGACGAACATTTCCGCCAGCTCGGGCGGCGCGTTCATCAATGACCTTGAAGAAATCAGGGGCAAGCCGTTTTCCGCCAATGCAAAAATCCAAATCGCCAATTTTGAGGACATGATTAACGATGGAGGCACGGTGAAAGTATACCGAAACAATCCGGACGGCACCCAAACCGAGTTAGATATAAATCCCACAGAAATAGGCGCGGGCACATGGGCGTATGACTTTACAAAGAACGGCTCGTACAGAATGGTGGTGACCGACAAATACGGCAACACGGCGGACTTTGACTTCTTTATGAATAAATTCCCGTGGTGGATAGTGATTGTAGGCGGCACGGTTGCCCTACTTTTACTTGCTTATATCATTTACCTTGTTGTCGACAACCGCCGCAAACGCAACGCGCTTCTGCGCCTTATAGCCAACGCCGGCCAAAGCGACGACGCCAACCAATTCTTACTCTTTAAAAAGGCTAAGTAATAAAGGGTCCGCAAGTTGCCCAAGAGGTATGACAGCAACAAAGACACACAAACACCCCGAATGCTATGTTTTCGGGGTGTTTTGTATATTAGCGCTTAAGGGCTTGTGTTTTAAGCTTAGTTGTGATATAATAAAATACGTTTGTATTATTTTAAGCGAGGAGAATGTAGGGGAAATATGGTATGCAAAACTAAAAACCGCATAACCGCCACCGCGGAGACGCGAGAATATTTAGCGAAAGCCGACCCGATAATTGGCGCGCTGACAAAACTTCCTAACATAGCCGATAAATTGGCGAAACAGTTAAATGACGCGGGCATTAGCACAGCGGAGCGGCTACGAGAGGTCGGAAGCAAAGAGGCGTGGCTTAGAATTTTGGCGTCGGACCCTTCGGCTTGCTTTATGCGGCTTTGCGCTCTTGAGGGAGCGATTCGCGGCGTCCGTTGGCACTATTTGCCGGACGACGTAAAGCAAGATTTGAAAAAGTTTTATTCGGAGGTAAAAAAATAAAATGGCGAGCGACGAAATACAATTACTTAAAGACCCGGCGGTGTTCCCCTCTGACGCGGTGTTAATAGGTGCACTCCGCAGAAACTACTCCGCGTTTGCGGAGTTTAATAAAAGGCTGCTGGACTACGGCATCAAAGCGGAGCAGTGGCGGTACTATAACGATGGGAAAAGTTGGCTAAGCAAAAACATTCACAAAAGAAAGACGGTATTTTGGCTGTCGGTCTGGGACGGCTTTTTTAAGGTGAGCATGTTTTTCACCGAGGCCGCCGCTGCGGGTATTGCGGATTTGCCCGTCACAGAGATATTTAAGACTTTTCAGCCGAAATGGGCGAAATTGAAACCTCTTGTAATAAGCGTAACCCGCGACACTAATCTTGACGACTTGTTTAAGGTTATAGAATATAAAAGGAATTTGAAATAACATGAAAATAACGGTAATCAACGGTGTAAAAAACAAGGGCTGCACCTACAAAATGAAAGACGCTTTTTTGGAGGCGCTTCACAATGGGCACGAGATAACGGAATATCATTTGCCGACCGACGCGCCTGAATTTTGCACGGGTTGCAAGGCGTGCTTCTTTAGGGACATCAGCGTCTGCCCGCATAGCAAGTACACCGTCCCCATTTGGGAGAGCATTTTGGCGGCCGACCTCCTTGTATTCACCTCGCCTGTGTATGTTTTTCATGTCACGGGGCAATTAAAGGCGCTACTCGACCACTACGCGACCAAATGGATGGCGCACTCCCCCGAAAATCCGATGTTTTTCAAAAGAGCGGTGATAATAACCAACGCCGCGGGGGCGGGCATAAAAAGGGTTGTCAGGGACATAGGCGACAGCTTGGATTATTGGGGAGTGGCGAGGCGGTACGCGGTTAAGGAGGCGCTGTTCGGCGCGGACTGGGACAAGATAAGCAAAAAGCGCAAGGCAAGTATAACAAGGCAGTGCCGCCGCGTGGCGAAAAAAGTACAAAAACCTGTAAAAAGGCCGCATTTTAAGGTGCGCTTTTTGTTTGGGATTATGGGCATGGCGCACAAAATGATTAACAAATCACTTGTTAAATCGGGCGAGCCGCAGTCGAGGGATTATCTTTATTGGAAGGAAAAAGGGTGGTTTAGGGGTGGAAAACCATGGAAAAGAAAGACGCAACAATCGAAACGTAGAGGCTGATATTACGCCTGTGGCGCGAGAACGAAAACTACTTCGAGGCATTAAAAAGACGCTTCGAGAATAAAACTATTTAAGGAAAGCTATTATGGCTGACAAGGAAAAAATTAAAAAGCAGATAACCGCAGGATAACTTTTTTTGTTACGGGACTACAACAAAAAGAGGCAAAAACAAACAAAAATAATAACAAATTATCCCGCCGAGATAAATACAAGCGCGGATCCCAAGCAAGGCAATGTGCGCGTCGTTTGAGGTGCTTAACAAAATCCCAGACAAGATAGTGGGCGAGGGCATCGTTGTCTGTATGACAGACAAGGCGACGCCGCTTACGGGCACCGTTTGGGCGATAAATGTGAATCAAATATAGGACGGAGAAAGCCGAAAAGGGGAAGACATAGTTGAGCCGCCGAACCTATTGGGGTCTAATGACAATAAGAAACAGAATTATATTTTTGGGAAAGGAGCGTGAATACAAGCCACGCCTTTTTTCTTTTTACGCGGTAGTGTAAGAAACGGCATTTTCGCAGTTGTTGGACAGGATAATAATTATGCCGATTCTGTTCCCCGTAAAGCGTTAGACGGCTTCAGACAGAAAAAAAATCAGCAGGCTGAAAAGCTAATCTGCTGATTTTTTATAATTTGGCGCACCCGGAGGGGCTCGAACCCCCAATACGAACTCCGGAAACTCGCGTGATCTCCATTTCACTACGGGTGCGCGGCGATATTTGATTGTACAACAAGCAGGGCGATTTTGTCAAGTTTTTAGGGGTGTGGGTGACTTTTAAGGCGACTGGAAATGTTAACGAGGGCAAAAGGCACAGCATACAGTTATTTAGGTAATATCACACACAATATATGGTGGTGTAAGAACATATAACGTATGTTCCGGAAACCTTTATGGTATCCCTTTCACTACGAGTGAGTGTTATCATAAATGCATTATATCTTAAACAGGAATAAGAGTCAAGGAACTTAAGGGGGGTAAAATCTCGGCACAACACCTTGCGGCGCGTCGGGGACGTCGCGCCCTACAACATGGCTTTTCAAAAAAAACTGATTACGTGAGAGAGTTATTTGATGACGACCTCCGCCAATGGCGTGGGAGAGTTGCCCGATAAAGATCGCCACTTATTACTATGGCAACGAAAAAAAATACTTTTTGAGGCTTTGGCATCTAAAATCCGCTCGTCAAAAAGCAATATATTTCACTTCCGTAGTAATATTTGTAATTTGCAATCTGTGATTTACTCGATAAACACCGCCGAGTACCAGTTTTGCTCCTCGCCCTCGCTCTTTAATGGATACAGCGGCAGCCCCAAGGCTTTGACTGTGGCGAAAACGTCTATGCCCACGCTGTGGAAGGCAGGGCGGGCACGTTTGGGTGCGGCGCAGGGCTGCCCCGTCAGTCCCTTGCATTCGGCGCAAATCGAGCAATCGGACAATGAGAAGGCGAAGTAAAATCCGTCCAAAAACGCCTGCCTTTCCAGCTCGTACGAAATTTTTTGGCAAGGCGTTTTGTCGTGGCAGTGAACAATTATGCCGCTTTTATAATGCCGGAATACGCGGATATATTCCTCTATTTTGAGCGATTTTGGGGCGGAGGGGCAAGTGTGGAGCCTCCCGAAGTCTTCGCAGCCCCACATACATTTTAAGATTGTGCGCGGGTCGAAAACGATTTGGTCTATTGTGAAGGCTTTCGCATGCGCCGCCCCCGTTTTTACGGCTTTTTGTATGTAAGCTTCGTACATTTTTTTCCTCCCACACTTTTTTACACGATTATAATATAGCATGAATTTTGCAAAAACGCAAGAAAAAATAAAGGATTATTTGCCCGTCACAACACTAAACTTGCCGAATAATATGAAGATATGAGGTACTATATAGAACCGAGCGATAAAAGAAGCGAAAAGCTGATTGCGCTTTTGAGGGAAAAGGGGACGGAGGCGGTCGAATTAAACGCGCAAACCGTGTCCGAAATGCAAAAAGACGACGTTTGCGTGTTTTCGCCCGCAAAAAAGCTTTTGCCAAATGAAGCGACGGGGCTTAAAGAGGGAATAACGCTATTCGCGGGCAATTTAAGCGCGGAAACGGAGAGTATTTTAAGGCAAAAGGATATAACGCGGGTCAATTTTTTAGCGGACGAGATTTTTGCGCACAAAAACGCCGCGCTGACCGCCGAGGGGGTGCTAGCGCTACTGATTTCAAACACGCCCAAGTCGATTTACCAAAACAATATCCTGGTTTTGGGATGGGGGAGATGCGCAAAGGCCGCCGCGCTTTTATTTTACCGCTTGGGGGTAAGGTTTTCGATTGCCACTCATAACGAGGGCAAATTGGGCGAATGTTTTTTGTACTGCGACGAATGTTATCTGAAAAATGATTTTTTGATGGATTTAAAGTATTTTGACGTGATAGTAAACACCATTCCCGCTCATGTTTTTGACAGAGGTATGCTTGCAGAGATGGGGAATAACACGTTGGTGATCGAGGTCGCGTCGGTGCCTTGCTTGGAGGCGGCGGAGGCGGAGAGGGCGGGGGTGAAATACTTGCCCGCGCCCGCATTACCGCAGGTTTTTTGCTGTGAAGCGGCGGCAGTATTGATGTTAGAAACAATAGAAAAGAGAGGATAAGGAGTTTTTATATTATTTTACCGTCTGAAAAAAGTTATCGTTATTTATGGCACTTTTGGAATGCCCCAAAAGTGCCATAAAAAGGCACAAGGGGGAGGACACTTTCAGCCGCTCGTGCTAAAAACAATCCACCGGACTGTTTTTGCGAACTTCGTCCGCCGCCTCGCGCTCCCCCTTGACCCCCTCCCGCCCGGGGCCCCCATAAAATCCAAAGATTTTTTGGGGTGGGAGTGACTTACTTTTAGAAAAAGTAAGCAAAAGAAAACCATAAATAGTTCATTTAACCGTCAAAACATAGCCCAATCATGCAAAGATAAAATCTTTACACAAACATAAGGGAGGAAAAATGATGAAAAACATAGGCTTTGCAATCACCGGCTCTTTTTGCACCTTTGATAAAACGCTTGCCGCAATCAGGGGATTGACGGACAAGGGATACAATGTCTTGCCGATATTGTCTTTTGCTGTACTTAATACCGATACGCGGTTTTTTGCGGCCGCCGATTTTTATTCTGCGGTGAGGAAGTTGACGGGAAACGAGCCCGTTGCATCGCTCTCGGCGGCGGAGCCCGTGGGGCCCAAAAATCTTATTGACATTCTGGTAATCGCCCCCTGCACGGGGAATACTATGGGAAAACTGGCAGGCGCGATAACCGATACGCCCGTGACCATGGTGGCAAAGGCGCACATGAGGAACAATAAGCCGCTGGTGCTGGGGATTTCCACCAACGACGGATTGGGACTGAACATGAGGAATTTGGGGGTTTTGATGGCGGCAAAAGGGGTGTATTTTATCCCGTTCGGGCAGGACGACCCCGTCAATAAGCCCAAGTCGCTTATCGCGGACTGGGGGCTTTTAGAGGCGACGATAGCGGACGCGGCAGAGGGAAGGCAGGTGCAGCCGATATTATTGAGGTAAAAAGCGCTCAACTCATTAAAATTAAAATAACCGCTGAAAGGCAAGGTTAGTTATGGAAAAAACAACAAAAACGCGCCGCTATTACGCGGGAGCGAACACAAAATACGGGTTTTATAATCTTTTTAACCAAATAAACCGCAGTGACAAGGCGGGGTTTTTGTATATACTCAAAGGCGGACCGGGTACGGGTAAGTCTACGCTGATGAAAAAAATCGGCAAAACATTTGAAGGCAAAACGGACGTCGAATACTTTTATTGCTCGTCCGACCATGAGAGCTTGGACGGGGTAAGGCTTCCAACGCTTAATGTGGCGGTTGTGGATGGAACCGCGCCGCACATTTGTGAAACGGTTATCCCCGGCGCGCGTGAAAAAATAGTCGATTTGGGGGCTTTTATCGGTGACTGCGTAAAAAAGCACGAGAAGGAAATTACGGAGTTAATGAAACAAAAGCGGCTTTTTTTCGATACGGCGTACTTGTACATAAAAAACGCGTCAAATTTGTTTGAATGTAATAATCTGATTTTTACCGCCTTTTACAAAGACGCTGCCATCGTTGCCTCTAAAATTGCCCGAAGGATTTTGCGGGATTTAGGGCTTAATGCGGCAAATAACGGAAAAAATAAGCGCGGAGCCCATGGGAATGTTCGCAGGCTGTTTCTTTCGACGATAGCGGACGGGGATTTTGCGGATTTTGCATCGCAAAATAACTATAATTCGATTATAGAGCTCGATTACGATCCTTATTTGCACGGGCTTGTGCTAAAAGAAATTGCGGAAGCGGCTGCACGGCGGGGATTTGACGTCACTTGTTTTTGCGAAATTCTCGCCCCCGAGAGTTTTAATAGCGTTTTAATCACTCATACGGACACCTTGATAATACGGAAGGCGGAATTTGCGGCAAGGGATGAAAAGCACGAGGGCACAATTCAATACAACAACAATGCAATAAAAGACGCCGTTTTTGCCGCAGATAATGCCCTTAATAAGGCAAAAGAGGCGCACAAAAAAATAGAAGAGTTTTATATCCTCGCCATGGATTTTGCAGGTATTGAAGCGGTGGCACCGGGGATCATTTCAGTACTCAGCGCACAATGCGCAACGCACAATGAAAGTCGAAATTAAAAAATGAAAATGAAAAAATAAGAACCTGCGCGGAGGATTTCAAACGACGGTCTTTACGGGTCATTCCGCCGCGGCGGTCCTCGGCTTTTTTCCTAAACGCCTCGCCCTGCGCTTTGTCGGCTCGGATCGCGCTATACGTTGTCGTCAAATGCTTTGACGGACACAAAAATCCTTCGTAAATATCGCATTTTCAATTTATCCGCGCGGGTTCTAAGAAAGAAAAAAGAAAAGTGTCGAAAACCGCTTGACAAATGTTTGGCGGGGAGTATATACTTGCGCTACAATATACCCCCCCCTTAGGGGTGGGGATAAGGAAAAAGGATTATGAACGAAAATTTCAGAAATCAGTTAGACAGGCGGCTTGCCACCGTCGAGGGGCACGTTAAGGCGGTACGGAAAATGGTAAGCGAAAATCAAAAGTGCGTTGACATACTTACGCAGATCACGGCAATTCAGCGCGCCGTTAAAAAAGCTGGCATGGAATTACTTAAAAACCACATGGGTACTTGCGTTAAAGGCGGTCTGAAAGAGGGGAACGAGTCACTTGCGGACGAGCTTAATTTGCTTTTGGGGGTCTACTTATGGATAGACTGAAGGAAGCGGAAAAGAAACCGTGCTGCTGTTGCGGGGAAAAGGGGGAGGCTGATTTAAAGGAAGTAGGCGGACAGAAAGAGAAAGGCGCATCATACCCCGACAACCACCCCGCCCTGTCCGAGGAGGCGTTCGGGCTTCGGCGGCAAATATGCCACGAGCATATTTGCTCTACGCCTTGCCCCCCCCCGACGGAGGAAAATTTTTTGGACACCCCTATTTTTTGTCATTCTAAGCGTAGCGAAGAATCCCAACCTTTTATAACAGGCGGTTTTGTCGATTGCCCGACGCCTTCCACCCAAGAGGGGAATTTGGTTGAAAACTGTTGTTGTGGGAATAAGGGCAAGGAAATCACGAAAGAATCTTTCAATACTCTAATCGGCGCAAGTTGTTGCGGTGCAAACACTAATAATGAATCAAAACAAAACAGTACCGTCGGAGGGAGCTGTTGCGGGCACGGCGGTGCAAGCGGCGGCGGGTTCGAGGGCGGGTGCTGCGGCGCTCCATCGGACAAAAACAAAGGTACGTTTTGGGGTAAATACGGCAAATACTTCATTTTGGGAGTGTCGCTCCTTTCTCTCATTACAAGTTTTGTCCTAAGTTTAGAAAAAATCCAGCACTCCTTACCACAAATTTTGCATTACCTTGACTTTGGATTTATCGCTCTTATTCTTTGCGGCTTTCGCCTTGTACGCACCGCCGTCCGCAAACTGATAAATGGCAAAGGCTTTTCGGGCAAGATAAGCTCCGCCCTTTTGATAACGATGGCAATGACCGCCTGCGTCGTGCTCTGGATTTTGGCGTTTAGCGGCGCGGTAGAGGGCGACGGGCATGGGCACAGCTACATATTCGCGGCGGGCGAGGTCGCATTTTTGATGTATTTGGGCGGGATTATCGAGGATTTCACCACGGGGAAGGCGCGTGCGGGGATAGAGCGGCTTGTCCGCCTTAAGCCCACCGTCGCAAAGTACATGATTGACGGGAAAATCGTCGAAAAACTGTTAAGAGAGGTCAAGGTCGGCGACTGTGTAATCGTCTTGCCCGGCGACATGATCAGCGTGGACGGCGTAATAATAGCGGGCGTGACGACGGCGAACCAGTCTATTATTACCGGCGAGGCGACTCCCGTCGAAAAGGCAGCGGGCGACCAAGTCTTTGGTGGGACGTTCAACGGCGCGGGCGCAATTACAGTAGAGGTGACACGGGCGGAGGACGAAATGACGGTCAGCAAGTTAAAACGACTTGTCGAGGAGGCGGAGGGGCAAAAGGCGCCCATCAGCCGGCTGACCGAGCGCGCGGCAAGCTTTATCGTGCCTTCCGCCGCCATACTTGCAGTTTTGGTGTTTTTAATTAACTTTGCTTTTATGGGTAAGGGGAATTTGTTCGGGAGGCCTCTTTTTGCACCCGACGTCATGGAGGCGGTGACGCGGGGCGTGACCATGTTGGTGGTGCTTTGCCCCTGTGCCCTTGCTTTGGCAACGCCCGTGGCGGTAGCGGCGGGCTTGGGCAGCGCGGCGAAAAACGGCATTTTGATTAAGAGCGGGGCAGCGCTCGAACAGTTCGGACGGGTGAATATCGTCGCTTTTGACAAGACTGGTACACTGACCGAGAGCGCGATAAGCGTGGACAGCGTAGTCGGGCGGGGGGTAAGCGAAGAATATGTTTTGCGAAAGGCGGCGGCGGCGGAATCCTTGTCGGGTCATCCGTTGGCAAGGGCTATTGCGGTGCGTTATCCTTTGGAAAAAGCGGAATCTGTGACGTCACTTGCGGGAGTGGGCGTGTCGGCTATGGTGGGCGGCGAGGAAATTACCGTCACAAAATGGACGGATTTCGACGGTGGGACGGACGCGGAAAAAGACACACACGACAATCTATCCCAAGCCGCCGTAGAATTATTAAGCCACGGTAAGACGGTGGTCGGGGTACGTGAAAACGGCATTTTAATAGGGATTATCGCTTTGAGCGACAGACTGCGCGATGGGGCGCCCGCCGCCGTCGCCACCCTTAACCGCGACGGGATAAGGACAGTAATGCTGACGGGCGACAACCCCATGTCGGCGAATTACATGGCGTCGCAGGCGGGGATTGAGCCGCAAGACGTCCGTGCCTCCCTTTTACCCGAAGATAAATTAAAGGAAGTCCGCCGCCTAAAATCGGAAGGCAAGGTGTGCATGGTGGGCGACGGGGTAAACGACGCGCCCGCCCTCGCCCTCTCGGACGTGTCCTTGGCGATGGGGGCTTTGGGTAGCGACGCAGCAATAGAAACCGCCTCCGCCGCCCTTCTCAGTTCAGACATAAAAAAGGTGCCCGGCTGTCTGCGTCTCGGTCGAAAGGTGCTGCGGACTATCAAAATCAATATCATAATTTCGATGACTATCAACGTGCTGGCGGTGGTTTTGTCCACGATAGGCGTGCTTAACCCCATGCTGGGCGCGCTTGTACACAACGCCAGTTCGGTGCTTGTGGCGCTTAATTCGGCGTTATTACTTGGGACAAAATACAAAATAAGGATACATATCATTTGAAAAATTTCAAAATGTAGTCATTCTCAAGCTTAAGCGCGGAGACTCTTTATGGTAGAATGGTTTAATCTTGTTGACGGCATGATTTGAAGGCTGAAGAATTAGATTTCGAGCGACTAAGGCTCAAAAAAATATACAATTTTACTTGAAAACTACACGCAATGTCAAAAATATCGCCAAAAAAACAAAAAAAGTTATTAAGAATGCCCGACTGACTGACAAAATACCCTTTTCGCGCTTGACAAATATCTTTTATGATGTTAAAATACAACCCTGCCCGTTGTTTTATAACTGGTTTGTTAGGTTTCGTAGCGGATCTGTCGCGGCATCGGGTTTATTGCGAGGTGGAGCAATAACTTCGTTGCTTCGTAGCGGTAGCTTACCGGGGTTCTGCGAAGCACGAGCGAAGCGAGTATAAAACCCTGTCAAGGAGTATTCGCGGCCTTGCTCCCTACGGTCGTAGAAATCGATGGCCGCACGAACATATGCATAAAAAGTAAATAAAAAACAGTAACGCGGGGTGGAGCAATCGGTAGCTTGCTGGGCTCATAACCCAGAGGTTGTAAGTTCGAGTCTTACCCCCGCAACCATCAATGACGAACCCGAACTTAATTGATAATAAGTTCGGGTTCGTTGTTTTTATCGGAAGCGACAAGCGGCAAAAAACCGTCCCCGACGGAAGATGGGCGGTTCCTTCGCTTTCAAGACTTTCATCCAAACTCAGCAAGGCTTCCGCTCTATCCGTAAGATTGAAATAAACAAGGTACTTGTCGTTGTATAAAATAACCTTGCGAATGAATAAGTTTCACAGTGATTTTTTAGACTTATATAAAAAATTTTCAGATTGTCTTTATTGTGGGTAAAAAAGGATTTGACTATGCGGAACAGTATGTGCT